>JAZROH010000078.1:0-45849 GCA_045648645.1 Clostridia bacterium | reverse complement strand
CATGGCTACGATCCGACTTAACTAACTATTTTCTTAATCATTCTTCTTTACCTCACTTTTCTTTGTGGAAGTTATACTTGCGTTTACAATTTCTAACGTAAAAAACTCAATAAATTTGCGTAATGCTTCAACAGGTATTGTAAATTGAAAATCTGGCTTATCACTACTACCATTTTTAAGTTTACATTTTTCACAATCAACCTCTTCGGGGCACTGATTGTTGTTGTTGATATAATCACACGAAACAAAAGTTATTGCTTTAATTTTTCCGTTGCCATTTTTGTCAAGATAGCTATCTTTCTCAAATAATATGTGAGAATGACTTATCGCATTACGTAAGTTTCTTATAAGTTTATCATAAGAAATATTCTTATGGGGGTAGATAACATATTTACTTAAATATTTCTTCCACTTAACTTTGTTCCCTGTAGCTAAATGTCTTTCCTTCGGAAATACAATTAATGCTAATAAAGAATTTACCATTTGTGTTACTTCGTATGCTTCATTATTGTCTTGCACTACATTTTCAATTGTTTGTAAATTAGCAAATGTTCTTTGTGCAAAATCTCCCAAAAAGGCTTTACCTTTTAAATATTCCATTCTCGAATCCTCCTATTTTTCACACCTTCAAATGTAATTCTCACTCTATTCATTCAAGATAACATTATATCCCTTGTATATCATACTTTATAAAGACTATATAATTTAGATGCCAAAGTTTTTAGCATCAGGCTCATTCCAAGTTGATCAGAAAAATTATACATTAACTGAATAATCCTTTTTAAATCCATGTGCCCCGTAAATTTGCCACTTCCCTACACCCAATCTTTGCATTATTGCCTTTCGTTCTTCTGCGCAAAGCTCAGAATTGGTATCAACAGATGTCATAAGGATAGGAGCATATTGGTTGTATTCCGCCTGTTCCTGTGTTAATCCGTGGACATTAATATAAATATCCCCGGTAATTGCAATATGATTTCGATAGTCAATAAGAACTATTTCTCCAGGAAGATGTCCGCCTTGCCCCTCATATACTTCAAAATGGAGTTCTCCAAAATCGAAAAAACCAATTTGAGTAAGAGGTTCTTTTGGATTTTCCACACCATCCCACAATGTTATAACCTTATCAGGATTTACAGTTTTGTATGAGGTAAGTAATTTGCAAATATTAATATAAGGCTTGTGCAGGGCATTTTCCTCCCTATAACCGTTTTTTCCATTATATTCTTTGTATAAGCACATTGCGGTTTTATGACTGGCAATAACCTCATCAAACAGTGGCAATAGTCCGCAATGGTCAACATCGGCATGCGTTATAAGTATTGTTTTTTTAATTTCATCAAATTCAGGTATAATCTCTTTAAATACGCTTAACATTTCTTCTTTATAGCAAGCATAACCGCTGTCTATAAACAAATATTTTCTGTCGCTGTTTATAATGATTGTATTACTTCCGCAAGGAGGTTCTATCAATATTATCTCGGTTTTTTCAGTAATTTTGTGTTTGGTTATACGTGGAGAAAAATTCCTTCCTTTTGAAGCACCAAGCAGTTCTGCAAATTTGCTGATACTGTCAAAGGTGCGATATGGAGACAACCCCTGTTCGTCCAACGTCTGCATAGCAAGATTTACATGTACTAAAAGCTCTTTGCTTATATCGGTAGTTAAACCCATAATCTGAGCCAGACCCATAACATATGTATTGTAAAAAATACTGTTATCATAAACCTTCTCTGAGCTATTATACTCTATCATTCGAACTTTGCATATTTTTTCAACTTCCTTCAAAAATTCAGATATTTTTTGCGAATCATCAACATACAAGCCCATCTTAAAATACTGATAATTTGTCCCATTCTCTTGTGAACTTATATATGATATATTAAAGTTAAATTTGTTAATGAGAGTCAAAACATCCGTAACACTACCTGGAACATCCTTCAGACAAAACTCCAATAAAACAATGCTTGTTTTTGAGTTATTATTTTGAAGATAACCAATCTTTTTAAGTTCACTATCTGCTTTTTTCAGTTGTTCCTCTGTTCCTTCTGCATCTATAAACAACATGTGCGAATCTACAGCCTTATTGTAACTTACACGAGTAATGTTAATTCCTAATGCCGAAAAGCACTTGCTCGCTTTCAAAAATGCACCAATATGGTTTGGCATTGATGTTATATATGTTTTTTTCATTCATCTTCCTCGCTTTCGCCAATTTCCGACAATCTTTATATAAAGACTGTATAATCTGGATGCCAAGATTTTTAGCTAAATTTTGCTCTGTCGAGCCAAGCGTAAAAAATTATTTTTTAAACTTATTTATCCAATTTAAAATTTCATCATATTTCATATCGCCGGATGCAACAGATAAACCTAAATCAACAACATCCGAATTGCTGCAGTTCATTTTTATACCTTCTGCTTCCAGAAATGTCAGCATAACATATACCCCTATTCTCTTATTTCCATCAACGAAGGCTTGATTGGATATTAAAGAAAATGCAAGACTCGCAGCCTTTTCTTCTTTGGTTTTATAAAGTTCTTCTCCACCGAATGTAGCATACGCATTATTAAGAGCACTTTCTAAAAGTTCATTATCTCTAACACCAACACTACCGCCTGTTTCTTCTGCGATTAGTTTGTGAAGTAAAAGAACTTTTTCTTTACTTAATTTTATCATTTCGCCAGCTCCTCGAATGCGGGCTTAAATCTATTCAGAATTCTTTTTGCCGCTACATCAATTTTTTCATCATCGGTAATGTCAAAGTATGCATTCGAATCTACGTCAATAAGCAAAAATTTCGGCTTGTTATTTTTAAATATAACCGCTTTCCCATTATTCTCTGCCACCTTGGCAACCTTTGAAAAATTTTGATTGGCTTCTGTCATAGTCGTAATTGTTTCCGTATTTATATTCATAACCGCCTCCTATTATTTATACAATAAATATATCCTACAATTTATATTATATACAAATTGTAGGATGTTGTCAACCTATAAAATTCGACAAAACCTGCGTTAGAATCAGCAAACGATTACGCTCCATCCTTTTAATGCATTGACGTCCCGCCATGCATTCTCGCGTCAGGAACGCTTTTTACGCCTTTTGCATATAGTGGAAACAAAAAAGGCAGGTGTTTTCTTTGCAAATTTACGTAGTCCGCAGGGGCGACACGGTGCGAAGCATTGCAAACCGCTTCGGTGTTTCCTATCAGCGCATTTTATCCGACAACGGGCTTTCGGCAAGCGACACGCTGGTGGTCGGGCAGGCGCTCCTCATTTTGTTTCCGGAGGAAGTGTACACGGTGCGACCGGGTGACACCCTCTCCGCCATTGCACGACGCTTTGGCACGACCACAGGAGAGCTTCGGCGAAATAATCCCGAGCTGATTTTAAATCCCATCCTCTATCCCGGGCAGCAGCTTACCATATCTTTTACCATGGATAAGCGGCGGACATTGACGGCAAACGGGTACGCCTATCCAAACATTAACCGCACGACGCTGCGGACAACGCTTCCGTATCTGTCGCGTCTTACGGTATTCGGGTATGGCTTTACCGAAAACGGCAGTCTTATCACTATCAATGATTTACCGCTGATTGAAGCCGCACTTTCCGAAAATGTTTCGCCCTTCATGCTTCTATCCTCCATTACGGAGGACGGCAACTTCAGCGGCGAGCGCGCATCGCTCCTATTTCGAAATATCGACCTGCAAAACCGCGTAATTTCCGCTGTTATTGAAACGATGCAGCGAAAGGGATATCAGGGACTGGATATTGACTTTGAGTACATTCCCCGCGAGGACAGCGAGGGCTTCCTTCGTTTCTTAGAAAACGCCACCGAGCAGCTCCATGCCGCGGGCTACCCTACGCATGTGGATCTTGCGCCCAAAACATATGCTGACCAGCCGGGGCTTTTGTATGAAGCCCATGACTACGGTGCCATCGGGGCAATTGTGGATACAGTGCTTCTCATGACCTATGAATGGGGATACGCCTACGGCCCGCCCCTTGCCGTTGCCCCTTTAAATCAGGTGCGGCAGGTTGTACAGTACGCGGTGACGGAAATTCCGCGGGATAAAATTCTTATGGGTATTCCCAATTATGGCTATGACTGGACGCTTCCCTATGAAAAGGGCGATAGGGCAACCAACATCGGAAACCAATACGCCGTCCGTCTTGCCGCCCGCTACGGCGCGGAAATTCAGTTTGACGCGCCTTCTGCTTCTCCCTTCTTCAATTATCGGGATGAAGCGGGGCGGCGGCACATCGTCTGGTTTGAGGACATTCGCAGCATCAGCGCCAAATACGACCTTCTGGATGAATTCAATCTGCTCGGCAGCGGGTACTGGACCATCATGCGCCCCTTCCGCCAGAATTGGGCATTTTTAGGCGCCGCCTATAACATTCGAAAGGGAAGACCCGTCATCTGATAAAATATCAAAAAAACCTTGACAAACTGAAAGCAAAATGCTATACTGGACTAAACCGTTGAGGAAGAGTAAGTACGCTTTATCCCTTTTTTAAAGAGAGCCGCAGGCGGTGGGATTGCGGTGAAAAATATAAAGCGGAATGGACTTCCGAGGGCAAACAGAAACGTTTTTCGGAGTATGGGCGACGGAGCAGGACTCTCCGTTATAAAAGGTCTGCATATGGTAGTATGCGTAAAGCGGGCGCGAATGCGCCAAGCCGGGTGGCACCGCAGGAGAAGTTGTTCGCTCCTGTCCCAGCAAAGCACGTGGGACAGGAGCGTTTTTGTTTTCTGTCTTACACCCAAGTAGAAAGGAGAGCGTAAAATGGCAAACGAAAAAATTCCCTACAAAATTTATCTGGAAGAAAAGGAGATGCCACGCGCCTGGTATAATGTGCGTGCCGATATGAAAAATAAGCCGGCGCCGCTTTTGGACCCGGTTACCCATAAGCCTATGACGGCAGAGGCACTTTCCGCCGTTTTCTGCGAGGCACTTGTGCGGCAGGAAATGGACGATACCACTGCATATTTTGAAATCCCCGAAGAAATACGGGACTTTTATAAGATGTACCGCCCTTCGCCGCTGGTACGGGCATACTGTCTGGAGAAAAAGCTGGACACCCCCGCTAAAATTTATTACAAGTTCGAAGGCAATAATACAAGCGGCAGTCATAAGCTGAATTCCGCCATTGCGCAGGCGTACTATGCAAAGAAGCAGGGTCTTCGCGGCGTAACCACGGAAACCGGCGCAGGACAATGGGGCACGGCACTTTCCATGGCTTGCTCCTATTTTGAACTGGACTGCAAGGTATACATGGTTAAGGTTTCCTACGAACAGAAACCCTTCCGCCGCGAGGTTATGCGCACTTACGGCGCATCCGTCACCCCCTCGCCCTCTATGGAAACAGAGGTGGGCAAGCGCATTTTAGCGGCACATCCGGGTACAACAGGAAGTCTTGGCTGTGCCATTTCGGAAGCCGTGGAGGCAGCAAGCGTTCGCGAAGGCTACCGCTATGTGCTTGGAAGCGTACTTAATCAAGTGCTTTTGCACCAGACGGTCATTGGTCTGGAAACAAAGGCGGCGCTTGATAAATATAATATAAAACCCGACATTATTATCGGTTGTGCCGGTGGCGGTTCAAATCTGGGCGGTCTTGTATCTCCCTTCGTGGGTGAAATGCTCCGCGGCGAAGCAGACTACCGTATTATTGCCGTAGAGCCTGCCTCCTGTCCGACGCTCACCCGCGGCAAATATGCCTATGACTTTTGCGATACAGGCATGGTCTGCCCGCTCTCGAAAATGTACACCCTCGGCAGCGGCTTTATTCCCGCCGCAAGCCACTCCGGCGGACTGCGGTATCACGGCATGAGCAGCACCCTTTCGCAGCTTTACCACGACGGGTTTATGGAAGCCACATCCGTTACCCAAACCTCCGTATTCGAAGCGGCACAGCAGTTTGCCAAGGTAGAAGGCATTCTGCCCGCCCCCGAAAGCAGCCACGCCATCCGCGTTGCCATTGACGAGGCACTCCGTTGCCGCGAAACGGGTGAGGAAAAGACGATTGTATTCGGTCTTACCGGCACGGGCTACTTTGATATGGTTGCCTACGGGAAGTTCAATGACGGCGAAATGCAAGACTATATTCCTGCCGATGCCGATATTGAAAAGGCGCTTTCCGCACTTCCTTTAATAGAAGGTTAAAATTTTTCTTTACATTCGGGGGAAAATTTAGTATAATAAGAAAAACATTTTATTTTTGAGGGGGAAATTTCCATGAAAGCATTTATGGACAAGGATTTCATGCTGGAAACGGAAGTCGCACAAAAGCTGTACCATGAATATGCAGCCAAAATGCCGATTATCGACTACCATTGCCACTTAAATCCCAAAGAAATCTGTGAAGACAGACACTTTAAAAATATCACCGAGATTATGCTCGGCGGCGACCATTACAAGTGGCGCGCCATGCGTTCCAACGGTATTCCGGAGGATTACATGACGGGCGATAAGTCCGACTTTGAGAAGTTCGAAGCCTTTGCCAAGACCTTAAAGTATGCAATCGGCAACCCGCTGTACCACTGGACACATCTGGAGCTCCAGCGTTTCTTCGGCATTGAGGACATCTTAAACGAAAAGTCCGCAAAGGATATTTATGAAAAGGCAAACAAAATGATTGCCTCTGATGATTTCTCCGCCATGCGCCTTATTGAGCGTTCCAACGTAGAAACCATCTGCACCACGGATGACCCGCTGGATACGCTGGAATATCATATCGAACTTGCAAAGAAGAGCAAGGTAAAGGTTCTGCCTACCTTCCGTCCCGACAAAGCGGTAAACTGCGAGCTGGAAACCTTTATTCCGTACATAAATGACCTTGCAAAGCTTTGCAATACGAAAATTGACGATATTGATGCCCTTTGCGCCGCCCTTCTCGAAAGAATTAATTTCTTCGACAAGGTGGGTTGCCGTCTTTCCGACCATGCGCTTGCCGGCGTTCCCTTCCGCACACCCGACAAAACGGAAGCAAACAACGCATTTAAGAAAGCAATGGCAGGACAGACCCTTACGGAAGACGAAATCAACGCCTACAAGACCTACATGCTTCTGTTCTTTGCGGAAGAATACCACACCCGCGACTGGACAATGCAGCTGCACATCGGTGCCCTTCGCAACAACAACAGCCGCATGTACAAAAAGCTTGGTCCCGACACCGGCTTTGACTCCATCGACGATAAGAACATTGCCGCACCGCTTGCCGCGCTCCTTGACGTGTGCAACGCAAACGGAAAGCTTCCGAAGACCATTCTCTACACGCTTAATCCCAAGGACAACTACGTCCTCGGCACTATGCTCGGTAACTTCCAGGGCACGGAAGCCCCGTCGAAAATTCAGTTCGGCTCCGGCTGGTGGTTCAATGACCAGCGCGACGGCATGGTAGAACAGATGCGTGCCCTTGCAAACCTTGGCCTGCTCGGCAGATTCGTAGGTATGCTCACAGACTCCCGCAGCTTTATGTCCTACCCGCGCCACGAATACTTCCGCCGCATTATGTGTAACCTTATCGGCGGCTGGGTAGAAAACGGCGAATATCCCGCGGACTATGAAGCCCTCGGCGAAATCGTTACCGGCATCAGCTACCATAACGCAAAGAATTTCTTTAAATTCTAACTCTGGAAACATAAAAAACGGAGCAGCAGTTGCTCCGTTTTTTTGTGTTCATATGTTTTATTTTCCTCTAAGCTTTACAAGCACCGCATCGGTTTCCAAAAGCTGCTCGGGGGCGGGGGCGGCATCTAAAATCCCCTGTGCAATTCGGGCGGCAATCTGGGTTTTTGTTTCTTCCGAAAGCGCGGGGAGGGGAAGACGCTTTATAATATGATAGCCGTATGTGGTTTGAACGGGCTTTGTAATTTCGTCTATCTTTGCGCCAAAGGTTGCCGCTTCAAATTCCTTTACCATCTCGCCCGTAGTAAACACATACCCGCCGGGGTTTTGCTCCATGCCGGGGTCGGTGTTATATTCTGCAATAAGGCTGTCAAAATCCGTACCGGCGACTGCCTTTTCGTACACGGCATTTGCCGTTTCTTCATCCTCTACCAGAATGTGCTTTGCGCAAACATACCCTTCGGTATACAGCGGCTCCAAACCCTGTGCTTCCATAATTCTTGCAATTATCGGAAGCCCGCCGCGAAAGTACGTGTCCTCCAAAAGCTGTGCCAGATAGCCCTTTAAAGGCATTTCTGTTCCTTTTTCAATCTCTGCCCATTCTTCTAAAAGTGCCGTTTTGTCGGCTTCTGAGAGCGCAAGGTCAGGGAAAGCCGTGCGAACGCTGAAATTCTGGTATACGGACTGCATTGTGATTTCCGCAATAATCTGTGCATACTCATTTTCCGTCATCTCTGCCCCTTGTGCCTTGTAAGCCCCATAAAAATAGTCGTACGCCGCCTTAAATTGTGCAAGCGAAAGTGTTTTGTCCCCGCTTTTTAAAACAGCTTCCGTATCATCTATCAAAATCTGCCCCGTAATTGCCGCGTAATTGACATTGCAGGAAAGGGCTTCCCCGATAAACCGAAGAGGTACAAACGTTCTGCCCTCCAAAATAACGGGTGCAGCATCAAGCATATGAGAAGTACCGTTTATAAGTGCCTGCGGGCTGTCCACGGTAAGCAAAATTTCCGTTTTTTCGGTTCTTACCGATACCGTCCGCGCATCCCCATTCCAGTCTACCGCCGCGCCAAAGGCTTCGGATATGGCGCGAACGGGTACCATGGTGCGTCCCGCCTCGCTAATGTATGGTGCCGCTTCCAGAATTTTTTCCGTTGCCGCGCCTGCCTCTTCCACTTTAAACGCGGGATTTCCCACGGTAAATTCCACCCCTGCCGCTTCTGCCGCGGTGGAAAGAAGCGCACAGGCAAGAAAACCCAAAACAATCTTTTTCTTCATATTTATTCTCCCTCGTTTATAAACTTGCATTCCCATTATACTATGCTGCCTTTCAGTTGTCAATCCAAAAAAATTAAAAAAGTCATGAAAAACCCTTGACAAATGCATTTTGGGGGAGTATACTATCTATAATATTGATTTTAGGAAAGGACACGCCTTATGCATAAGAATACGTTTGCATACGAATATTTCTTTTACTTTTACTTTACCAAGCATGAAGTAAGGGATTTTTGTGTTGCAGAAAACTTGGCATAGGTTTTGGACTTGCAAATCCGGCTACACAGAAACCCTCTGTGTAGCCTTTTATTTTATTGGAGGGATAAAAATGATTGCCGTTATCAAAAAGAATACCACACAGGAACAGATTGACCATCTTACCCATTGGCTCGAAGAACAGGGCGTAGAGGTGCATGCATCCTGCGGTGTAGATTACACCGTTTTGGGGCTTGTAGGGGACACCTCCCGCATTGACATGGAGCTTCTTGACAGCCTTGCGATTGTAGAAACAGTCAAGCGTGTGTCCGACCCGTTTAAACAGTGCAACCGCAACTTCCACCCCGAGGACACCGTTATTGATATCGGCGGTGTTAAAATCGGCGGCGGGAATTTCGCGATTATTGCCGGTCCCTGTTCGGTAGAGTCCCGCGAGCAGATGATAGAAGTGGCACACGCCGTAAAGGCGGCAGGGGCAACGCTTCTGCGCGGTGGCGCCTTTAAGCCCCGCACCTCGCCTTATGACTTTCAGGGACTGAAGGCGCACGGCATTGAATATCTTCTGGAAGCCAAAAAGGAAACAGGCATGCCGATTGTTACGGAAATCATGAACGCCAACCACCTGCCTCTTTTCGAGGAAGTGGATGTTATTCAGGTTGGTGCGCGCAACATGCAGAACTTTGACCTTTTAAAAGAGCTTGGCAAAACGAAAAAGCCCATTCTCTTAAAACGCGGTCTTGCCAATACGCTGAAAGAATTTTTAATGAGTGCGGAATATATTATGAGCGAGGGCAACGGCAATATTATCCTTTGCGAACGCGGTATCCGCACATATGAAACCTACACCAGAAACACCATGGATATTTCCTGTATCCCGCTTCTCCATGAGCTTTCTCATCTGCCGGTTATTGCAGACCCCAGCCATGCCACGGGGAAAGCACGGCTTGTAGAGCCGATGGCAATGGCGGCAACCGCGGCAGGTGCGGACGGGCTTATGATTGAAGTGCATAACGACCCCGCGCATGCATTGTGCGACGGTGCGCAGTCCCTGACCCCCGAAGCTTTTGCGCATCTGGCGGGCAAAATCCAAAAGGTACGTGAAATCTTATAAGGAAGTGAACAAAATGCAGATTGGAATAGTAGGCCTCGGGCTTATCGGCGGCAGTGCCGCAAGAGCCTATAAGGACGCCGGGCACAGCGTACTTGCCTTTGACCGGGATACGGTGATGCTGGACTACGCCATCTTATGCGGTGCAGCAGATGGGAAGCTTTCGAAAGAAACGCTGAAAGACTGTGACCTTGTGCTTATCTGCCTCTACCCCCGTGCCGCCATCGCCTATATGAAAGAAAATGCCGCTTATTTTCCCAAGGGAAAATTTGTGATAGACTTTTGCGGCACGAAAAAGGGCGTTTGCGCAGAAGGCTTTGCCCTCTCGAAAGACCATAGCTTTATATATGTGGGCGGACACCCGATGGCAGGCACCCACAATTCAGGCTTTAAATACAGCAGAAGCGACATGTTTCGCGGCGCGCCCATGGTGATTGTGCCGCCCTCCTATGATGACATTGCACTTCTTGACCAAATTAAAAAGGTGCTTTCGCCTCTTGGCTTCGGGTCTTTTTCTGTAACGGACGCGGAGCGCCATGACCAAATGATTGCCTTTACCTCTCAGCTTGCGCATGTTGTTTCCAACGCATATGTAAAGTCCCCCGGCGCGAAAAACCATAAAGGACTTTCCGCCGGAAGCTACAAGGATTTAACACGGGTGGCATGGCTCAATCCCGATATGTGGACGGAGCTGTTTTTAGAAAACCGGACGCATCTCCTCGAAGAATTGGACGGCATTATTACCCACCTTGGCGAATATCGCGACGCACTGGAGAAAGAGGATGCCGCGACGCTTCGGCAGCTTTTGGACGAAGGGCGCCGCATCAAAGGAGAGATTGACGGATGAAGAAAATACATGTTGCCGCCTCCCGTCCGTATGACGTGCTTTTGGAGGCGGGCTGTCTAAAAAAAGCGGGCGAATATATTCTGCCCTACTGCAAAAACGGATACGCCGCCATCATTACGGATGACACCGTGGATGCGCTCTATGGCGCTTCCCTCGAAAAAAATCTGGCGGAACACGGCATCAAAAGCGTAAAATTTGTCTTTCCTCACGGGGAAGCCTCAAAAAACGCGCAAACCTATATAAATGTACTGGAATTTTTAGCGGAAAACCACTTGACACGAAGCGACCTTGTTATTGCGCTCGGCGGCGGTGTTGTTGGCGATTTGACAGGCTTTGCCGCGGCAACCTTTTTGCGTGGCATTGCCTTCGTGCAAATTCCCACTACGCTCCTTGCCATGGTGGATTCCTCCGTGGGTGGTAAAACAGCGATTGACCTTGCGGCAGGCAAAAATCTCGCCGGCGCGTTTTATCAGCCGAAGGTTGTCCTTTGTGACCCCGATGTGCTGAAAACGCTGCCTGCAGACATATTTGCGGACGGCTGTGCAGAGGTCATTAAATACGGCGTTTTGGGAAGTGCCGACCTTTTCTCCCATCTTGCCCAAAAGGGCACGGACTTTGACAGGGAATCGGTTTTGGCTACGTGCATAGAAATGAAAAGCCGGATTGTAAACGAGGACGAATTTGATACCGGTCTTCGTCAGCTTTTAAACTTCGGGCACACCTTCGGGCATGCCGTTGAAAAAACAAGCCAGTTCGGGCTGTCCCACGGCAAAGCCGTTGCCATCGGCATGGTTATTATGGCAAAAAGTGCCGCAAAAAAAGGGCTTTGTGATATGGCGCTCCCGGAAAAAATTGCGGCTGTATGCAAAGCATTCGGTCTGCCCACCGCCACAGAATACGAAGCCGCGCGCCTTTATGACGCAATGCTTTCCGATAAAAAGAGAACGGGGGATATGGTAACGCTTGTTATCCCTGAAAAAATCGGCACATGCCGCCTATATCCCCTATCTGTTTCCGCTCTTCTTCCTTTTTTACAGAGCGGTATGGAATAAGGAGAATACTATGGAAATTACAATCTCGCCCCATAGGCTTTGCGGTACAATAGAAAGTATTGCGTCCAAATCTCAGGCGCACCGCCTTTTGATTTGCGCGGCACTTTCCAAAAAGGAAACGACGCTTTTATTAAATGAATCCTCTGCGGATATTGATGCTACAGCAAGATGTCTTTCTGCTCTCGGCGCAAAAATGCAGCGAACGGCGGACGGATTTACCATTTTGCCGATTGCCAAAGAAACGGCGGCAAAAACTGCCGATTGCGGCGAAAGCGGTTCCACACTCCGTTTTCTCCTGCCCGTAGCCGGTGCGCTCGGAAAAGAAACGCGATTCGCGCTTTTTGGAAGACTCCCGAAAAGACCCCTTTCACCCCTTTGGGAAGAGCTTTGCGCCCATGGGATTTCCCTTTCCTGGGAGAACGAAAATATTCTGCTTTTAAAAGGGCAGCTTCAAAGCGGCGCGTATACGCTTCCCGCCAATATTTCCTCCCAGTTTATCAGCGGTCTTCTCTTTGCCCTGCCCCTTCTTTCCGGCGACAGCACGCTGACGCTGACGGGAAAAATAGAATCGGCACAATATATCGCCATGACCGAGGATGCCCTT
This sequence comes from Clostridia bacterium, assembly GCA_045648645.1. Taxonomy (GTDB): domain Bacteria; phylum Bacillota; class Clostridia; order UMGS1883; family UMGS1540; genus SIG447. The sequence goes on along the minus strand of JAZROH010000078.1, from coordinate 33,110 downwards.
CGGCGCTTCGGCATTCGGTTTACCTATAGAGAAAATACATATTATATTCCCGGCGGGCAAACCCCTGTGCGCCGCGAGGATACACCCCTTCGCGCGGAGGGTGACTGGTCCAACGCCGCCTTCTGGCTTGTAGCGGGGGCACTGGGGGACGGTCTTACGTGCGAGAGGATACACCCCGCCTCTCTGCAGGGGGACAAGGAAATCGTCCGGCTTCTTTCTGCATTCGGTGCAAAAGTGCGGCAGGACGAAACTGCAGTTTTCGTGCAAAACGCGCCGATGCACGGCATAGAAATTGACGCTTCGCAAATTCCTGACCTCGTTCCCATTTTAGCCGTTTGTGCGCTCTCTGCAAAAGGTACAACCCGCATTTTCGGGGCAGAGCGGCTTCGCATTAAGGAAAGCGACCGCCTCAAAACGGTTTCGGCAATGCTTCGCGCGCTTGGCGGCAGCGTTTTGGAAACGAAAGACGGGCTTATCATAGAAGGCGGAAAGCCCCTTACGGGCGGTACTGTAGACAGTGCGGGTGACCACCGCATTGCCATGTCCGCCGCCATCGCTTCCATGCTTTGCGACGGACAAGTGACGGTGCAGGGCGCGGAAGCTGTGAATAAATCCTACCCGAAATTCTGGGAACACTTTTTAGGCCTTGGCGGCGAATTTATAAGGAGGGAAACGCCATGAGCAGTACCTTTGGAAAAAATATTAAAATATCGGTTTCGGGAGAGTCCCACGCAGATGCAATCGGTGTTATTGCGGACGGATTCCCTGCCGGATTCCCCATAAATATGGACGCGCTCAGCGCTTTTCTAAAGCGGCGTGCACCGGGGCAAAACCGATTTTCCACACCCCGAAAGGAAGGGGACGTACCTGAATTTTTATCGGGACTATTAGAAAATGTAACAACCGGCGCCCCCGTTATGGCAATCATCCGAAATACGAACACCCGTTCAAAGGATTATGATGCCTTGCGGGATATCCCGCGCCCGGGGCATGCGGACTTTGCCGCAGAGGTAAAATACGGCGGCTTTCAGGACGTGCGCGGCGGCGGGCATTTTTCCGGCAGACTGACCGCACCCCTTTGTATTGCCGGCGGCATCGCCCTGCAAATGCTAAAGGAAAAAGGCATAGAAATTTTTGCCCACATCCGCTGCATTCACGGCGAAGAAGGCGCCCCGCCTTCCTATACGCCCGATGAAATCCCTGCCTTGCGCACCATTGCAGAGAAGGATTTCCCCGTTTGGGATGATGCGGCAGGCATGCGCATGCAGGCAGAAATTGACAAGGCACGGCTGGAGCTTGATTCCGTCGGCGGCGTTATCGAGGTTGCCGCCATAGGACTTCCCGCCGGCATCGGCGCACCGATGTTTGACCGCCTGGAAGGAAAAATAGCCGCCGCTGTCTTTGGTGTTCCGGCTGTGCGCGGCATAGAATTTGGAAGCGGCTTTGCCGCCGCCACTCTTTTAGGAAGCGAAAATAACGACGCCTTTTATTATGATACCGACGGCACGGTAAAAACCCGCACAAACCATGCGGGCGGCACGCTTGGCGGCATCTCAACGGGTATGCCGCTTGTATATCGGGTGGCGATTAAGCCCACCCCGTCCATTGCAAAAACGCAGGAAAGCATCAGCCTTTCGAAAAAGACGGGGGCTACGCTTTCAGTGGAAGGACGTCACGACCCCTCTATTGTCCCCCGCGCCGTGCCCGTTTTAGAAGCGGTAACGGCACTTGCGTTATTGGATGCCCTTTTGGATATGGAAACGATATGGAGAAAAGGAGAGAAATAAAATGGAAAATAATTTAAGTAAGTATCGGGACGAGATTAACCGGATTGATGATGAAATTGTCCGCTTGTTTCAGGAACGGATGGAGGTTGCAGGCAATATTGCAACCTACAAAAAAGAAAACGAAATTCCTGTTTTGGATGCACAGCGGGAACGGGAAAAGCTTGCGGATGTACAGGCAAAATCCGAAGCGAAATTTGCCTCCTACACAGGCTCTCTCTACTCTCTGCTTTTCGAGCTGAGCCGTTCCTATCAGGAAAAAATTCTGGATAAGGAAAATACGCTGTACAAAACAATTGCAGAAGCGATAAACGAAAATACCAACACAGAATTTCCGCAAAGCGCCATGATTGCCTGTCAGGGCGTGGATGGCGCCTATTCCCAGATTGCCTGTGACCGCATGTTTTCCGGTGCAAGCATTATGTATTTTGACACCTTTGACAAGGTGTTCTCCGCCATTGAAAAAGGACTTTGCCGCTATGGTGTCCTGCCCATTGAAAACAGCACCGCAGGTTCTGTTAACAAGGTGTATGACCTGATGCTGGAGCATAATTTCTATATTACCAAAAGCGTTCGCATTAAGGTAGACCACAATCTCCTTGTAAAAGAAGGGGTGGCACTTTCTGAGGTACGCGAAATCTATACGCATGAACAGGCAATCCGCCAATGCGAAGCCTTTTTGGCAACGCTCGGGCCGGATGTGAAAATTACCGCCTGCGAAAACACGGCGGTGGCGGCAAAAATGGTTGCAGAGTCCGACAGGCGCGATGTTGCTGCCCTCAGCTCCCGCCACTGCGCAAAGCTTTACGGGCTGAAATGCCTTTGCGAGGCGGCACAGGATTCCGGCAATAACTATACCCGCTTTATCTGCATTTCCAGAAAACTGGAGATTTATCCGGGGGCGGACAAAACCAGCATCATGATGGTACTGCCCCATACGCCGGGTGCACTTTATAAGGTGCTTGCAAGGCTTTACACCATCGGCATAAATCTGATAAAGCTCGAAAGCCGCCCGATGCCAAACCGTAACTTTGAATTTATGTTCTACTTTGATTTGGAAACCAGCGTTTATTCCGAGGCGTTTGTGCAGCTTATCTGTGAGCTTGACAAAATCAGCGAGGAATTCCGCTACCTCGGCAGTTATTCGGAGATGATATAAAATGCGACAATGCGGACTACTCGGGGAAAAGCTTTCCCACAGCTACTCCCCCCAGATACACCGCCATCTGGGCGATTATCCTTATGTCCTTTTTGAAAAAGAGAAGGACGAAGTGGCAGCCTTTATGACGGAAAAGCCCTTTGATGCCATAAACGTTACGATTCCCTATAAAAAAACCGTGGTGCCGTTTCTGGGCGCGCTTTCGGAAACGGCAAGGCGGCTCGGCAGCGTAAACACCATCGTGAAAAACGCGGACGGCACGCTGTTCGGGCATAACACGGACTATTACGGCTTTTCCTATATGCTCGACAAAAGCGGCATCGCACCCGAAGGAAAAAAGGTGTTGGTGCTTGGAAGCGGCGGCGCTTCCGTAACCGTTTGCGCCGTTTTGCGGGACAGAGGCGCACGAGAGGTAATCGTCATATCCCGAAGCGGGGAAGATAATTACGAAAATATAAGCCGCCACCGCGACGCGGATATTATCGTCAATACTACGCCTGTCGGCATGTATCCCCATACGGGGGCATCGCCCGTCCGTCTTGCCGATTTCCCGAATTGCTGCGGCGCGCTCGATTTAATTTATAACCCCGCCAAGACTGCCTTTCTCCTCGAAGCAGAACAGCTTGGGATTCCCCACATTAACGGGCTTACCATGCTTGTGGCGCAGGCGAAGGAAAGCGCAGAATACTTCGGGGAAAAGCCGCTGCCCGCTTCCTGCATTGACCGCACAGTTTCGGCGCTCGAAAAAGAGCAGAAAAACATCATTCTTATTGGGATGCCCGGCTGCGGAAAATCTACCCTCGGCAAAAAGCTTGCCGAAAAAACGGGGCGTACCTTTTTGGATGCAGACGAAGCCATCCGCGAAAAAGCGGGCATGTCCATCCCCGAAATTTTTGAAAAACAGGGGGAAACAGGCTTTCGAAATCTGGAAACAGAAGTGCTTTGTGCACTTGGAAAGAAAAGCGGGCTTGTACTTGCCACAGGCGGCGGCTGCGTAACGCGGGCGGAAAATTATCCGCTTTTGCACCAAAACGGCACGATTATCTGGCTTATGCGGGATGCAGCATCGCTCCCACGTGACGGCAGACCCCTCTCGCAAAATGCAGACCTTTTAAAAATGTACGAAATTCGCCGTCCGCTTTACGCAAGTTTTGCGGATTTGCAGATTGAAAACCGTTTTGAAACGGAAGATATGACGGAAAGGGTGCTTTCTCTTTATGAAAATTCTTGTAATTAACGGGCCGAATCTCAATATGCTCGGCAAACGCGAGCCGGCGATTTACGGGCATGAAACGTATGATGACCTCGTAGCGTTTATTGAAAAAACGGCGGAAGAGGCAGGACTGGACGTTGAAATTTTCCAGTCTAACCACGAAGGTGTTCTGGTTACGAAAATACAGGAGGCACTCGGCACTGCCGACGGCATTGTGATAAATCCCGCCGCCTACACCCACACAAGCATTGCCATTTTGGATGCCCTGAAGGCGGTAGCACTCCCCGCCGTGGAGGTGCATATTTCCGACGTTACAAAGCGGGAGGACTTTAGGCAGGTATCCTACGCCCGCCTTGCCTGCGTGAAAACCTATATAGGGCTCGGGTTTGAAGGCTACCGAAAGGCAATGCTGTATTTAAAGGAAAAGTATGGGGAAGTTTGATTTAGGGGAATGCTATAAATCTCGTTGCCGCAAGGCAACATGTTGCGTCATTTATAATTGATGAAAAAAGACAGGTTCCTCACGAAACCTGTCTTTTTCCGGCACGGTAGAACAATAATGATACATTTAAAAATAAGCTTTGCTTTAGGCAAAGCCACCTTAACTTCTTCCTTATTCACTATTACTTATTACTTTCCAAAAATCGACAAAGCTTTTTAGGGAATAGGGAAGAGTGACTAGGTAATAAGTAAAATCGACAAGATTCTAATTGAACCTTGTCGATTTTTGGCACCCTCTACGCGAGTCGAACGCGTGACTAGCCCTTAGGAGGGGCTTGTTATATCCACTTAACTAAGAGGGCATTGCACTCATTATATACTAAAATCCCCATTCTGTCAATCCCCGCGGCAGAGTTTAGAGAATTTTTTTCGCACCCATTGACAAAATACGGAGAAATGCGTATAATAGACGTAACAGGAGGCATTGACAATGGAACAAATTAAAAAAGCCGTTGTAGCGGCTATGGAAGCACTGCTTGAAGAAGCAGAAGTAAAAAAAGGGCAAATTGTCATTCTCGGCTGCAGCACCAGTGAGGTGGCAGGGGAGAAAATCGGCAAAGGCTCTGTATATGATTTAGGGGAAGCAATCGTAAGCGCAGCGCTTTCGGTGCTTTCGCCCCGCGGCATCTATCTTGCCACAGGTTGTTGTGAGCATTTAAACCGTGCCGTTATTTTGCCGCGGGAAGCGGCGGAGAAATACGGATTTGAAATTGTTTCCGTAATTCCGCAGCCGAAAGCGGGCGGCAGTGCCGCCACAGCGGCGTACCGTCTTATGGAGGACGCGGTGGCAGTGGAATTTGCCCGCTGTCATGCCGGCATGGACATCGGGGACACGTTTATCGGCATGCACCTTCGTCATGTTGCAGTGCCGGTACGTCTGCCCATTTCTAAAATCGGCGAGGCGCATGTGACCTACGCCAAAACAAGACCGAAATTCATCGGCGGCAGCCGGGCGGTCTACACGCTTTAATACAAGGAGAGATACACATTGAAAAAATGGCTTGCGCCCTTTGCCGCGGTGCTTTTGCTTATTCCTATAAGCGCCGCAGCCGATACCAACGCCGTAGGGGCGGTGGATGCAACCTCATTAAATGTCCGCGTAGCCCCTTCCATGGATGCCGGCGTTATGGGGCAATTATACAGCGGTCAACAAATCAATATTATCACCAAAACGGGCGGTGCATGGTTTAAGATTGACTACAACGGCGCAATCGGCTATGTGCATGCAGACTATGTGGTGGACAGACGAAACGGCACACCTGTCGTATATAACAAAAACGCGGACCTTTCCCTACAAACCACGGAAGGCTCGGAAAAGGGACAGCTCGTGGTGGCTACGGCATCGAAATACTTAGGTATCCCGTATGTATACGGCGGCTCCAGCCCTTCGGGCTTTGATTGCAGCGGACTTGTGCAGTACGTTTTTAAGGAATTGGGTGTTTCGCTAAACCGTGTTGCAGCCGACCAGACTGCCCACGGCATTCCTATCACCCGCGAAAATCTCCTGCCCGGTGATATCGTCTTTTTCCATAACACCAATAAATATACCCGCATTAACCATGTTGGTATTTATGTGGGCGGCGGAAACTTTATTCATGCGCCGCAGACAGGGGATGTTGTAAAAATTACCACCCTCGATTCCGGCTATTATGCCTCCACCTTCGTTACCGCGAGAAGAATATTTGAATAAATGTACCGGTACATAGGAACAAAAGCGCGAAACATGTCATATATTGGCTGTGGAGGTGGATGATATGAATATCCTAAATTGCAGTTGCAGAGAAAACTGCATCGCGCTTTCCGCTGTTGCCAGTATTATCCTCGGCATCATCGCGGCATTCCTGAACTTCACAGCGGTTATCGCTGTAACCCCCGCATTTTTGTGGGTACTGTTCGGCATTGCGGTTGTGTATCTGGCTGTCCTGCTGGTAACAAGCGCTGTTTCAAGCGGCGGCAGAAACAGGTGCTTTTGCACCATATTGCCAACCCTTTTGGCAGCGATTCTCGGCACAGTGCTTCTGGCGGTAATTCTTCTTGCCGTTTCCTTCGCACCTGCCAGCGTTCTCGGCGCAATCCTTGTTGGCGCGCTGATTGCCTTCTTTTCGCTGCTTCTGACTTCCACGGCATGCCTTGTAAAGTGCCTGGCAGGCTGTGAGCAGGTGCAGACATGCGACGCCGCATAATTGAATTTCTAAAAGCTTAACAACAGCCTCGAAAACATTCGGTTTTCGAGGCTGTTGCGCATCATATGGTAATGAACAAAGCAGAAACAACGCATCCACAGGACAAATGCAAAATTCCATGTTCTATATCCACAAAAAACGTAGCAACTTTATTTCTTTGAAAGAACCACACATTCAAAGTGTACATTTTGTCGTAATAATATCACGCTTTTGTAAAAAAATGCATATTTTCAAATTTTTTCCATTTTCTGTCAAAAGGTATTGCAATTCCCGTCGAACTGTGGTATTATAATAGCAACCACACACTTAAATAAAATGAATATAGCAAAATCACCTTCATCATCATGCAGAATAACACGATCACTTACGGTAAAAACGTATGCTCTGATCTCGTGTTGTTTCTGCGATGGGAGGTTTTCATTTTAAGTGTGTGGTTACCTTAAAATGTCAGAGTCACTACGTTTTTCAGTGTGTCTCTGCGAAGGGGCACACTTTTTTTGTGCCGTAAAATGAAAGGAGTAACATATGAAATCAACAGGTATCATGCGGAATTTAGATTCACTGGGGCGGGTTGTTTTACCTGCCCGTATGCGGAAGCATCTGGAATGGGACGTGGGGACGCCACTTGAAGTTTATGCCGACGGACGTGGGATTTTTCTGCAAAATTATACAAGTTCCTGCATATTCTGCGGCGCAGAAAAGGATATAAAAATTTTTGAAAATAAACCTGTTTGCTGCGACTGCATTACACGCCTGAAAAAATAAATTGTTATAAGTATGTGTAAAACCCCCATTGGGCAGAGCAAAGTCTGTCCAATGGGGGTTTTCTGCAAAGTTCCAAGCGCAGTATTTAAGAAGATGGGACAAATAATGAATTTATTTTTGTAAGCGGAACATTTTTGTCTGCCCTTCTTCTATATCCAGCTCTAAAATGTCGGTTTTTTCGCCGTAGGCTTTTTCTTCGTACACCTCATACGGCGTGCATGCTTCCTTAAGGCGAATTTTCTTATGGCCGCCGCTTGTGGCATGTATCGTCAAAAACCCGCTTCCCTCATAAATGACATCGCCGTCCATAGAGAAAATGTGACAGCCTGCGTGAAGGGCAATGGCGCGGATAAAGTCATACTGGAGATATTTCGCGCCGCACCAGATGGACGTAAACCCGTCAAATTCCTTGATGCCCGCGGCGCCCCGTCCGCCCTCGCAGAATTTACCGAAAGCTTCTTCTTTCTCGTCCAGATAGAAGAGGGGGCAAAGATACGGACGCGGCTCATAGGTGTGCAAGAACTGATGCCCGAACATCAGGGCATCCTGCTGTCCGTACAGATGATTTCGCTGCAGGTTTTCGGTAACGGCATTCGTGCCGCAAATCTTAAAATGAGAATCATACGCGTAATCCGAAAGGGATTTGACAGAAAAGCCCGTAAGCTCCCGCATATTGTCACAGCTCATGATTTTCTCCCCGTCCGACCGGATATACCCTGCGCCGTACAGCCAGAGCGCGGTAGCATGGTTTTTCCGGAGCTTCTTTTTTACATACGCAATCTTTTTCTCGTCCATCATATATGCCGCGCTGAAAATATACAGCTTATAATCGGGCATATTTTCATTCTCCATGTCCTCTAAGAGATACTCGTCATACGGCGCACCGATTTTACCGAGAGAAAAGTTTTTCATAACGGTCACGCTGTGGTGGGACGTATCATGGGATGCCGCCATACGGCTCTCCGTATCGTAAATCAGCGCAATATCATTCGATTTATATCTGCCCTTTTCGGATACCTCTCGGGCAATATCAAATTGCCGACGCATCAGCGCAAAATACGCTTCGTCATTAAATCTGCCGCCACCGTGGTGCTGGTCAAACCACCATGCATAATTGCCGCTGCAAAGATTTTTGCCGAAATTTCGTTTCATAACATTTTGTGCATCATCCGTATCATACACGCCATAGGCGGAACGATAAAAAAGATTTTCCCGATGGGTGCGGGTATCGTCTTCGGCTAAAAACAGCATGTTGTGAATCCGTAGGCTGTCGCTAGGCGCGCGAAGGGCTTCCCAGCCGCCGGGCTGGCGATTTTGATAATCGCCGGGGGCGGCGCAGAAATCCACCCGACCGTCCTTTAAAATACGGCCTGTGCCGGAAAAGTTTCCGCCCATGTGTACCCAGCGGGTATACGCATAGAATGCACCCGTCAGCTTATGTGGCCATCTTTCTTTAATAAGTCCCGCAAAATACAAAACGCTCTTTGCCGTGGCATCGCCCCAAGCCATCTGGAAATCTACAGCGCGCGGGTCCTTCTCCAAATCCGCAAAGGAGCCGTGGCACTTGCCTTCAGTAGGCGCTTCGGGGGCGGGATGGTGGGGTCTTCCGCCGTTTAAGTTTTTGACTGCCGCGTCAAAAGCCAAAACGTAATGACGCGCCGCATAGTCGGGAAGGACGGCTTCGGGTGCATTTTCGCCGTACTTTTCCTCCAGATACGCCCGATATTCCTTCATAAAGTTTTCGCTTGTATCGTAGTAAGCCCCTTCTGCATGTGCAGCCTGAAAATCTGCCGAAGGCAGCCATTCCGATGTGTTTCCCGCGGCAGGGAAATAACCGATAATTCTGTCTGCAAACGATTCCTTCTCTATTTTCTCGCAAAAATCAATAAGCGCTTTTCCTGCGTCCTGCCTCCATTCCTCGGAATGGAGAGAATACGCGCCAATATAATCGGTGTAGCTTTCCGTTCGCAAATAGGCTACCCGCTTTTTCCCGTCACTCCACCCAATCATAGCATCGGGATGGGCATCCGTCCATGCTTTCGTGGGCTGCAGCCCCACGCGGGGGATAATATACGCATCGGGTACCGCACGCAAAATTGCCTCTGCTTCTGTTTTAAACAAATCGTATGCATCCGGCTTTGTAAATTCTGTATCGCAAATCAGGAAAAAGATGCGCGCGCCCGCCTTTCCTAAATTGCGGTAATATTCCTCGTCCAGCTTCAAAATGCCGTCCCGGTTGGATGCTACGGTAACCGCATTTCCAAAATAAGGTTTCCCGTCTATCATCAAAGTGGGAATTCTGTTTATGGTTTCTACATATGCTTTCGCCATCTTCCTCTTCCTTTCTAAGCTTTATATGCTTCTACCGCCGTACGAATGTTCCAGTCGTACTTTTCGAGCAGTTCCTCCGCCACGGCCTCGTCACAGCCGCAAATATCACACACAATGGAAATCATTCGTTTTGTCAGCTTTTTGTTGGACGGCTTTAGGTTAATCATCAGGTTCTCATACACCTTGCCGGTTTTAACCATTGCGCAGGTGGTCAGCATATTTAAAACAAGCTTATGCGCCGTACCTGCCTTCATGCGGGTAGAGCCTGTTACAACCTCCGCACCCGTATCCGTTACGATGCACACGTCCGCTTCCTTTTCGATGGGGGTATCGAAATTGGCCGTTAGGGCAATGGTGACAGCTCCGCGGCGTTTCGCTTCCCGAAGCGCCCCTACCACATATGCTGCCCCGCCGGCTACGGAAACACCTACAACAACGTCCCCTGCCTCCACGGCATCTATATCCTGTACGCCTGCCTCTAAATTATCCTCTGCATTTTCCTTGGCACGGAACACGCTGTCGTTCCCGCCTGCAATAATGCCCACAACCGTATCATGGGGAACGCCGTAGGTGGGCGGACATTCCGCCGCATCCATAATCCCCAGTCTGCCGCTGGTGCCTGCGCCGATAATATAGAGGCGTTTTCCATTTGCAAATGCTTCGGCTGTAAAGTCAATTGCCTTTGCAATTGCCGCACTTGCTTCCTCCACCGCCTTTACCGAATTATAATTTTCCCGATTGATTGCCCCAATCATTTCCAATGTGGACATTTTGTCAATATGGGTGGTATTCGGGTTTCGCATTTCTGTTTTCAGCATATTTACGCTCGCTCCTTTTCTATTATCTCTAAATAGCTTCTTTCAAATTCCGCATAAAACTCTTTTCCGGGCATAAAGCCGGATTTGAGGCAGCACTCCACACATGCGCCATATACCGGCGGCAGGGTGGGTACCACAATTTCGGCATTCGTCATTTCTTGTATCATGCCATAGTAGACGGGGTCGCGGAAAAGCCCGCCGTCGCCGACCACTTTACCGCCATAGCCGAATTTTTTCTTTGCTGCATCAATTAAAAATGCAATTCTGCCCGCGTTCTCCCGAAGAATGTTCTTCGCATCCGCATCGCCTTCCTCTGCGGCACGAAAAACAAGCGGCGCAAAGGATGCAACATACTGCATGTCTTCCTTATATATACTGCCCAGTGCCGATTTGATATCGCCAACCTTTTCCCGCACAAGTCCGGTAAGAATACTCTCGGCGCACATGCCGTCCCGCGCAGAAAGTGCGGCTCGGATTGCCGCTTTTCCAATATCGTAGCCGCTGCCGCCCTTGTCAAAGAGATACCCCCAGCCGCCAATACGGTCCACCATATCTCCCATCCGCACAAAGACGTTGGAGCCCGTTCCGCAAATTACGCCCATGGCATGAAGCGGGTCTTCCGAAAGGGATAAAATGTTGATGAAATCGCCGTCAAAAAAGATTTCTGTGTCGGGATATTTCTTCTTGAGCGCGCTGCAGATATCTGCCGCCGCGCCACAGGATGCCCCGCCCGCAACCCCGGCAAAAAGCGCGCTCGCGGTATAAACCCCGCCAAGTAGCTTATCAATCCCTTCAGAAAGCCGCACGCTGCAGCCCTCGGCGCCTATTGCGTTCGGGTTCGAGCCGCCAAGCCGCACGCGCTTTATAACCTCGCCCGCGTCCGTAAACAGCACAAATTCCGTTTTTGTGCCGCCGCCGTCAATGCCTATGCGATATGCAACATTTTCCCCGCGGGAAAACAGAAGCGTATCGACGGAAATGCCGAAAATATCCGCCATTTTGCAGATATTCTCAATTTCCGGCGGCGTTACGCCCCGCTCCCAGCCGGAAATCGCCTGAAAGGTCACATATAAACGCTCTGCAAGCTGCGCTTGGGTCATATGCAGCTTCTCCCGTTCTTTTTTAATATTGTTTCCAAGCCGTTTTTTGTCAAGCATTCGCTTCACCTCTCTTATCTCTAAGTATACTGATTTTTGCTATTTTGTCAATAAAAATGTGCTTGAAATACAAGTTTTGTTTTCAAGCACAGCTTTAGTTTTATTTTTTGTTTTGATGTTCTCTAAAGTAAAACAATAAAAAGGGGACAATTTTTTCGTTATTCTGCACGTTTTACGATCCATTTCGCCACAAAGGCGGACAGTATGGTTGTAATCAACAGCTCAAAAAGCATATAGCTACCGTTATAGAGAAGAGAATAAAGTGCCGCGCCACAGCCCTCCCATGCATATACGTGCCAGATAAGAATGCCGGAAAGGAAATGGCAAACAAAGCGAAGCAGGATAACAATTGCTGCAGCAGCAGGCAAGGCAAAAGGCTTTCGCGGAAACAGGCGGTAAATCCCGCCGGCAAGCCCCAAAACGCCGAAGGCAAGGACATAATCGAGAAGCACCACCGCGCCGTACCACAGCACATTGGGAACGGGCGGGGCAGGTATACCGGTCAAAAGCATGGAAAGAAGCGAAAAGACAACGCCGGATAATATCCCCCAGCGTGTGCCGTACAAAACGGCAAGGCAGATTACGGGCAGCATGGACGCGAGCGTTACGCTTCCGCCATACGGTGCGTCAAAAAGACGAATCATGGACAAAATAACGGAAAGCGCAAGCATAATGCCCGTTGTGGTAAGTTTTCTTGTCATAAAAATTCCTCCGTTTCTTTTTGCCAACAAAAAAGCTTCCCACTCGGGAAGCACAAATACAGCGATATGCTCCCTACGTTGGCATTACCCAAATCAGGTTACGGGTCGGAGCAGCGGCTCCCTCTCAGCCCTTACGGGCTCCCCGGATTTTTATAAGTATATGGTAGCACGCTTTTGCCCGATTGTCAAGGATTTTTTTCCAATATGCGAAAAAGCTTGCAAAGCCGCGCGGGGTTTGCTATAATATAGGTATAGTAATTCTTGGAAAGGATGACGAAAAGAATGGAAGAAATTAAAATTCCGGAAAATACGAACAGCGTAAAGATTTCGGACGACGTTGTGCAGATTATCGCAGGCATCGCCGCAGGCGAGGTTGACGGCGTTCACGCTCTGGGCAACACCTTAACGGGCGGCATCGCAGAGCTTCTCGGCGGCAAAAAGCCTGTTTCCCGCGGTGTGAAGGTAGACATAAAAGACGAAACGGTAACGATTGACGTGCATGTTGTGGTGCGCTATGGCGTTCGCATTCCCGATGTTGCCTGGAACATTCAGGAAAAGGTTAAGGACGCGGTGGAAACGATGACAGGGCTTTCTGTTCTCAAGGTGAATATTCATATTGACGGCGTGAACATTGAAAAGGAAGCCGCGGAGGCTGCGGATAACGACTCCGAAGAGAATACGGAAGAAGAATAAAGGAGAGAAAACAAATGAAAAAGTTTTTGAAGGAATTTAAAGAATTTGCAATGCGCGGCAACGTGATTGATTTGGCAGTCGGTGTTATTATCGGCGGCGCTTTTAAGGGAATTGTAGATTCCCTTGTAAATGACGTTATTTCCCCGATTATCGGGCTCGTGGCAAAGAAGGATTTTTCAGGTCTTGCTTTTAATCTTCTGGGCGTGGATATTCGATACGGTGCATTTATCACCGCCATTATTAACTTCATTATTATGGCGTTTGTCATCTTCCTGTTTGTAAAGACCATCAACAAGCTTTCACAGCTTGGAAAGAAGGAAGAGGCAGTCGTAGAGGCAGTTACCACCAAGAAATGCCCCTTCTGCTGCAGCGAGGTTGCCATTGAGGCGAGCCGTTGCCCGCACTGTACTTCCGAACTGAATTAACAAAGGGATGTAAAAAAGTCCCCAGCGCAAAAGGGAAATGAAAATAATCTAAGAAGCTCCGATTTTTCTTTGAAATCCTCCTTTTGCTATCCCTTAAAAAGAGGCTGTAGTTTTTACAGCCCCTTTTCTGATTTGATACCACTTTCATAAAGAGAAAGGAAGAACAATATGTTTCCCCTTGTAACTTGTAATGAGATGCGCGCCCTTGACAGCGCCGCCATTTCTGCCGGAATTCCCGGTCGGGTGCTTATGGAAAATGCCGCCACAAGTGCCTTTTTAGCAATACGGGCGGAAAATCCCGCCTTTGTTCCCGTCTTTTGCGGCAAGGGCAATAACGCGGGGGACGGCTTTGCCCTCGCGCGGCGGCTTTGGGTCGCGGGGATACGGACGGAAATTGTGTGCCTTGCCTCTCCCGATGCCTTATCCGGTGACGCGGCGGAAAATTTTGCAGCGGCAAAGGCAGTTGGTGTTCCCGTTTCCGAATTTTCGGACTTTTGCGCCCGCGGCACGCTTCCGCCGGGGTCGCTTTTGGCAGATGCCCTTCTCGGCACAGGCGTGCGGGGCGAGGTGACGGGAATTTTCGCCGAGGCTATCCGGTATATAAATGAAAGCGGATGCCCCGTCTTTTCCCTTGATATTCCCAGCGGCATTTGCGGCGATACGGGACGGGTTGCAGGCTGTGCCGTGCGCGCTACGAAAACCATCACCTTCGGCTATCGCAAGCTGGGACTGTATTCGCCTCTTTCCGCAGACTACACGGGCGAAATTCTCTGTGACGATATTTCCATTCCCGCCCCGCGGGACTGTACCCGTTTTCTTTTGGAAAAAGCGGATATGAAACTTCCGCCGCTTCCCCGCGCCATCCACAAAGGGATGCGGGGACATGCCGTCATTCTCGGCGGCAACACGGGTATGGCAGGCGCGCCTCTCATGGCTGCCAAAAGCGCAACGGCGGGCGGCGCAGGGCTTGTCACTGCCATGGTGCCTGCACCGCTTCTCCCTGTGATGATGACGCGCCTTGTGGGCGAGATGTGTGCGCCCATTGACGGAGAAATCCCCGAAAAAGCCAATGCGATTTTAGTGGGGCCCGGTCTTGGCCGCGGCGAGGACGGGCGGCGCGCCCTTTTTAAAGCCATACACGCACAGCGGGAAACCTTAATTATAGATGCAGACGGGCTTTACCATCTTGCAGAAAACATGTCCCTTATAAAGGATGCGGCAAAAGAAATTATCCTCACACCGCATTTTGGCGAAATGTCCCGCCTTCTCGGCGTTCCCACGGAAGAAATTGCAGAAAACCGCGTGCGTCTCGCAGAGGAATTTGCCGCTTTGCACGGGGTTACGCTTGTTTTAAAAGGTGCATACACCATAGTAGCAGAGCCACGCGGCACAACATATACTAATATGACAGGCAATGCAGGCATGTCAAAGGGTGGCAGCGGCGATATTTTAGCCGGTCTTATACTGGGTCTTGCCGCACAGCGCGTAGAAAAAGCGGCGGCGCGGGGTGTTTTTCTGCATGGACTTGCAGGTGATTTTGCCGCCGAAGCAGTGGGCATACGTTCGATGTGTGCCGAAACGCTGGTAAATTTTCTGCCGAAAGCAATAAAATGTATGTAATTCTTAATTTTTGAGCAGAATAGTACCGTAGCCAAAGTAACCAGAAATTACATTTGACTTTGCCTGCGGGAAGCTTTATAATGTGTATAGAGGCACATTACGCTTACGAATGGAGGCTTGGTTACATTGGCAGAGCATAAAAAAATACTGGTCAGCGTGCCCCGAGCGCTTCTGGCGGATATGGACGCGTTTGCGCTTTCGGAGGAAATCAGCCGAAGCGAGTTCATCCGCCGGGCAATGCAGTTCTATATGGAAGAGAGAAGAAGAGAAAAAATCCGCCTTCAAATGGAACAGGGCTACCGGGAAATGGGCGAAATAAACCTGGAAATTGCCTGTGCCTGTTTCCACGCTGATACCGAAACTACGCTAAGGTATGAGGAGAATTTAGGGTGATTGTAAAAAGAGGCGATATTTATTACGCGGATTTAAGTCCCGTAATCGGTTCGGAGCAAGGCGGTGTCCGCCCCGTTCTGGTCATTCAGAATGATGTAGGAAACCGCTACAGCCCCACCGTAATAGCCGCGGCAATTACAAGTCAGATAAACAAAGCAAAGATGCCTACGCATATTGAAATCAGTGCCGAGGATTGCGGGCTTTCCCGTGACTCGGTGGTGCTTCTTGAACAGGTGCGCACCATTGACAAAAGACGACTGAAAGAAAAAATCGGACATTTGGACGGCAGCATGATGCAGCAGGTAAATACCGCGTTGGAAATCAGCTTCGGTCTTTCCGGAATTTAAAAGGAGATACAAATGACACTGTTTGGCTATACCCTCACCTTTCTGCGCTCTCGCAGAAAGCTTTCCCACGCTGCGCTTTCCGAGGCGCTTGGAATCGGGCAAACCACTCTCAGGAATATAGAAAGCGGTTACATAGTACCGGAAATGGATGTGGCAACGAAAATTGCAGACTATTTCGGCGTAACCGTTGCCTATATGAAGGGAAGTGTTTCGTTTTCCGTCCCGCCTTTGGCAGAAGATGCAGACAGTCTGCACGCGCCGCAGCGGTACGTCCGGCTTCGCCCGGTCACCGTACAGCGGCTGGACTCGGGGGCTGAGGTTCGCCACTCGGCAGATGCAAACGAAATTATTCTTCCGCTTCCTGCCGGTGACCGCAGCGATTATATCGCCATACAGGTCACGGACAATTCCATGGCACGGTACTGCGCGATGGCAGGGGATTTCCTTGTGGTGCGGGAGGACGCGCTGAAAATTCGAAACGGCGATTTAGTTCTGCTTTTATCGGATGACGGGCATGTCATTATGCGCCGCTACTTTCGCGACGGGCAAGGCATCCTCCTTCGAAGTGATAACGATGACCTTCTTCCGCCCATCCGTCTTTCCGATTGCGATAAAACCTGCCGCCTTATCGGCTCGGTGGTCAAAATTATGATTGACACGGATGCGGCATTTTTGGAGCGGCGGTCGCAAAATCCGCCCCGTATGCCCGATGAAATTCTGCCGCCGCCCGACATGACGAAGCAGGAAGGCACAGGCGGAAACCTCGCCGATTATATGCACATTTATTAACTGACAGATATGTTTAGGGGCTGCAAAAAGTTTGACTTTTTGCAGCCCCTTTTGGGATTTCTTACTTATTTCTTAATTCGTTTTATAAGTACAAACAGCGCGTGTACAATCAGCCCCACTACGATAGCAACCACGAGGTCGAAAATAACGGTAAGGGCAAATGTCAGTACCAATACGATGATATCCGTTATATTCCGTTTTTTGCAGATGCCCGTAAATTCCCGCCATTCACTCATATTATAGGCAACCACAAAGAGGATTGCGGCGATAACGGGCATGGGAATAAGAGATGCAAAAGGCATGAGGATTAGCAATACCAAAAGCAGTACAATCGCATGCACCATACCGGAAATCGGGCTTCTGCCGCCGTTTTTAATGTTGGCGGCTGTACGGGCAATCGCACCGGTTGCGGGAATACCGCCGAAAAGCGCGGAACAGATGTTGCCTGCGCCCTGTGCCACAAGCTCCATATTGGAATTATGCTTGTCACCAATCATGCCGTCAGCCACCACGCAGGAGAGAAGGGACTCTACTGCCGCCAAAACGGCAATCGTGACTGCATCCGGAAGGACGGTCATAATGCCCGAAAGGCTAAACGCGGGAATGGACGGCTTCGGGAATGCCGAAGATACCGTATACAGGTCCCCAATCGTGAAAACCTGTAAATTACAAAGCTTTACAAGCGCCGCACACACAATAATAGCAATCAGGGACGGCGGCACCTTCTTAAAGCCCGGAATTTTGGGGACGCCGATTAAAATTGCCAATGCGGCTATGCCGATTACAAGCGCCATGGGATTCCATGTGGCGGCAAAGCTTTCAATTACAGCCTCCACCTTTTCAAGCGTTTCCACGGGCGAATGTGTAAAGGTCAGCCCGAAAAAGTCCTTCAGCTGCCCAATCGCAATCGTGAGCGCAATACCCGAGGTAAAGCCCACGGTAATCGTATGCGGAATAAAGCGAATCAGGCTTCCAAGACGACAAAGTCCCATAAGTATAAGCAAAATACCGGCAAGAATGGTCGCCATTACCAGACCTTCAAAGCCGTTTGTTGCCACAATACCGGCAACAATAGAGGCGAATGCCGCTGTGGGACCTGCAATCTGCACACGGCTGCCGCCGAGCAGCGAGATAACAAAGCCCGCAAAAATCGCGGTATACAGCCCCTGCTCAGGACCTACGCCGCTGGCAAGTGCTAACGCAATGGACAAGGGCAGGGCGATAATAGCAACGATAATGCCTGCCGTGATGTCCTTTCCAAGCTGCGCGCCCGAATAGTCCTTCAAACAGGAAATCAGCTTCGGTTGTAATTTTTCCATAAAAATCCTTCCTTCTTCTGTAAATTTAAAAAACACGCGGAATAAGTATACACCCATTCCGCACATTTTGCAACTGATTTTTCAAAATTTTTCAAGCGCCGGGCACCAAAAGGTTCTCCCACAAGAACACCTTGCTTTCTGCAAAAGATGCCTGTGCATCCATGGGAATATTTACATCGACTGCTTTACCGTCCGCTGGCACATCTACCGTTTTCAATTCCCACCCCGTCAAAGTACCGGTTTCGTCATACAATGCCACCAAAATTAACGCAGTTTTCTTTTCGTATGTGTCCGAAAACTGCACTTTCGCTTCCACGGCATCCTTATATACGATTGCATCGGTAACACTGTACGTTTCTCCCGTCTTCTCCATGGTGGCTGAACGAATTACCGAAATATTACCCGCCTCGTCAAATGTATATTCCACATAATTCAGCCGTTTGAGTTGCTCCAAGGCTGTTTCTACGTCGGTCGATGTTCTTACAGACTTTCCGTTTAAATTGATCGGGTCTGCGCAAATATATCCTGTTTCTTCTCCGGATGCATCTCGAATTCCTATCTCTATTACATGGTTAAAATCTAATGTAACCATGGTGGCATCAAACACATATCCGGCATATATGGTTTTCTTTTCCGTCGTATAGCTATATCGATACTCGGGGCTTATCTCTTCTCCATCCATGTTTTCAAGCCACAGTACAATGGTATATTTTTCAGTTTCATTTGGAAGTGTTCCAAATTGGATATCGCCGCTATTTTCCGAAACTGCCTGCATCACCTCTCCGCGCTTTCGCCCGCTTTCGTCATACAGCTGTGCTTTATATGTAGCCTCACTTACCGTCGTTTCAAACGTAGCAGAAATTTCAAACTTAAAGTTCGCCCGCATAGCGCAAGAAAAATCAATAGGCGCTATCACTTCCAAGCTATCTTTCGAGTGTACTCCCGTAATGTTAACGACATAGGAATATACCGTAATATCGTAGAGATGGTTTTCGTCCGGATATGGAACATGCTGTCCGTTTTCATAAAAAATCGGAAGTGCCTTCCCAACGCCGGAAAACTGTCCGGTGACAGGATTATACGTTTCTTTCGCAAGCGCCGCCAAAGGCTCATCTTCAAAATATATCCGACGGATATGTCCATCCAGCACGGCTGCTTTCACAAGCTTTTTCCATAAGAGACTTGTAATCTCTTCCTTTCCAGTTTCCACCTGATAGCTTTTATTGTTTATCCATGTGGAATCTGAAATGTCATAGGATTCTTTTTTCGCGTCCACGCCCCGGAAAATCATTTCCACACTCCGGTCTATATCAAGCTCATAGCTGATATCTTCCACATATCCATACACAATGTCATATTGTGTTGTTCGGTGTAAGCAAGTAACCACCGGACTTATCCGGTTACCGCTTTCATCCTCCAACCATAACTTAACGATATATTGTATTTCTTGATTCGGCAAGCCCTCTTCAAAAAACACCATAAGAGAGAATCCATCGTACAGTTCTTCGCTTTCCTGCAATATTTGTCCGTTAGAATTCAACAGTTGTCCCTTGCATTTTCCTATCTCAGCCGTTCCTTCAATTTGTGCATCAGCGTAAATACTTAAAGTAAAATCAGATGCGATGCTACTCCAAACACCTACATAATATATACTTTCTGACATGTTTTTTTCTTTAAAAGTTTCGACAACTACCGCATAAGAATATACTCTTATATCATAGATATGGTTTTCGTCCGGTACAAACTGAAGTTCCGGATTTTCCTCATAAATAACCGGAAGCACCTTGCCAACACCGGAAAACTGTCCCGTTGTAGCATTATATGTTGCACCTACAATCCTTGTTGGATTTTCGTCAAAACGAATCATGTTAATACGACCTGCAGAATTCACTCTGTATTCTACATATTTATCGGTAAAAAGATTCAAAATTTCCTGGGCATCATCCTCGCTTTGGAGAACAAAAAACTCACCGTTAATCGTAATTTTGTTCGCAGTTTCGCACATCTCAGGCACAGCGTCTGCTGTTATTATTAAAAGTTCAATTGTAATTCCATTTATGTCCTCACGAACTCTTCCATGTGAAATATAACCTACCTGCCAGTCCTCTTCCGCACTGCAATGGGGCAGAAACGAGGCAAAAAGCATCAACGCCACACACACGGTTAAAATGATTTTTTTCAAAGCCATCACTCCCTTTTTGTTATATCTGTTTTTTTCGAATATTTAAAAGCCGGACAATCACAGGGGTCAAAACAATGTTGGTGCCGATTTCAATGAGGAAGTTTATTCCCACAAGCCCCAAAATCATGTAGCCGGCAACGTTTCCGCCAAAGCCCAGCCCTTCTGCCCAGCCCGCGATGGTATCCATGAAAAATGCAAGGCAACCGAGCAAAAATACGCCGGTGTTTGCCACGGGGCAAACCAATGCCGCCACTGCTACCGCCACATACCGGTTCACTTTTTCCAGAAGCTTAAATACAAGCCCTGCAAAAAAACCGCTGGCAATACCCTTTAAAAGCACGGTTATCACCGTACCAAGGGGATTTACCGCCAAAAATGCTGCTGCATCACCCGTCAGAAGCACGGAAAGCCCGAATACGAAGCCCAGCCATGCACTAAGCCCCATGCCGCAGGTTGCCGCACCAATCGCAATCGGCACAAGCGCAAAGGTAAAGCGGAACATGCCTGCCTTGCCAAGGGATGCGCTGATAACCTCTAAAATGATGACCAACGCCGTCAGCACCGCACCTAAAACGAGTGTTTTTGTGTCCATTTTTCTGTTCATAAAAATTCCTCCTTGCTGTCGTTCGCCGCGGAAATGGGAGATGGACGCTCCCTTCCGTTTTGCGATACAACGCATATTTTATATTAACCCTTTCGGGATAATACCTCAGCTGTTCTTTTTATATAAAATATGAAGCCCTTTTAATACAATGTATTCATCCAAAAGAATGTCATGCTTACAATGGGGCACAATCACCGACGCAAGCCCGCCCGTGGCAATCACGCGCATTTCCTCGCCCATTTCCTCGCAAAAGCGGTCAATCATGCCGTCAATAAGACTTGCATTCCCGTACACTACACCTGAACGCATGCAGTCCACCGTGTTTTTCCCGATAACGGATTTCGGCGCTTCCAGGCTGACCTGCGGAAGCTGTGCCGTACCGCTGGAAAGTGCACGCAGCCCGATATTAACACCGGGAATAATCGATGCGCCGCTAAACGCCCCCGATTTATCCATAAGCATAATTTTCGTTGCCGTGCCCATATCCACCACAAGCGCGGGACTGCCGTAAATATGATGTGCGCCCGCACAGGCACAGATTAAATCCGCGCCCACGGTGGCAGGGTTATCGCAATGAATATTGATGCCCGTTTTAATACCCGGGCAGACCAAAATCGGCTCCACGCCGTACACAATTTTTACCGCCTTTTGCATAACGGCAGTAAGCGGCGGCACAACCGATGCGATAATTGCACCCTTGATTTCTTTTTTCTCGACTTCATGAAGCGAAAGCACACTGCGTATTTTCGTTGCATATTCATCCTCGGTTTTCGCGGGGTTTGTGGCAATCCGCGCCACGAATGTGAGCGTATCCTCCGCAAATCCGCCGAGAACAATATTGGTGTTTCCGATATCAATTGCTAAAATCATAGCTTGTACCCTTTCCTTCTGTTCGTATTTTTCGTCTTTTGTAAAGGCTTTTATTCTATAAATCCCGCATACGCGCTGGCAGCTGCATTGCCGTTTTTCACATCTACAATATAGGAAACGGCGGCTGCATCAAAAACGGGTGCCGTATCCTCCGCTGCAAGTGCCAGCCCGTTTCGCACAAGCTGTACGCTGCCCGCGGTGCTTCGAAGGCTTATATCTAAAAGCGCGGGGTCAAAATCGGCATCTGTCCCGCCGAGTGCCGCGAGAAGGCTTGCAAAATCTGCTTCCCCCGCACCTGCCTTTAGGCGAAGGGGCACGCTTGCCGCGCCTGCCCGTGCTAAAATGGATGCCGTCTGCTTATCCGCGGCGTTTTGTACCGTGACCTCTAAAAGCCGACCCGTAGTAGCGGCGCGTTTTGCAAGGTACGTCGTAACATGCCGAAGTGCCGCACAAAATGCGGCATAGGACGCATCCTCTTCACAAATTCGTTTGTTTCCGGCTATACCCGAGGCGGCGCAGAGAATACAATCGCCCCCGCGGCTGCCGTCCGGCATTGCCATAAAAAAGGTTTCCTCCGCATCTGCACGAAGGGCTCTGTCGAGCATTTCCTTAGAGATTGCGGCATCCGTCGTCAAAAGCGCAAAGGCTTCGCCGCTTCTGCAAACGCCGCCAAGGCGTACCCGCTTTTCGCCAATGTCAAACTCCACCGCCATTTCCACCGCTTCACCATCCGGTGCGACGGCAATCCCAACGCTTTCACCTGCCCCATCCTCCGAGGAAAGAGAGCGGGTAAGCACCGAAACCGCCTCTGCCGCTTCTTCCGGAGAAAAGCGGACACCTGCCGCGCCTGCGGCGGCAAGGAGCACCTTTTCGGGAGCAATTCCTATCGCCGAAGCCGCCTCTTCGGCTAGAACCACCGTGTCGGCATAGCCTTCATCACCCACCGCGACGCCGCTTTTATTGCCGCAGATAAAAATTGCCTGTGCCGTTTCATATTGTTCTGTTAAAAAAGAGGTCCATTTTACGGGCGCGGAGAGAGCACGGTTTTTTGCGAAAACACCGCTGCATACCGCCGGCAAACCGCAGGTGATAAGGGCGTATGTGCCGTTACCGCTTGCACGAAAGCCGCGGGGTGCCGTTACCGAGCCGTCAATTTGTAATAGCATGGAAAGTCCTCCTTTTTTCTCTTATTTTGTATAATAGTATACCACATGCGGGTAAAATATGCAAGAGAAAGGAATGATAAATATGGCAAACAGACTATCGGACAGCAAAAGTCCGTATCTTTTACAGCATGCGGGCAATCCCGTGGACTGGTATCCGTGGGGCGCGGAAGCGTTTGAAAAAGCAGAGGCGGAGGACAAGCCCGTGCTTCTCAGCATCGGGTACAGCGCTTGCCATTGGTGCCACGCGATGGCAGAGGAAAGCTTTTCCGACCCGGAAACCGCGGAAATTATAAACCGACATTTTATCCCTGTAAAGGTGGACAGGGAGGAACGTCCCGATGTGGATGCGGTGTACATGAACGTGTGCCATGCCATGACGGGGGACGGCGGCTGGCCGCTTCATCTGCTTCTGACCCCCGGCAGAAAGCCCTTCTTTGCCGGCACCTACTATCCCCGCGAGGACAAAAACGGGCATATGGGCTTTAAAACGCTTCTCAAAAGCGCGGCAAATGCCTGGTCGGAGCGGCGGCAGGCAGTAGTGGATACGGCGGGGAAAATTACCGATGTTTTAAACCGCGAAGAAGAAGGTATGTACACGGAAACCATTTCGCAGGACGCAGCAGACGCGGCAGCGGCAGAGCTTTTCGAATCCTTTGACAAAGTCTTCGGAGGCTTCGGGGACGCGCCCAAGTTTCCCATGCCGCAAATCCCGATGTTTCTTTTGACCTACGGGCGAAAATACGCAAATGCCGAAAGCCGTATGATTGCTGAAAAAACGCTGCAAAAAATTCATGACGGCGGGCTTTGCGACCATGTGGGCGGTGGCTATTTCCGCTATGCTACCGACAAAGAGTGGCGCGTACCCCACTATGAAAAAATGCTGTATGATAATGCCCTTTTGTCCATTGCCTTTTTAGAGGCGGGGGGAAGCTTTGTCACATATGCCGAGGAAACGCTCGCCTTTATGGAACGGGTACTCAAAAGCGATGCGGGCGGTTTTTACAGCGCCGTCAGCGCAGAAAGCGCAGAGGGGGAAGGTGCGTATTACCTGTGGGACACCGCCGAGGTGCGCGCCGTTTTAGGCAAAGACTACAAGGATTTTTGCCGCACCTTTCATATTACGGAGCGTTCTCTGCCCCGCGTGGAGCGGGAAAGCACAGCCGATTACCAAAAACAGCTTACCGCACTCCTTCGAAAACGCCAAAGCCGCCCCGCACCCGATATTGACCGCAAAATCCTGACGGGCTGGAACGCCCTTGCCGCCGTAGCCTTTGCGCGGGCGGGACAGGCAACGCAAAACGAAGCCTATACGGAAACGGCAGAAGGAATTCTTTCCTTTATAGACAGTGCCTTACGCACGGAGGACGGGCGGCTGCTTGCGCGGTACTATGGCGGCGAAGCGGGTATCTACGCCTTTTCCGAAGACTATGCCTATCTTCTCTGGGCACAGCTTACCCTTTGGGAAACCACAGGGAATGCCGCATATTTAACCCATGCGAAGGAAACCTGGGGCGATATAGTCCGTCTTTTCTGGACGGAGCGAGGTGGCGCAGTGTTCAGCGCACGGGATGCGGAAAAAATGATTGTTCGCCTTATGGAGGGGGACGATGGTGCTACCCCCGGCACGAACGCCGTTTTGGCAATGTGCCTTTACAAGCTCTTCGCCGCCACGGGGGACGTGCAGTATAAAACCGATATGGAGAAGATTTTTTATGCGTTCGGCGGGCAGGTAAATAACCATCCCACGGCATTTTGCTTTATGTTATACGCAAAACTCTTGACGGAATAACCCATGGGATGTAAAAAAAGCCCAGACCGCAAAAAGGCAAGCATATTTTTCATAGTTTCAAGCCTTTTTGCTACGACCAAACTTCGCCTCTCGCTGTACCCATGTACAGCTTCGGGTAACCAAAAGCAGGGCAACGCCCTGCTTTTGCTCAGTTTGTCCGTTCTGAAACATTTTTTCCTATCCCCGCTAAGGAATGTACAACATTTTCCAAGCATATTTTATTATAAAACTATTGCATTTTGCAACAAAATGTGTTATACTTGTATTGTTGCGAAAAGGCAATAAAGGAGGGGGAGATATGCCGGACAAAGTATACGCATGTATTGACTTAAAATCGTTTTACGCATCTGTGGAAGCGGTGGAGCGGGGGCTAGACCCCTTCAAAACAAACCTTGTGGTTGCCGACCCTTCCCGCGGGAGGGGCGCAATTTGTCTTGCCATCACCCCTGCCATGAAGGCCCTCGGCATCCCAAACCGTTGCCGCATTTTCGAAATACCCGAAAGCGTTACATACATTACGGCAAAACCGCGGATGCGGCGGTATATGGAATACTCCGCGGATATCTATGGAGTGTATCTGCGGTATGTGGCAAAAGAGGATATTTTAGTATATTCCATTGACGAATGCTTTTTTGACCTTACGCCCTACCTGACACTATACGGCAAGGATGCACGAAGCATTGTGCAAATGATAACGGATGCGGTGTTTCGGGAAACGGGCATATGCGCCTCTGCCGGTATCGGCACAAATCTCTTCCTTGCCAAGGTGGCGCTGGATATCACCGCGAAGCACAGCCCCGACCGTATTGGATTTTTAGATGAAGAAAGCTTTTGTGCCACACTCTGGCATCATACGCCGATAACCGACTTCTGGAATATCGGGCGGGGAATTGCCCGCCGTCTTGCAAAATACGGTATTTATGACCTGTGGGGCGTGGCGCACACCGACGAAACTGTTTTATATCGGGAATTCGGCGTGAATGCGGAATATCTGATTGACCATGCAAAAGGTATTGAGCCCTGCACCATTGCGGAAATCCGGCAGTACACACCGCAGAGTACGTCCATTTCAAGCGGACAAATTCTGCCTTGTGATTATGTGTTTTCGGATGCGCTTTTGATACTGAAAGAAATGGTGGCGGAGCTATCGTTGGAGCTTTTGGAAAAGGGCATGAAAACCGACTCTGTTTCCCTCCATGTGGGATACGGACGGGATACGTTGCCCGCTGTGGGCGGCACAAAAAAGCTGGATGCACCAACGGACTCTGCCCGACGGCTCAGCGCCGCTTTTGCGGCAATGTTTCGGGAAAAAGTGCACCCCGATTTTCCCGTGCGGCGCATCACCATTGGCTTTAACCGTCTTGTGCGGGATGAATTTATAAATTATGATATATTTTTTGATTATGCTGCGGATGACAAGGAGCGAAAAAAGCAGACAGCCATTTTGGAGCTGAAAAAAAGATTTGGAAAGAATGCCGTGCTCAGGGGTATGAATTTAGAGAATAAAGCCACAGGAAAAGAGAGAAATACGATGATTGGAGGACATAACGGAGATGCATAACAGAGCCGTTCAATTTACCCCCTTCGCCGCCCTGCGGGGGTATTATGACTTACTTCGCGGGCGGGAACGGGTGCGCGTACCGCAAAAAGAGCTTATGGAGGATGCCGCGGAAATTCTGTCAAGAAAGCTTTCGCAGCTTGAAAAGGGGAAAATGGTGGAAGTCATTCACTATGCAGACGGCGAATATATTGCCACACGCGGTATAGTTTCCCGCATAGATAAAACCGGACGGAAGCTTACTATCGTCAAAACCGAAATTGATTTTGATAAAATTTATAGCTTGCAAAATATATAAATTTTCAGTTTTCGGCTTTATTTATTTATCCTTTTCTGCCCGCAGGTATCCGTTATAGCCTTAATCTGATCTATCGCATACAGCGGAAGATTAACGAGCCATTCTTCTTTTTTGTAGTCCGACATGGATGTGCGGATCGAAACTTCCGGAGAGAATTTTTCATGATACGTTTTTAAGCTCTTCGCTTTAAGATTGACCTCTGCCTTTACTTCAACAGGAACAATTCTCTCTCCCGTATCCACGACAAAGTCAATCTCACAGGACCCTCTGTCATTGGTGTAATAGAAAACATCCAAGTCTTCGATAGTTTTTAGCTGTTGACAAACGTACTGCTCTGTAAGAGCACCTTTAAATTCAGTAAAAAGCTCGTTACCGTCGAGTAATGTGCGCCCGCGGAGTCCTGTCATGCAACCAAGGAGTCCAATATCTACCACAAAGAGCTTGAATGCTTTCAAGTCTTCATACGCTTTAAGCGGGACACCTGCTGTATTTACACGGCTGACTTTATGCACAAGCCCACAATCACTGAGCCACATAATTGCAGTTTCATACTCTTTTGCACGAGCACCTTCCCGAACAAGACCATAGATGAACTTTTTATTTTCTTTTGACAGCTGTGAGGGAATGCTGTTCCACAGCATGCGAAGTCTTGGAACAATTTCATTTGGAGCATGCTTAGAAAAATCTTGTTCGTAAGCAGCAAGAATTCGTTTTTGGATTTGGCGGACCTCGATAAAGTCTTTATTCTCTGCAAAATTTTCTACCACCTCAGGCATACCGCCAACAAAATAATACTGCTTCAAAGCATCAATATACGTTTCTTTAAAGCTTGAAATCATTTGAAAATCTTGCTTGTCAAGCAGTTCTGCAAAGCGTCCCTTATCAACTGCCATCAAAAACTCCCTGAAGGAAAGCGGATAAAGCTTTAAAAAATCAACCTTTCCTACAGGAAAAGAGGTGCCCTGATGCAAAGCAATGCCGAGCAATGAGCCGGCACATACAATATGATACTGCGGTGCATTTTCATAGAAATACTTAAGAGATGCCAATGCTCTTGGAACTTCCTGCACTTCATCAAAAATCAGTAAAGAATTGTCTGGATCAATTTTTCGACCCGCATATAACTCCAAGCCCATAATCAAACGATTTATATCCAAGTCAGACGCAAACAACTCTGCCATTCGGGCATTAGAATCAAAATTGATATACACAGTGTCAGCATACGCTTGTCTTCCAAATTCTTGCATTAGCCAAGTTTTACCAACCTGACGCGCACCTTCAATGATTAAAGGTTTACGGCGTTTGTTTTGTTTCCATTTTAAAAGCTTTTCAATGGCAATTCGGTACATACATGCATCTCCTTTCACTTAATACATGTATAGTATATCACACAATTACAAAAAATACAACGAATTTTTGTAATTGCATTACACTTTTTACAACGAATAAAGATATTTAAAAACAAAAAAGGTAATAACTATCCACCCGCACAGTCTACTTTTGCTTGGCAAATACACCTATCGCGTGGTTTTCATTATACAAAAGCAGCCGAAACCAAATGGTTTCGGCTGCTTTATTATTCTTCCAAATTCAATCGGAAAGAGATTATTTTGCTACGATTGCATTAGCCATGCCAAGAATCTTAGCGAGCTGTGCACGAGTCAGAGTTGCCTTCGGAGCAAGTGTGCCATCGCCCATGCCGTTTACGATACCGGCCTTAACGAGAGCGTTGATTGCTTCTACGCAATTTGCATCAATGCTTGCAGCATCGGTGAATTCGATTGCTTCTGCAGTTTCTGCAAGTTCAGCACCTGCAGCCTTCAGAGCATTGTAGAGGAGTGTGAATGCGATTTCACGAGTAACTTCGCCTTCAGCGTCAACCTTGTCACCGTATACGCTGAGGATGCCCTTAGCGTCTGCAACTGCGAGTTCTGCAGCTACCCAGTGTTCTGCATCAACCTTATCGGTTGTTGCGCCTTCTGCGGTAAGACCTGCGATACGAACAGCAAGCGCGATCATCTGTGCATTTGTTGCAGTCAGTTCCGGACCGAAGGTGGATTCAGTCATACCCTTGATAACGCCGGACTTTGTGAGAACGTCGATGCCTTCGTAAGCCCATGCATAAGCTTCCTTATCAACGTCGGTAAATACTGCAGCACCCTTGTCGTTTGCAGTGCCTGCGGGATCTTCCTTCACGTCAGCACCGGGTGGTTCTGTGCCGGGAGTTTCGGTTCCCGGAGTTTCTGTGCCCGGAGTTGTGGTCGGAGCGGACAGGTTTGCGCCTGTGCCTGCTGCCGGAGCACCGCCAGCTGCCTTTTCAACAGGGTTTGCGAATACTACATCAATCGGTGTAGCATAAATGCCAAGACCGTTCTTATAAGTGATCTTCAGGTTTACAACACCACCAACATGGTCCTTTGTAAGCTTAAATTCAGCAGTGCTGGCGGATCCAATCACTTCTTCTGTTGCAGGATTGGTAACAGTCCAAGCATAGGTTGTAATCGGATCTACCAGAGTTAATTCACCTTCCGGATACTTGTTGTCAATATCAAAGGTGGCCTTTAAGGTATTGCCGGAGCGAATCTTCTTGGTGAGGTCTGTTGTAAGTTTGATTTCCGGGGGCTGACCCGTAATCTTAGCAGCTGCATATTCAGCAACTTCTGCTGTACGGTTGTCACCTGCAACTGCAACCTTAGCAGTTACAGCAACAACAGCCCACTTGTCTCTGTCAGTAGTAGCATCAAAAGTAACGGTTGCATCGGTACCCTTTGCGGTGATACCTGCCGCGGAAGCATCAGTCTTTACCTTGTTAGCAGCATCGGCTGCATCAGTTGCTTCGTCTACAATGTACCACTGATAATCAGCACTGTATTCAGCACCGTTTTCCTTGTAAGTGTCATCATAACCAACAACAGGTGTTACCGGAACAGCGGCAAGAATCTGACCATCTTCCGGAGCGTTGTTGTCAAGTGTTACGGAAGTTACGGAAGGCTTGTAAGTAGCAACAGCTTTTACCATACCAACAACAACTTCATCGGACAGTGTACCCTCGTTTCTGAGAGTTCTTCCGTCTGCTTTCGGCTGAATCTTGTAAGAAAGTTCTTTTCCTACCCATTCACCATCAACAGTAAGAGCAGCTTTTGCAACCGTAGATTCTACTTCAACATCATCAACATACCAGGTTACTACAGAAATGTCACGATCTGTTGTGGTTGCACCTTCATCGGTAAGACCGTTATCCCACTCGTAAGTGGGTGTTACTGTACCATCTTCAACAGCTGCGCCAGTGAAAGAAGGAGAAGTAACTGTCGGGAAATTAGGCATTGCTTGAACTACAACATTTTTAGTAGAAAGCGTTACGGGATAGAAATTATTAGTTGCACCATCAACAAATTCTGTGAAGTAGGAAGTATTTTCATATTCCAAAGTTGCTGTTCCTGCTGCAACAGGTGCAAAGTTAAAGGACATTACATCCAATTTACCATTTTCTACCGGAATGCTGTCCGAATCGCTTGCCATTCTAGTCATAGCGATTGTAATTGTTCCGATATTTGTTTCTGTATTCTTTGTAATTCTCTTACTACGAATCATATGGCTAGACGGAATAGCAGATGCAAGAACGCTGTCATTCCATTCTGTTAATTCTGTACCGCTAGCATCACAAGGTACAATATATCTTGTGTCATATGTGAAGCTAAAAGTTGCACTTGCCAAGGCTGTAATTTCGTTTTCTACTACAACTGTAACTGTGAACTTTTCAGTCTCATCAAAAATATCTTCTGTACTTAATTTAAAAGAAGCTGTACCACTATCAATATTAACTGCGGCAGTGGTCGAAATGCCCATTGTAAGAACCATGGCAAGTGCTAAAAGCAAAGACATGGCTTTTTTGAATGTCATTTTCATGGTTTAATTCCTCCTTGATTTTGTTACCCTTCCGGCTGATTCAATTAACCAGCCGGAAGGTGTTCCAATTGGTTTTTTAAATTATTCTACCCAAGATGCTGTATAATCGAAGTTACCACACAGTGCATCAAAGTCTGTTGTTTCTACAACACCATCACCGTTAACATCAAACTTGAGGTCTGCACCAGAGCCGAACATATCAAATTCTGCGCACAGATTATCAAAGTCTGTTGTTTCAATTTTACCATCCTGTTCCGTTCCACGCGGATTTGCATTATCACCAAACTTCAATGCAATCGGAGTTTCAGGTGTTACGTTGAGGTCTGTATCAGCTACAGTAATGGAAATCTTTTCCGTGGCAAAACCAGGTCTCGATACTACAAGGGTATACTCACCTGCCGTCACATTAGCAGCTGCAAATGTCCAAAGTCTTGCATCTGCTCTGTCAACTTCCCATGTTTCCGTAGCTTCCATTTCCGCCACTTCTGCATCACCGTTCATAATCTTTAATGTAGCACCTTTAGCAGCGCCACCTTTAAGATTTGCTGTTACATTTACGCCTGCAACACCGATCTGACCGACAGTAATGTCTTTTGTTTTAATACCGTCGATATATTCGCCCTTCTTAACGGTTGCTGTTACGGTATATACAACAGGACCTTCTTCAGATCTGGTCAGGTCATAGACACCTTCAAAAGCTGTCAGAGCATCGCCGCCAGCCTTAGGTGCTACACTCCATTCAACACTTGTGCCATAGTTTGCAGTAGCAATTGTGCTTACATCCAGATAAATTCGACCATACTTCTGATTCTTCAGAGTCGGATCATCCGGATAAGTATCATCGCCACTAGGAGTGTAGAAATCAGCATCAGTCGGTTCTGCTTTATAGCCTGCTGCCGGAATTACGAGTTCTTCAGCTGCCTGCACCGTGGGCGGTACAACTGTTATGTCTGTAGACTTTGTTTCCGCATACTCATCAAGTGCGATTACCAGTTTGGCGGTTACGCCTTCATTTTCAGCTTTACCATCGGCCGCGAAATCAGCTGTGATGTTCAGCTTGCCATCTTCATCATAACCATTTACAGCCACAACGGCGTCACCAAGTGTAACCGTAGCACGTGCTGTCAGAGCTTCTATCCAAGCTTCACCGTAAGTTGCATCGTCATTTGTAACTTCAATACCCACAGTTTCACCTGCAACAATTTTTGCAGGAACGTTTCTGAATTCACCGGCGGGCTTAAAATCGCATGTAAGATTGCCACTCCAAGCTTCGGGATTTGCATACATTGTACCTTCAATAGCAATGGAAATTACGCCGTCAGCCAGAACATCCTGATTTTTAATAACCAGTGCGGTCTTAGCTTCATTCAGTGCATAATCGGTACCCTCTGTAAGCAGAGTTGTGTCAACTGTTACGGATTTAATGTCATTGTACCAAGCTTCAACAGCATTATATGCGCTTCCACTTGCAGTCTTGGTAACATCAATTTCAAGGTTTTCACCCTTGTACAGCTTTGTAGGTACGCCGAGTGCGGGTGCCGGCTCTGCAGCTGTCAACTGTACAAATGCCGGACCTTGTCCGTCACTTAAATCTTCACCACCAACATAGATGTTAATATACTTTCCAATGGTTTTTTCCAGATTTCTGGGAATGAATGTGAAAGTAAATTCGCCAGTGGTGTCGTTTGTGGTTTCCTGATCGATGTAGACAACGCTATCTGCTAATGTAATAGCATCAGGGTCATCACTCTCGACATCGGGAATAACCGGATTCGTAGCTCCGAGTTCTACCTTTTCTCCACTACGATACGCAAGAATTGTAACATCCTTGCCTAAAGCGCCAGTTTTGGCCGTAACCGAGACAGTTGCAGGCGAAGCAGTATCATTATAAGTGGCACTCTCAATTGATACTGATATTGTTGTCTGACCTGTCTCACCATCCGCAAATGCGGCTGTGGGCAGCATGCACAGAGCAAGAGCCAGTGCTAAGCCTTTCCACACTTTGTTTGTTCCTTTGAACATTTTCCTACCCCTTTCCTTTTTTTGGAATGAATTTTGGTTTTGCGAAAATTCGCAGGTTTTTGCCCGTGCCCCACACGAGCATTGCAAAATTTAAAACCTACGCCCTCCTTTCGCAAATAAGGTCTGCGGACTGCTCCCTACAAATGCAGAGAGTTATCCCCATACAACTATACGCTCTTATTATAACTGCAATCCGTCAAGATTGCAAGCCTTTTTTGAAAAAAAATCGAAAAAAGTTCGAATTTGTACAATCTGCATAATCGGCGTTTTAAGGGAGTGCGGTTTTTCGTTTTGGAGAGGGGAATGAATTTAGTCAAAATGCGAAGGGGATGTTAAAAAATGTCTGGAACGCATAAAGGCGAAAATAAAAAAGGGAGAGAAATTGCATCTGTATTTTTTATGTTAAATGCAGAAAAATCTCATTATATTCGATTTTTCAAGGTTTTTATGCCTTTTTGCTACGAACAAACTTCGCCTCTCGCTGTACCCATGTACAGCTTCGGGTATCCCAAAGCTT
>JAZROH010000077.1:0-31823 GCA_045648645.1 Clostridia bacterium | reverse complement strand
AACGAAAGTTGGAGTTAGTGATCCGGCGGTATGAGAGTGGAATTGCCGTCGCTCAACGGATAAAAGCTACCCTGGGGATAACAGGCTTATCTCCCCCAAGAGTCCACATCGACGGGGAGGTTTGGCACCTCGATGTCGGCTCATCGCATCCTGGAGCTGTAGTCGGTTCCAAGGGTTGGGCTGTTCGCCCATTAAAGCGGTACGCGAGCTGGGTTCAGAACGTCGTGAGACAGTTCGGTCCCTATCTGTCGCGGGCGTAGGATATTTGAGAGGAGCTGTCCTTAGTACGAGAGGACCGGGATGGACGTACCTCCGGTGTATCGGTTGTCTTGCCAAAGGCATGGCCGAGTAGCTGTGTACGGACGGGATAAACGCTGAAGGCATCTAAGCGTGAAGCCCCCCTCAAGATAAGATATCCCATTGACTCGATCAAGTAAGGTCCGATGAAGACTACATCGTTGATAGGTCACAGGTGGAAGTGCAGAGATGCATGTAGCTGAGTGATACTAATAGACCGAGGACTTAACCAGAAGAATCTAGAGTTTTTAGAAGAAGCATTGTTCAGTTTTGAAGGTACAAACCTTCAGAAAGAGAAGATAGCATTCCGGTGGCAATGGCGCGGAGGTCACACCTGTTCCCATCCCGAACACAGCAGTTAAGCTCCGCAGCGCCGATGATACTTGGTGGGTGACCGCCTGGGAAAGCAGGGCGTCGCCGGAACTGCTATTTTTTTTATTGCGTAAGAAAGCATTGTTGTTAAATCTCAATTATTTTCCATGTACGCATGTCTTTATGTCGGATTTATTCCGGCTTTTTTTATTTATGTTTTGGCATTCTGGTTTAGATTTATTTATAAAAAAAAAAATTAAACAGTAATTTCAAATAATCCGTGCATAGTGCAGTATCCATATAGCTTTCCCCCGTACATTTGCGGGATGCGGATTTCAGCATTTTGCTCGGGATATAGCTTTACCGTGAGCACGCGGTCAAAACGAACATATGAAATAAAAGAGATATAATGCGCTTTTGTCATGGGGTGGGAAAGCGTAATGAAAAATTCATCTTCAATTTTCGCCACATTTGCATTATGCGCTTCGTCGTTCTTTTTTACAGGCAGGGGCGAGAGTTTTCGTCCGCAGCATGTAATTTCTGTATTTCCGCCTGTAAGAAAGTTTCCGCACGTATCACAAACGTAAAAATTTGTCCGTTTCATATTACCAACCTCCGGTTTACTGCGTGGCATTTCGCCTGCCAATAAAATGGCTGTATCCACCTGAAAGATTGCGGAAAGACCGGAAAGAAAAGTAATATCGGGAAAACCATGTCCCGTTTCCCATTTGGAAACCGTTTTAGCGCAAATACCGAGCTTTTCCGCCACTTCCTTTTGGGTGAATTCCTGTTCTCGCCTTAAGGCTTTAAACATTTTACCTGTTTTGGATAAATCCATTTTTATCACCTCCGAAAGGTATTGTATATCTGTGTTGTGAAAAATACAATCCACGTTCCGTTCATATGCTACATTTGTTTCTTTATTGTATACGAAAATTTTTTGCTTTTCAACTGTAAATACTAAAAAAATTGCAAGATGAGGTGTGGTGAGGGTGTTATATCGATGCTTTTGACTTTTCTTGATTAAATAATGGAAACTTGGTTGCCTTTTTCGGGCTTTTGTGGTATACTTTATTTAAAGGTGTATCCGCTAAACGGAACACTTTCAGGCTATAAACATTTCATAAAACAAAGGAGCGAGAACAATGTATACGATTTATGTGGTATTTAAGAGTTTCCCTGGAAAACGCGAGGCGTTTATTGAGGAGATACAGAAAGAGGGCATCGTTTCGGCAGTAAGAGCTGAAGACGGTTGCATTCGTTATGATTATTATTTTTCCGAAAAGGACCCGAACGAAATACTGCTAATCGAGGCGTGGGAAACACAGCATCATCAAGAGGTACATATCGAGCAGCCGCATATGGCACAGCTTCGCAAAATTAAAGAAGACTACATAGAATCTACCACGCTTGGAGAGTTTGTTCTCAAATAAAAGACAGAAATGATGCGTGATAAGAAAAAACAAAAAATGATAAATTATCATTGATAAATAGCAAAAAATGTAGTATAATGTAAAAATAACACAAATATATTTTCTGCAAAATTACACGGATATGTGTTTTGCAGAGCAAAACGAAAAAGGAGCGTAGTTTATGTTTAAAAAGAAGAAGGATAATACAGTGCAACAGCTCATTATGGAGCAGATTAATGATGTTGAGAATTGTTTTATCCATTTTGAGGGCTTTATCCATGCGATTTGTGTGCCGGAAACGGTGCCGGAAACCATTCGTATTCTTTCCGGCGGCATTGCACAGGCGGAAAGCGTAGCGGATGAATCGCTTCGTCGTATGATTGATTCTTTGGAAGGCGGTCTCTATTTGCCCTCCACCCGTGAAAGCCTTATTTCTATTGCCTGCGATTGCGACCGCGTTGCCAATAAATGTGAAAGCTTTGCAAGAAAAGTGGTATACCAAAACTTCCGTTTTTCAGAGGAATATATTGGAAGTCTGCAGGAAATTGTATCTATTACCCATGCACAGTTTGATATCTTGAAAAAGAGCATCGCCAAGCTTTTTTCGAATTTTGGAGAACTTCTTCAAAATCATGCCATTTTAGATGAGATCCGAGACCATGAGTCCCGTGTTGATACGATTGAAGAAGAATTGTATGAAAAGATTTATAAATCCGACATGGACCTTGCGCATCAAATGCAAATGGCAAGTTACGTGGAAGTGGTTTGCCATATTTCGGATATTATTGAAAACATCGCCGACAAAATTCAAATCATGCTGGTAACAAGGAAGGCGTGATTGTATGATATACGGACTACTTTTGGCGGGACTTTTTATGGGTTGGTCACTGGGAACGGTGGATTCGGCGAGTGCGTTCGGGACAGCGGTGGCAACTCGTGTCATTAAGTACCGCACGGCGGTTATCATTATTGCTATTTTTGTTATACTGGGCGGCTTTATAGGTGGGCACATGAACATCACTAAAGTGGCAGAGCTTGCAATCAGCAACGAAGTTCTTGCCTCTGCGGACAGTGTACATTCAGCAATCGCAAGCGGCACGGTGGAACTTCTCCGTTTGCAGTCTGCAATGAAAGCTGCCATCATTTTCGCTTGTGCGGGACTTACGGTTTTTGTAATGAGCTATTTAAAGTTTCCGGTATCGGCAAACCAGTCTATCACAGGTGCGATTATTGGATGGGGACTTTGCTATGCAGACTATGCAAACCCCGAGGTGCTGGCGGTCAACATGCCCCAAATCGGGAAGTTCGCTTCTACATGGCTTTTAAATCCGCTTGGCGCAGGGCTTGTTTCCTTCGGAATTGTCTATGTGTTTAATCGGTTTATGGAAAAACGGCTTTCCACCCTTAGCCATTATGATGCAGTTGTAAAATGGGGATACCTTATTGCAGGTGCGCTTGCATCCCTTAGTATTGGTCTTAATAGCTCTGCGGGTGTAACGGCTCTTTATTTTGATAATTGCTTCGCGGAAACAGGAGTGGCGGCGAATTTACTCACAGACCCGCGTCTGACGGCAACCATTGGTGCCGTAGCCATTGCTATAGGTGCTCTTACGTTTTCAAAACGCGTCATGATGACTGTAGGCGGTAGCATTGCAGAAATCAGTCAAATGGATGGCTTCCTTGCAATTATTGCCATGGCAATAACGGTTGTAGGAATGGGAAAACTTCTGGGAATTCCCGTATCCAACTCACAAGCGGTTGTCGGTGCAGTTGTGGGTGCAGGTCTTACAAGAGGGGTACGAAATGTAAACTTTGGTGTTTTCAAGCGTATTGCAATCGCCTGGGTGACTTCGCCTACGGTGGCAGGACTTATGGCGTATCTTGTGGGAATGGCAACCCGTAGCTTTTTTGGTTAAAGTACATACTATAAAAGTGTCGCATAGGCGGCACTTTTCTTTTGAAAATAAACGTATCATTTTTGCAAAAAAAAGTTGCAATTTGGTGCATATTGTAATATAATTAAGAACCGATGTTTCATACAAGGAGATAGTTATGAATAAGAGAGCATTTTTATATATTATTGCTGCAGGTGTTTTATGGGGGACGTCGGGTCTTTTTGTGCATTTACTTGCCCCGTACGGGTTCTCGGCATTGCAGATGGTAGCGGTGCGCGGTACAGTGGCAGCCGTCGGCATGAGTGCATATGTGCTTATTTACAATAAAAAACTATTTTGTGCATCTTGGAAAGAACTGATTTTATTTATATGCAGCGGACTAAGCATGTATGGCGCAGCAGCTTTTTATTATGTTTCCATGCGGGCATCCTCCGTTTCTACGGCTGTGGTGCTTATGTATACCGCGCCGGTAATGGTTATGGCATACTCCGTTGCTTTTCTGGGAGAAAAGTTTACGCGTCTTAAATGCATATCCGTTATCTGTATGCTTATAGGATGTGGGCTTGTATCAGGAATTATCGGCGGGCTTAAATTTAGTGTTTGGGGCGTTGTATCGGGACTTTTGTCAGGTGTTTCCTATAGCGCCTATAACATATTTACAAAGATTCAAATGCGGCGAAAGAGCAATCCTGTGTCAGCGAGTCTGTATAGCTTTATATTCATGAGTATTATAGCGCTCTTTATGGCAAAGCCGCTGGAGATTGTAACGCTTTCAGCACAAAACCTGATGGGCGTTATACCGCTTTTAATTGGGATCGGGGTCTTTACTTTGCTTTTGCCTTATTTTCTTTACACGCTTGCACTTGGTGCTTTGCCCGTTGGAACAGCGGCGGCGCTTGGTATTGTGGAGCCAATGGCGGCAACCATATACAGCGTACTTTTGCTTGGTGAACCGCTTGGGGTATATTCAGTAATTGGCATTGTTTTGATTTTAGGTGCAGTTTTGCTGCTAAGCAAAACAGAAGCATAAAACGGTAACAAAAGTAAAAGATTTTGCAAGGCTTTTTATCTTGACAGACGGGAAACGCCTATGCTATAATTAAAACAACATTTTATGGAAAAGGAGCGGGCAGAATAATGAATAAGGCGGCTTTGGAAGAAACAGCAAGAATGCAGGCGGCAATGCAACAACCGGAAAGCTTAGCGCGGTATTTTAACGTGCAAAAAGAGGAGGCGCAAAACCCCTATATTGGATTTATGAGCTTTCAGCATTTCAGAGGGGAAGAATTGTATTCCGATTTAGTGGTACGTCCTGAGAATAATTATACTGAAACGGAGCATGTAGAATGCTATCCCGTACCGGATTATG
Organism: Clostridia bacterium; assembly: GCA_045648645.1. Taxonomy (GTDB): domain Bacteria; phylum Bacillota; class Clostridia; order UMGS1883; family UMGS1540; genus SIG447. Next base: position 26,538 of record JAZROH010000077.1, on the reverse strand, counting down.
TGGGAGAAAAGGGAAGAGAGGAAGGGTATTACCCTGATACTTCCGTAGTATATATTCGTATTTTATGGAAGGAATTTGAGCCGAAGCGCGGAGAATATAATTATGCGTTTATTGAGGATATTATCGATAAAGCAAAGGCGCACGGGCAATCCCTTATTTTTCGCCTGATGGCACACAGCACAAGAGCCTGTGATGATGTACCTGATTGGCTCAAAACGCTGATTCCGTGCCCGGAGCGTCCCGAGGGTGCGCGTGTAAAGGATTCTCCCACCGACCCCCTATTTTTAGAGCTTTTCCAAAAAGCGGTGCGGGCGCTTGGAGAACGCTTTGATGATGAGCCTGTATTTGACACGATTGATATTTCCCTGCCCGGCTCCTGGGGAGAAGGGCATAATCTGCACCTGTATTCGCAGGAATCTCTGCAGGCACTTGTGGATACATATACCGGCGTTTTCAAAAAAACGCGTCTTATCAGTCAGGTTACAAGACCGGAGTTGATTGCGCACGCAAGTGAGAAAACGGAGCTTCCCGTCGGCTGCCGCGGGGACGGACTTGGCGAGCCGTCGCATCTCTATGAATCCTATCCCGCAAAAATTGCACAGATTGGAGATTTGTGGAAATCCGCACCTGTTTCCTTTGAAGCCTATTGGTGGCTTGGAGAGTGGAAACGAAAGAACTGGGATATTGATGAAATTATCAATTTTACATTAAATTGGCATATCAGCTCTTTTAATGCAAAATCCCTTCCCGTGCCGAACGAGTGGAAGGAAAAGGTGGATTACTGGGTAAGCAAGATGGGGTATCATTTTGCCATAGATTATTTCAAGTTCCCCGAAAAAGCTGCGAGGGGCGGCGAGGTAAAAATGAAGCTAGGCATTGATAATATCGGCGTTGCACCAATTTACAGAAAAATGCCGCTTACGCTTCGTTTTGTAAACGCGGAAAATGCATACACGTTTGAAACGGAAGCGGATATTACAAAATGGCTTCCCGGTAAAAATGCAGAGAGATTTTGTGTGTCGCTTCCAAAAGACGCTGTGAGCGGAGCGTATGACGTTGAAATCGGTATTTTTGATGAAGCTAATCCGGTTATCTATTTTGCAACGGATGCAGAGCGAAACGGAAGCTTCTATAAAGTCGGAAAACTGATAATAGAATAATGTGAAGGGGCTGTTTAAAAAAACATTTTTTAAACAGCCCCCGAATCTTTGGTGGAAGAAAGATTAATTTGTACTCCGGATATTTTTTAACATCGCTAATTTATTTCTTCTCTAAAAACATTTCTCCAATTCTGTAAACATCCCCTGCCCCCATGGTAAGGAGCATATCACCTTCTTTTGCGTTTTGCCGAATGTATTCGCTGCAAGCTGCAAAGGAAGGCAGATACAGGGCATCAGGAATGGCATCTGCCAGATCCCGCGCACTGACCAGTCCCGTATCCTTTTCTCTTGCGGCATAGATATCTAAAATGATAGGATTTGCGCCGGAAAGCGTTTCGGTAAATTCGGTAAAAAGTGTTTTTGTTCTTGTGTAGGTATGGGGCTGAAATACACACCATACATGTCCGCGAGCGGTTTCTTTGGCAACTTGTAATGTTGCGGCAATTTCCGTGGGGTGGTGGGCATAATCGTCAATAACGGTAACGCCATCCCGCTCGCCCTTCAATTCAAAACGACGCCCCACGCCTGAAAAACTTTCAAGGCCTGCTGCAATGTCGGCAAACGATAACCCTAAAAAGCGTGCGGCGGCAATAGCGCAGAGTGCATTGGAAACATTGTGCGTTCCGTGTACAGAGAGGGAAACTGTACCAAGCTTTTCGCCGTGTTCATATACGGTAAAAACAGGGCATCCGTTTTCGGTATAGGTAATATCTCGTGCAATATAATCTGCATCACCTTTTTTCGAACACGTAATAACCCGCGCCGATGTGCCTTTTACAGAAGAAACAGTATTTTCATCATCTGCGTTAATGATTACTGCGCCTTCTGCCGGCGTTAAATCTGCCAGTGCACGGAAGGTTTCCTTAATATGTGCAAGGTCACGGAAATAATCTAAATGGTCGGTTTCTACATTTAATATAATACTTACAAGCGGGAAGAATCGAAGGAAGCTTTGATGATATTCGCATGCCTCGCAGATAAAATAATCGCCTCGCCCAACGCGAATATTACCACCTATTGCGGGCAATTCGCCGCCGATGGAAATGGTTGGGTCAAGCTTTGCGGCAAGGGCAATATGGGTCATCATGGAGGTCGTGGTGGTTTTTCCGTGTGTACCCGCAATGGCAACAGGGTATTTATAAAGCTTCATGATTGCGCCCATAAGGGCTGCGCGGTCACAAACAACAGCCCCGCTTTTTTGCGCGGCGATAAATTCCTCGCTGTCAGGGCGAATAGCGGCGGAGTAGACAACTAGTGCAGGGTTTTCAATATTTTCCGCCCGTTGCCCTATGTAAATTTTTGCACCGCGGTTTCTAAGATGCTCTGTAATGTGGGTTTCTCGAATGTCCGAACCGCTTACGATATAGCCGCGGTCAAGCAAAATATCAGCAAGACCACTCATGCTGATGCCGCCAATTCCAATAAAGTGAACATGGCTTTTCGGGGGTATAGATTCAAGTGTAAAGCTCATTTTTATAGGTCCTTTCCCAAAAATATTTCGTGTTGCTAGGTATATTATACACCAAAAAATAAAAAAATTACAATAATTTTGTGATTTTTGTTGTATTTTTATTTTAAATTTGGTAAAATAGTATTTAAGAAGGGTGAAAAACCGCTTCGGACCTACATAAACGGGAGGGAGATGCATTCATGGACATCACAGATATCCGCGTTCGGCGGATGACGGCAGAGGGCAAAATGAAGGCAGTTGTTTCTGTGACCTTCGACAACGCTATCGTAATCCATGACATCAAGGTGATTGAAGGTCAAGACAAGCTGTTCATTGCAATGCCCAGTCGCAAAACGCCCGAAGGCGTTTTCAAGGACATCGCACACCCAATTAATGCCGAGATGCGTGAACTGCTTCAGGGCGCGATTCTTCGCAAGTACGAAGAGACGCTTTTGCAGCAGGACGACGCAGAGTAACTCGACGGTGCAAAAAGGCAAATGAGTTGTTCATTTGCCTTTTTGTTCTAAAACAACTATAAGGAGTGACACATAATGCAGAAACTTTTGTCGTATCAAGAAAGACGGGAACAGCAAAAAAGGATTTGTGAAAAGCATATCGAAAATGGTGTTCTCATTTGGAACAAAGAAGATACATATATTGACCCTTCGGTAAAAATCGCGGCGGGTGCAGAAATTTTACCGGGGTGTATTTTACGCGGGGAAACCGAAATAGAGGCGGGATGCACCATCGGGCCGCGGACCACGCTTACAAACTGCGTCGTTCGAAATGGGGCGGCGGTACGCGAAACGGTGGCAGAGGAAAGTGAAATCGGAGAAGAAGCAAATGTGGGACCGTTTTCCTATATTCGTCCCGGCAGCCGCATTGGAAAAAGATGTCGCGTGGGTGACTTTGTAGAGCTTAAAAAAGCAACGCTTGGCGACGGCACAAAGGTTTCGCACCTTACATATGTAGGCGATGCCGAAGTGGGACAGCGCGTAAACTTTGGTTGCGGTACGGTTACGGTAAATTATGACGGGAAAATAAAACATAAAACAAAAATCGGGGACGGTGCTTTTATTGGTTGCAACACCAATCTGGTTGCGCCCGTAGAGGTGGGAGAGGGTGCCTATATTGCGGCAGGCTCTACCATAACAGACCCTGTTCCCGGAGAAACGCTTGCCATCGCCAGAGCACGGCAGGTTATAAAAGAAAACTGGAAGGATAAAAGGAAACAGTAACGCCGGAGGTGAAAGCATGGCAGAAATTAAAAAACTTTCCCCCTCTGTTGCTGCTTTGATTGCAGCAGGAGAGGTTGTGGAAAGACCTGCTTCCGTAATTAAAGAACTTGTTGAAAATGCCATTGACGCATTGGCAACGCATATAACCGTGGAGCTTCGTCGCGGCGGAATTACATATATGCGTGTGTCGGATAACGGCAAGGGGATGGCAGAAGAAGATGTCCCCACGGCGTTTTTGCGGCATGCAACAAGTAAAATTGAAACAGGCGAGGATTTAGAAAGCATTGTAACGCTTGGCTTTCGCGGAGAGGCACTATACAGTATTGCCGCGGTGGCGGATGTGGAAATCGTCACTAAAAGACGAGAGGATGATTTTGGAACAAGTGCGTCGGTGCGTGGCGGAGCTGCGCCAGAGGTGCTCCCGACAGGTTGTCCGGACGGTACAACCGTTACGGTAAAAGATTTGTTCTTTAATACGCCTGCACGCATGAAATTTTTAAAAAAGGATAGCGTTGAGGCAGGATATGCGGAAGATATTGTGCGAAAAATTGCGCTGGCAAGGCCCGATATTTCCTTCCGTTTTATTTCAGGGGGAAAAGAAATTTTCTTCACACCCGGTGATAATAAGCTGGAAAATGCTGTCGCGGCTCTTTTTGGAAGAGAATATGCCGAGGCAATGCTTCCTGTGGAGTACGCGCAGGATGGTTTTCAAATTTCAGGACTTATAGGGAAAAGTGAGCTGAATCGCCCAAATCGTTCATTTCAAATCTTTTTTGTAAACGGGCGATGTGTCATGCACAAAAGCTTTTATGTAGCACTTTCAGAAGCCTATAAGGGGCAAATCATGGCAGGCCGGTTTCCTGTCTGTGTTTTGCATTTGAATATAGACCCTGCGCTTTGTGATGTAAACGTGCATCCTTCCAAGGCGGAAATAAAGTTTGCCAATGATAAACCTGTTTTCGATGTGATTTATTGGGGTGCTAAGAATTCGCTGTATGCTATTCGGGATACACGTGTACTACAGATGGAAGCTAATGTCGCACCTCGGCAGACGGAACCAATCCCGAAAGCCGAACAGACGAAAATAGTACCGCCCGCACAGGAGAATTTTGAAAAACACGAAGCGGAACCGGAAAAGAAACCGGCAGAGAAAGCGGCTGTAGAAAAAACGCCGGCCGAGCCACCAAAAACACCTTTGAAGCGACCGGAGGAAACGTTTGTTTATTCTACTGCGCCAAAAGAGAAAAAGGAAGCGTTCGTGCCTTCTGCCGCGGCATCATCTTACATACCGCGAGAGGTGGAAAAACAGCAGGTTGTCGAAATAGAACCTGAGAAAAAGCCTGCAGAGCAGACTATAGCAGAAAGCGGGACGCCATTTGTCCGTATTTTAGGGCAGGCGTTTGATACCTATATTGTGGCGGAAGCAGATGGAAAGCTGCTGCTTGTAGATCAGCATGCGGCGCACGAACGCATCATTTATAATACCCTTTTGGAAGGTATGGAAGGAAAAGGAATTGACAGTCAGATGCTTTTGATGCCGATAAGCGTACAGCTTTCACCGGCAGAAATGGCAGTGTTTTCCGAAAACAGAGAGTTGCTTTTCAAAACCGGCTTTGATGCAGAAGAATTCGGCGTCGGCATCGTTAAAATCAGCATGGTACCGACTGCCCTTTCCGGTTGTGATGTGGCTGCTGCTTTTGTAGAGGTTATAGATAGACTTTCCTCGCGTCGGGAGCTTAAGACCACGGCAGAAACAAATGCACTGCACAGCATCGCATGCAAGGCAGCAATGAAAGCGGGAAAACTGCTTTCCGTTCGCGAGCAGGAGGTACTGGTGCAGAAAGCGTTAAAACTTGACGGCATTGCAACCTGTCCGCATGGAAGACCGATTATCCTGTCCCTTACCAAAAAAGAGATTGAGAAACAGTTTCGCAGAATTGTTTAATAAACAAATAAAAGGAGCCGTAATAAAACGGCTCCTTAGACTGTCGAAAAACTTACTCTACCGCAAGAATAACTTTTTAAATACTTTGCTTATCCATACTACAGTCAAAAAATCATAAAACCTTAATGACGGAGATTCATCGAGAATCTCCGTCATTTCTTGCTTTTTACGAAATCGTTCTCTGCCGTACCATCGTACGCCGACGAAAACGATTTCGCAAAATATACCTTCGTTTTTCGATGTCTTTGTCAGCGTGTCGATAAAGTCGACACGCTGAGGAGCCGTAATAAAACGGCTCCTTCGTATATTTTGTATATTAGTCAATATCCTCTATAACTTCCGCCGGCGGCGTATCCAAAACTTCCGGATTTTCCAAAATGCTGCATAAAAGCTTTAATGCGGAAGCAAAATAATACCCGTCGCATATACGTTCGTCCGTGGTAACGGTAAAATCAAGGAACTTTTTATATTCCGGCTCACACGAACCACGGCTTGGTACAATCATTTTCTTTTTCGCACCATATGCTATAAAAATGGGGATATTTCCAAAATCATAGAGATGATGATAAATGGGCGGAATCCCGAGAGAACCCATGGAAGTAATTACCAAAGAGCCGTGAAAGGGGCTGATTTTGGTAAGAAAGCGGGGGAGAAGTCCAAAGTAGTCGAGGAAGCTGAGGAAAGAAACCGTCAACTTCAAAAGCAGCCCCGGAATATAGCGAAGGATTCGCGCGGTTTTATCAAAAGCGCTTTCTTCTGCGGCGTTTTCTTCTCCGCGGTTTGCTTCAATTTCGCGGACAAAAGCATGGTATACATCGTCTGCGGTGGCATCCGGAGAGAAGGGGAGCTTAATCATGGTGTCCGGTGCATCAAGCGTCATGGATAGTTTTATGGCCATAATGGCTTCAATGTTATTACGGGCATAAATTTTTTGCCCCGAAACAAATCGGTTAATGGCGGGACGACGTGCAACAGTGCGGATATACGCGGCAACAAGCACATGCAGTACCCCGAAACTTTTTAAGCCTTCTTTACGTTTTTTGCGGATATATTCTTCAACCTTTTCAATGTCAAGCGTATAATGAACTTTGTTCTGTGCGCCGGCACGGGTTTTCATAATATAGGGGGAAACCATGGAAATCGGCGAGAGTGTTCTAAGACGTCTGCCGTCTCTACGGTCACCCCATCTCCGTTTTCTTTTCAATTCTTCCAATCCTTTCCTTTTTTCAGCATAAATGAAAAAAGAAGATATTTGCAAAAGGGACAAATATCTTCCTCTTAATCATACATGCACTTAGGCGCGGGTCACAAGACCAGAGCGCAGGCAACGGGAACAAACGTGCACCGTTTTCGGAGTGCCGCCAACGATTGCCTTTACTTTTCTAATGTTGGATTTCCACACCTTATTTGATCTTCTGTGCGAGTGGCTGACCTGAATGCCAAACGAAACGCTCTTATTGCAGATATCACACTTTGCCATATATATACACCTCCTTCGGTCTGCTTCCATACTGAAACAGATACATTATAGCACAACTTTTGGAATTATACAAGTATTTTTTTTATTTTTTTATTTTTTTCAATGAAATTTTAAAAAATTGATGCTGTCAATACATAAAAAAAGAAAACCGGGAGGGGATGTGAGGAGAATATTATTGAAAAAGTAAAGGCTTTGTAGTATAATGTGTATATGTAAAAATATCTTTGAATTTACTTTACACCAAGAGGGGATAGCCATGAAAATTTTACACAAGTATATGTAGAAAACAGTTTCGAAGCAGCAAAAATGTATTGTAGTGCTTTTGGTGCAGAGATTACACGTGAATTTATAAATGAGGATGGAACGGCTTATGCGCATTGCGAATTGTCGGTGAACGGAAATGGGTTTTTAGCATTGGCAGAAGCAAAAACGCCTTGTGATATTGAGGTTGTGCATAAATACAAATGGGAAACGATGACATTTAACGTATTTGAGATGGGGAGCGAAGAAGCGGTTTATCATGCTTTTGGGATTTTATGTGAGGGGGGCGTAATTATTGAACCTATTCACGAAGTCCCATGGAGTAAATGCTGTGCAACGGTTATTGATAAATTTAGAGTTTGTTGGTGGATTTCTATTTAACAAACAGTAGTTCAGTTACAATTTTTGAATTTTATTGGAGGCAATATGTTGAAATTAGGCTACGCAGAAACAGACATAACGCCACACATGTCGGTAGAACTCGTGGGCTTCAACAGAGAAAATGCTACCGCTAAAGGCGTTCTTAAACCGCTGTTAGCGCAGGTGTCAATATGGGAAGGAAGCGAACGTTGTTGTTTGATTACAATTGACAGTCTGGGGTTTATAAAAAAATTAACAGATATTCTGCGAATTAAAATTGGCAATTTTTTAAATATAGAAAAAGACAAGGTGATGGTATGCTTTTCGCATTGTCATTCTGCGCCTAACGCGGAAGCGTCAGCAGAATATTTTGCGTTTGTTTGCAGATGTATTTTATCCGCTGCCGATAAAGCAATACGGAATATGGAAACGGTTCGGGTTGGATGCATGAATGCAGAAGTAGATATTGGCGTAAACAGAAGAAACGGAGGCACGAGCTTAGACAAAAGAGCCGGCATATTAAAGGTTTGTTCTTTGCGGAATAGCGATGTCAAGTTATTACTGGTTCGGGTGACGGCACATTGCAATGTTTTGAAACGTGATAATTTTCTTGTTTCTCCCGATTATTTTGGTGCAATCAGAGAAGTGCTCAAAGAAAAATATAATTGTCCGGCAATGATTATCCAAGGCGCTGCCGGTAATGTTGCCCCAAAGTTTTTTCATTCGGTTACAACACCGGTAGATGCCAAAGGGGAACAATATATTAGAACAAATACCGCGTTGCAAGATATGGCAAATACTGTATTGGATGGCGCTCTACAAGGCGTAGACGGCATTTTGATGACAGGCACCCCGTGCCTTACAATGTATTCGAAAGAAATCGTTTTACGTGCTCGTGTACCTGCCGCTGAAGAGGCGGTAAAAATTGCAAAAGAGGCAGGGGATACTTGCGGGATAGACGGTTCAGCATGGCTTGCGGAAATAGAAACACTACATAAAAATGGAACAGCGTGGCAGAAAGAAAAAATTGAGGTGCAGTATTTTAAGGTTGCTGATTTTTTACTGTGCGGCGTTCCATTTGAACTCATGACAGAGTTTGCACTGGAAGCTGTGGAAAAGACAAAAGATACATTTTTTTATGTAAACGGATATACAAATGGGGTTTCTTCTTATTTTCCAACAGAGGAAGAGTTTGATTGTGGCGGATATGAAGTGTATTACGCTATGTTATTGTATTTTAAATATTATAACAGAGTTTTTCCGTTTGAGAAAGAATCAGCCCAAAAGCTTATTTCATTTATGATTCAAAATAGACCCAGGAATTAAACCTAATATAAAAGAGGGCGGTGCTAAGCTTTTCAAAAACTTAGTGCTGCCCTCCATGGTATACATGAGAGAATATTAGCTTGCATTCCCTTCGTCATTTGGGATGATTTTCGCTTTTTTCAGCGCAATGATGATAAGCGGGACGAGGATGATATGTAAAACTATGCCCGGGATTGCTTTTGTTACCGCACCTGCAAGGTATACGGAAAACGGAAAGCGGGTGTTTGTAAGACCTGCAATTACAAAACGCGAAATACCCCATATAATTCTGCCGCCCACCATGGAGCAGAGGAGCGTTACGTAAATATTGCGGGTCGTTTTGGGGAGAATTTTATAAAGAAGACCGGATAAAAATCCGTAAGTTCCAAGTTCAAAAGCCATACCGACTGCATCCGGAAACATGACGGGCATGGAGAAGATGGCGGAGCGAAGAAGCGGCGCTGCAAAACCGACGAGAAGACCATAAGGCCAGCCGCATAAAAAGCCACATAAAAATGCCGCAATGTGCATGGGGCTGAGCGCTTTCCCGATTTGCGGAATTTGACCCGTTAAAAAGGGGAGAACCATCGCCAGCGCAAGACAAAGGGCGGCATACGTAATTTTAAGTGTGTGTTTGTTTTTCATTGGAATACGTCCTTTCAAATTTATTCTTTTCATCGCGAAAAGCTAGCATCTGCAAGATACCATTATGATGTGTAACAGAAAGGACTTCGGTCCGCGGGTCAACTTCATGTTGACTTTTTAAAAGTTTACCATAAGTATACAGTATTGTCAATCTTTTTATATAAAAATGTTTTTTATAAAGGCGTTTCCTGTATCAGCTGTAAAAATGCCTGTGCGGCTTTGGAAAGCGGGTTGTGCCGAAGATAAGCGCAGCCTATGTTTCGATGCGGCAAGGGGGGCGAGAGGTGCATTTCGCGTATGATTCCTTTTTCAAGGCTTTCTTTTGAAAACTCTTTCACAACGCAGGATATCCCGAGATGAATAGATGCAAATTGGATTAAAAGTTCATGCGCTGCAATTTCAATTTGCGGTTTTAAGAGGATGCGTTTTTCACCAAAAACCGTATCCAGAAAATGTCGGGAAGTAGAATTCGTTTCAAGAAGAATAAGCGGAAGCTGCGCCACCTCTTCCCATGTGTAGGTGGGTTTTACGGGATATTCAGGACCGCACACAAAAATGTCGTGAATTTCAAGACACGGTTCAATACAAAGTTCATCATCCGAAACAGGGAGATTTACAAACGCAAGCTCGGATTTTCCCTCTTTTACAAGCTGCAGCATTTGATTTGAATAGGAATTTGCCATTTCAATACGAATTCCCGGATATTTTGTATGAAATTTTTCGAGATACGGGAGAAGATAATGGCTTGTGATGGTATCTGCTGCGGCAATGACCAGTGCACCGCTATCCAGGTGATGCAAACGTGCCAGAAGGGTTTCACCTTGCGCAATGGATTGCATGGCACTCTCCACCTTTTGAAACAATAGCTGTCCCTCGCGGGTAAGCGCAACGCCGCGGCGAGAACGCACAAACAGCTTGGCATTTAAATCGTGCTCCAGTTGGTGAATACACTGCGATATGGCGGATTGGGATATGTATAGATGCCGCGCGGCGGTGGAAAAGGAAGCGTGCCGTGCTGTTTCATAGAAAACTCTATAATAATCAAGCTTGGTCTTCATATAAGTTCTCCTTATAACCGTTGTAAGAATTATCTTCTTTACTTATGTTTATAAATGTATTATAATAATATCACGTGAAAAAGTCAAGGACTTGGAGGTATTTTTTATGGAAAGAAAAATCGGTACAGTTTCAAGAGGTGTTCGTTGTCCCATTATTCGCGAAGGGGATGATATGGCATCTATTACTGTAAACAGTGTTATAGATGCGGCGCAGTCGGAAGGCTTTGAACTGCGTGACAGAGATGTTGTTGCCATTACGGAATCGGTTGTTGCCCGTGCACAGGGGAACTATGCATCCGTGGATGCGATTGCGGCGGACGTGAAGGAAAAATTTGGTGGAGAAACCGTGGGCGTAATTTTCCCGATTCTCAGCCGTAACCGTTTTGCAATTTGTCTTCGCGGTATAGCCAAAGGTGCTAAAAAAATTGTTTTAATGTTAAAATACCCCAGTGATGAAGTGGGAAATGCATTGGTTTCTATTGACCAGCTTGACGAAGCCGGTGTAAATCCTTATACAGATGTACTTAGCGAAGCAAAATATCGTGAACTTTTTGGCAAAAACCCGCATCCGTTTACAGGTGTAGATTATATTCAGTACTATGGCGATTTAATTCGCTCTTGCGGAGCAGAAGTTGAAATTATCCTTGGAAATAATCCGCGCTCGATTTTGGAATATACAGAAAATGTTTTGAATTGTGACATTCATACCCGCGTTCGCACAAAACGCATTTTACGCGAAGCTGGTGCAAAGAATGTATTCGGTCTTGACGATATACTGACAAAACCCATTGACGGTAGTGGATATAACGCAAAATACGGGCTTCTCGGCTCCAATAAATCGACGGAAGATACAGTAAAGCTTTTCCCGAATGAATGCTTTGATTTGGTTGAAGATATTCAAAAGCAGTTTTTAGACCGTACCGGAAAGCATATTGAGGTTATGGTGTACGGCGATGGTGCATTTAAAGACCCTATGGGGAAAATCTGGGAGCTTGCTGACCCCGTTGTTTCTCCTGCATACACAAAGGGGCTTGAGGGAACGCCGAATGAACTGAAGCTGAAATACCTTGCAGACAATGATTTTGCGTCACTTAAAGGCGAGGAACTGAAAAAAGCGATTGAGGCAGCGATTCGTGAAAAGGATGGTGACCTTGTAGGAAACATGGCATCTCAGGGAACAACGCCGCGCCGCCTTACAGATTTGATTGGTTCTCTTTGTGATTTAACGAGCGGTTCGGGCGATAAGGGAACACCTATCGTACTGGTACAGGGTTATTTCGATAACTTAACAGACTAATAGGGAATGAAAAATAAAGCGCAGAGCGCTTAAAGGCATGTTAGTTAGCTCCACTTTTTATTCCCTTAAGAAAACAGGGCTGTAAAAAACATAATTTTGTTTTTTACAGCCCTGCTTGTATATTTATCGTCTTTAGCCTCGACGAAATGCTTCTTTTAAAACGTGCGTTGCCGTTTGGAAAAGGTCTACCACTTTAAACCGCACACGGACATTCGCATCGGCTTTTGGCGTTAGCACTGCCGCATCACTTCCCAAAGCGTCCGCAAGCTGCACTGTGCTTTCAGTATCAACGCTTTCGTCCACAAAGCAGAGCGGAGGAAACATCACACACCACCAGTTTTGCCCGGCGGCTTTGCCGATTTCAACTCTGACCGCTTCATACTCTCCGGCGGGGAGTGCAATATTTTCATAATATCGTGTGGGGAAATACGTTTTTTCCAGAGAAAGTGTAACGGGATATGCATATCCGTTCCTGGTAATTTCATCCTTCGCCGCTTCTTCCAGTCTGTCTTTCTCTTTTAGAAAAACAGCGCGGGATTGTGCGGGCGTGGTACAATGTATAAAAAGTGCGCGGCTTTCGTTTAGCAATCTATCGCGCACAGAAAGTTTTAAAGCCTGGTCCGCCTCACTGTCGCTGTTTGCAAGCACGTGAAGCCTGAGTACATTTTGTGCAACATCCTTTTGCAATGCTTCGGAATAGAGAGTTAGTCCAATCGTAGCAATCAAACCCAGACATAGTGCGATTATGATTTTCTTCATGCAATTCACCTCACTGCTGAGTATTACCAACAGTGAGGTGAATTATACAGTAAATGCAATTTTTAAAAAATAGAATTTACAGGCGTCGTAAGACAAGGACGAAGCCCGATAGAAGAAAAGTATTCTTTGGCTTTCAGCGCTTTTTCGTGGGAAAGAAAAATACCGTATACAACCGAGCCGCTTCCGGTCATAAGTGCTGCATCTGCGCCTTGCTCTAAAAGAAGCTTTTTATATTCCGCGATTTCAGGACGGGGAACAAACGTTTCAAGTCCATTGTAAAGCCGTACCAAAACGCCGGAAAGGTCACGGCTTTGGAGTGCATTGATAAGCCCGCGGGTATCGGGGTGGTGGTCAATTTTTTTCATATCCACTAAACCGAAAATCTTTTTTGTACTGAGCGGGAAGCGAGGGCGAAGCAACAATATATGACAATGGGGAAGGGCGGGAAGCGGTGTAAGCTTTTCGCCGAGCCCTTCTGCAAGACAAGTGCCGCCGGTCATGCAGAAGGGAACATCCGCACCGCAGGTAAGACCGAGTTCTAAAAGCCTCGCAAAGGGAACGGGGAAGCTGTGTATACGGTTTAAGCCCATCAGCACTGCCGCCGCATCTGCGCTACCACCACCAAGACCCCCGCCAACGGGAATATGCTTTCGGATTTGAATCGAAACACCGCTTTCGCTGCCGATTTCATCTAAAAACAGGCGTGCTGCCCGCCAGGCAATATTTCTGTCATCGCAAGGCAGGAAGGTTAAATCGCTTTGTACGCGGATTTCCGGATGCGGACGCAGCGTTACCTCGTCAAAAAGACGAATAGATTGCATAATCATACAAAGGTCATGATATCCGTCCGGCCGTTTCCCGACAATATCCAAAGATAAGTTGATTTTGGCATGCGCCCGTAACTTTATCATACGTTTTCTGCTCCAAGAATAGATTCAAGGTAGGCTTTAAATTGTGCGCCAATGTCTTTTCGGGCAAGGGCGTATTCCACCGTTGCCTGCAAAAATCCGATTTTGCTTCCAACGTCGTACCGCTTACCATCGAAGTTATAACAGTACATCGGTTGCAACTGTGTAAGCGCACAAAGTGCGTCTGTAAGCTGGATTTCTCCACCTGCACCGGGGCGTGTGTTTTCTAAAAGGTCGAAAATTTCAGGTGTAATAATATAACGTCCCAGCACCGCAATGTTACTCGGGGCATCCTTGGGTGCAGGCTTTTCCACCATACCGCGAACGCGATAAATATCTTTTTCTACGGGGATTGCATCTATAATGCCGTATTTCGAAACATCCTCGTCGGAAACCTCTTGTACGCCAAGCACCGTAGAGCCGTATTTTTCATATACGTCCATCATCTGCCGAAGGCATGGGATTTTTGAACGGACAATGTCATCACCAAGAAGAACTGCAAACGGGGAATTACCCACAAAAGACTTCGCGCAGTGGATGGCGTGCCCAAGCCCGAGAGCCTGCTTTTGGCGAACATAATGAATGTTTGCAAGGGAAGAGATGTACTCCAGATTTTCAATATAATCTGTTTTTCCGGCACGGGCAAGTTCATTTTCAAGTTCATAGGATTTGTCAAAATGGTCTTCAATTGCACGTTTGCCGCGCCCTGTAATAATTAAAATGTCTTCAATACCGCTTTTGGCGGCTTCTTCAATAATGTATTGCAGCGTAGGGGTATCCACAATAGGAAGCATTTCCTTCGGGACAGCCTTAGTAGCGGGCAGAAAACGGGTGCCAAGCCCTGCAGCGGGGATAACAGCCTTTGTAACTTTCATTTTACATCGTCCTTTCTATAATTTTCCAAACCATTTGTCATGGCAGTGAAAATTCTTTCTTTTAATCCATGGTTTTCACGGCTTAAATCTGCCAGAAGTTCTTTTGCATACTGGCGCTTTGTATATCCGTTTGCGGGGCAGGGATTATGTACCACGGGTGCACCGCTTCGGCTTATAAATCCAACAACATCCGATTCCTGCATATACAGCATGGGGCGGATGAGGTGAATGTCTTTTCGGTCTAAATATGTCACAGGGCTAAAGGAGTGAAGCCGTCCTTCATAAAACAAACAAAGCACAAAGGTTTCAAGGGCGTCATCGTTATGATGCCCAAGTGCCACCTTGCGACAGCCTGCTTCCAATGCCGCATCGTGCAGTGCGCCGCGGCGAAGCTTTGCGCAAAGGGAACAGGGGTTTGATTCTTTGCGGATATCAAATAAGATTTCCGCAATATTTGTTTCCTTAATGATTAACTCCATGCCCTTTTCTTTAAAATACGATTTCAGCGGCGTATAATCCATATCCGGAAAGCCCATGCTGAGTGCAATGGGGACAACCTCGAATTTTTTAGGATAAAAACGGCTGAGCGCATGCAGGGCAAGGGCTAAAGTGACGCTATCCTTGCCGCCGGATACGCCGACGCAAATTCTGTCCCCCTCTTCAATCATATGATAATCATCTACCGCACGTCGCACGTAGCTTAATACTCGTTGCACAGTTTAGTTCCTCCCGAGAAGTTCCATAAAGCCGGTTTCATCTAAAATCGTAATGCCGAGCGCTTCTGCCTTTTCAAGCTTGGAACCGGCTTCCGCGCCTGCAAGTACATAATTAGTTTTTTTGGATACGCTGCCGGAAACACGTCCGCCCTCGTCCTCGATAAGCTTTGAGGCTTCATTTCGGGTAAGGGAGGGAAGCGTGCCCGTAAGAACGAAGGTTTTGCCGGCAAAGCGTGTGCCGCTTTCCTTTTTCTCTACGGTCATACAAACACCGGCCGCGCGAAGCTTTTCAATCATTTCCAGTATCTTTTCGTCAGAGAAGAAGGATAGAATGCTGTCCGCCATTTTTTCTCCAATTTCATAAATGGAACTGATTTCCTCTTTTGTAGCTGCCAAAAGTGCATCTAAAGACGCAAAATGGTCAGCCAGTATCATAGCCGCCCGTTTGCCAACATGGCGAATACCAAGCCCGAAAAGGAGAGAGGAAAGCCCCCGCGTTTTAGATGCATTTATAGCGGCAAGCAAATTTTCGGCGCTCTTTTCCCCAAGCCCTTCAAGCCCTTCTATATCTTCTTTTTTAAGACTATATAAATCAGCAAAGGTATGAATGCAACCTTCCTGTAAAAGCTTATCTGTCAAAGCAGGACCAAGCCCTTCAATATCCATTGCATCGCGGCTTGCATAGTGAATAATACCGCGGGCGCGTTGCGCATCGCATCTGTCCCCGCTGCAGCGGTATGCCGCTTCGCTTTCTTCGCGAAGAAGCGGTGCACCACAAACAGGACAAACCTCGGGCATGGTGTATTCAGTCTCAAAGCCTGTCCGCTTTGCGGGCAGGGAGCAAACAACCGCAGGAATAATATCCCCCGCTTTTTGTATTAACACCCGGTCACCAATGCGGATGTCTTTTTCGCGAATGAAATCAATATTATGAAGCGTTGCACGGCTTACCGTAGACCCCGCAATCTTAACCGGTGTAAGAACGGCATTGGGGGTTGCAGCCCCCGTTCTTCCAATTTGGATAACAATATCTTCAAGCGTTGTTTCCTGCTGCTCGGGCGGGAATTTATAGGCGGCTGCCCAGCGCGGGTATTTAGAGGTACTGCCAAGAAGAGTCCGCTCCGAAAGAGAGTCGAGCTTTATTACCGCGCCGTCAATGTCGCAAGGAAGCGTTTCGCGGGCGTCACCGATTTGTGAAATTAAATTCCATACACTGTCAATATCAAAAACAGGAGGCTTTGTGTCTATGACCTTAAAGCCCATGCGGCGAAGAAACGCCAGGCTTTCGCTGTGCGTTTCGGGGCTGAAGCCTTGCACGTTTTGAATGTTAAATACATATATATCAAGACCCCGGGATGCAGCTATAGATGGGTCGAGCTGACGAAGGCTTCCTGCAGCCGCGTTTCTGGGATTTGCAAAAAGCGGCTCGCCTGCAATTTCGCGTGCGCGGTTTAAAGCTTCAAAGGCTTTTTTTGGCATAAAAACCTCACCCCGTACCTCTAGATACGGAATTGGTTCTTGAAGCCGAAGCGGAATGGAACGGATGGTTTTGAGGTTTTGTGTCACATCCTCGCCAACCATGCCGTCACCACGGGTGGAGCCACGCCAGAAAACACCGTCCTTATATTCGAGCGAAACGGAAAGCCCGTCAATTTTTGGCTCTACCGTATAGGTGGGGGCGGAAACAGCCGTCCGCACTCTCATGTCAAAGGCAGAAAGTTCTTCAAAGCTGAATACGTCTGCCAGACTTTCCATAGGCACAGCATGGGTCACGGGCGCAAAGCCTTCTGCCGGTGCACCGCCCACTCTTTGTGTGGGAGAGTCCGGCGTAATAAGAGAAGGGTCTGCGTTTTCCATTTCTTCGAGCTCTCTTAGTAATCTATCATATTCAAAATCACTGATTTCGGGTGCGTCTTTTACATAGTATAAATAATTGTGATGGTGCAGAAGCGCGCGTAAAGCTTGAATATCCATAAAGTCACCTCTTCCTATATATTCTACTAAAATTTTTCAAACATGTAAAGGTTTATTTGATAAAAAAATAAAATTCCGGAAAAATCTTGACAAAATGTAATTTTTACTATATGATATATAAAAATATTGTGCTAAGTGAAGTATGCAGGAGAAAGGCGTTTGCCTTGCCGAAGGAGTAACACTCTCAGGTGCTTTATGCAATGACTGCAGACGGATAGCGCTCCGGAGAAGTCCGCTTCTTTTTAAGAATGCAGGGTGCCGAAGGTGTAAGACCGTTATGGTTAATCTCTCAGGCAAAAGGACGGAGAGTTCAGGCTTTTAGATAAGTCTTGTTCTTGTACGGAGTTTTGCATGTCAAAACTCCGTTTTATACTTTATTTAGCAAAACAAAGGAGAGTTTGTATGGATAATTTTCTTGTGCGCCTAACAGACCTGAATAATGAGCTGAACAGCTTTATTTGGGGGAAGGGACTGTATTTGCTTTTGGTGACCGGTGTTGTTATGACAATTCTCACCGGGGTATTTCAAATTACCCGCATACGCCACTGGTTTGGAGAAACGCTCGGAAGTCTTTTCAAGAAAGATGTTTCGGGACATGTAAAAGGAAAATCTATTTCGCAGTTTCAGGCGCTTTGTACCGCCCTTGCGGCAACAATTGGTGTCGGCAATATTGCCGGTGTGGCAGCGGCGATTGTCGGCGGCGGCCCCGGTGCGGTGTTCTGGATGTGGATTGCCGCGTTTTTTGGTATGATGACAAATTATTCTGAAAACGTTTTGGGTATTTTCTACAGAAGAAAGAACGCGGAAGGGGAATGGTCCGGCGGAGCTATGTACTATCTGGAAGACGGACTTGGAAAAAAGAAGGGCTGTAAAGCTATAGGGAAAATCCTTGCCGTACTCTTTTCTGTTTTCTGTATTTTTGCATCTTTCGGCATTGGCGCGATGGGCCAAATCAATAAGATTGTTGTAAACATCGTTTCAGCCTTTGACATTCCTGCCCTTTCTTCAAATATTTTGTATGAGGGCGTTAGCGTATATCATGTGCTTATTGGCGTAGTTTTGGTGGTCATTGCGGGACTTATTATATTGGGCGGACTGAAACGCATTGCAAGCTTTGCGGAAAAAGTCGTACCGATTATGGTTGTTGCATTTGTTATAGGTAGCTTTGTAATTATCGGTGTAAACTTCGCAAGAATTGGAGAGGCGTTTGCCTCTATATTCAGGTATGCCTTTACGGTGCCTGCGGCACTCGGCGGTGTAGGCGGTATTGTGGTAAAAGATATTGTAACGCAAGGCTGTAAGCGCGGTGTTTTTTCCAATGAAGCCGGGCTTGGCTCTTCTGTAATGGTGCATTCCAATTCCAACGTAGTAGAGCCTGTAAAACAGGGGCTTTGGGGAATTTTCGAAGTGTTTGCCGATACCATGGTTGTATGTACAATGACGGCACTTGTGGTACTTACCTCCGGTCTTATTGATCTTGATAGCGGTGCACTTTTGCTGCAAGGCGCAGGGGATGCAACGCTCGTGGCAAAAGCTTTCTCCGGCATATTTGGTATTTGGGGCGAACGATTTATCGCCATTGCCATTCTTCTCTTTGCATTCACAACCGTTTTAGGCTGGGACCATTACGGCACAAAGGCTTGGGAATACCTCTTTGGAACAAAAGCCGTTGCAGTATATAAAGTCATTCATTTGATTACCATTATGTGTGGCGCACTGCTTACCTCATCGCTTGCTTGGGACATTTCCGATACCTTTAACGGATTTATGATGATTCCGAACCTTATCGGCGTGCTTGCACTTTCGGGTCTTGTTATGAAGATTACAAGAAACTATGTAGACAGACACTTTAAAGGAAAAGATATAAGACCCATGATTTCTGTTTTTGAAGATATACAGGCAGAAGAGGAAAAGAAACTGTAGGCTGGTTTAAAAAAGGAACCGAGTTTTTCACAAAAGAGGAAAGACTCGGTTTTTTGTTTTCCAAAGTTTACAAAACGTTCACAGCCAGACCTTGACTTTTTTCTCTCAAAAGTATATAATATCTTATGAAATTTTTTGCAAGAAAGGAGAATTTTTAATGCTGAAACGGCTTGCAAAATGCATAAGAGAATACAAGCTTCCCACAATTCTAACGCTTATTTTTATTGTGGGGGAAGCCATTATTGAAACTTCGATACCCTTTATTACAGCAAATCTTGTAAATCAGATTAAAGCGGGTGCAGGCATGCAGGAAATTGTGCGAAACGGTATTATTTTAGCCATCATGGCTTGCGCGTCCCTTGCCTGCGGCGGCATTGCGGGTCTTACCTGTGCAAAAGCGTCTGCCGGGTTTGCTAAAAATTTACGGCACGATATTTTTTCTCGCATACAAACCTATTCTTTTGAAAATATTGATAAATTCTCATCTTCCTCTTTGGTAACCCGTTTAACAACGGATGTAAACCATGTGCAGATGGCGTTTATGATGCTGATTCGAACTGCGATTCGCAGTCCGCTCATGCTTACCTTTTCTGTGATTATGGCATACATTATGGGCGGCGCGCTAGCAACATCCTTTGTAGTGGTCATACCCGTTTTGGGCATCGGGCTGTACATGGTGGGGCAGAAGGCAATGCCTGCGTTTCGTCGTGTTTTTAAAAAGTATGATAAGCTTAATGAATCCATTGAAGAAAACGTTCGTGGCATGCGCGTGGTAAAGGGCTTTTCCCGTGAGGAATATGAAAAGAAAAAATTCGGCATGGCTTCGGAGAACATCCGAAAGGATTTCACTCGTGCCGAGCGGATTGTGGCGCTGAACACACCGCTTATGAATTTCTGTATGTATTTTAATACCGTTTTTGTTCTTTTCATCGGAGCAAAGCTTGTCATTCGTGGCGGCGGTACAACAATTGATATCGGGCAGATTTCGGCAATGCTTACATACGGCATGCAAATTTTGATGTCCCTTATGATGCTTTCTATGATTTACGTAATGCTCACCATGTCCACAGAGGCGGCAAAGCGTATTTGCGAGGTGCTGGAGGAAGCACCGGCACTGGAAAATCCGGAAAATCCGCTGATGGATGTAAAAGACGGCTCTATTGATTTTGATAATGTTAGCTTTAAGTATTCTTCGAAAGCAAAAAAGTATGCACTTGCCGATATCAATCTGCATATCCGCGCGGGGCAGACCGTAGGGATTATCGGCGGAACAGGTTCGAGCAAATCTTCTCTTGTGCAGCTGATACCACGTCTTTATGATGTGACGGAAGGAACAGTACGTGTCGGCGGCAGAGATGTGCGGGAATATGATTTGGATACGCTCCGTGGCGCGGTTGCCATGGTGCTCCAGAAGAATCTTCTTTTTTCCGGCACCATCAAAGAAAACCTGCGTTGGGGGAACCCTGCGGCAACAGATGCCGAAATGGTGGAAGCCTGTAAGCTTTCGCAGGCAGATGCATTCATTCAAAGCTTCCCTGATGGGTATGATACAAAAATTGAGCAGGGGGGAACGAATGTTTCCGGCGGGCAGAAGCAGCGCCTGTGTATTGCCCGTGCACTTTTAAAGAAGCCGAAAATTTTGATTTTGGACGATTCTACCAGTGCAGTAGATACAAAAACGGATGCACTAATTCGCATGGGGCTCAAAACATACATTCCGGAAACCACGAAAATTATTATTGCCCAGCGTGTAGCTTCCGTGCAGGATGCCGATTTAATTTTGGTTATGGAAAACGGACGCATTGTCGCGGCAGGAACGCATTACGAACTGCTTCGGGATTGTGAAATCTATAAAGAAGTCTATATGCAACAAACGAATGGAGGTGGGGAAGATGCAGAAAATGAATAGAAGACCTCCCATGCCCCCGAAGAAAGGTACGTTCGGGCGTGTACTCAAAATGCTGATAGGGTATTATCCTGCCCTTGTCCCCCTTACGGCTTTTTGTATTTTATTCTCTGCCGTAGTGGCGGCGGCACCGGATGTATTCATTCAGAAAGTGGTTGCACTGATTGAAAAATGGTATGTTACACGGGATTGGGCTTCGGCAAGCAGAGACCTTGTTCCTCTGCTCGCGATACTGGTGACGCTGTATGTGATTTCCTTGCTTTGCGTTGCACTGCACACACAGCTTATGGCGTATATCACACAGGGCTTTTTGTCTAAGCTTCGTTGCACGATGTTTGATAAAATGCAGAATTTCCCCATTCGCTATTTTGATACGCATAAACATGGCGATGTTATGAGTCATTATACAAATGACATTGATACTTTGCGCCAGCTTGTTTCGCAGTCCCTTCCCGCAATACTTCGCGCGGGGGTAACGGTGCTGAGTGTGCTCGGCATTATGCTGTATTATAGCGTGTGGATGACGCTTTTGATTTTTGTTGGTGCCATTGCCATTTTAATCATAACGCGAAAGGTAGGCGGCGGCTCCGCAAAATACTTTATTCGCCAACAAAAAGCAGTGGGTAAAGTTGAGGGGTTTGTACAGGAAATGATGAACGGGCAGAAGGTCGTCAAGGTTTTCAGCCATGAGGAGAAGAGTCAAAAAGAATTTGACGAGATTAATGAGGCGCTTTATGAAGATAGCCGCCGTGCCCATGCATATGCCAATATGATGGGGCCCATAAACCAGAATATCGGAAACATTCTCTATGTTCTGGTTGCGATGGCGGGCGGTATATTCCTTCTGTCAGGCATAAAAAACATCAGCATTTCGGGACTTGCCTTCAGCATCAGTATCGTAGTGCCGTTTCTTAATATGACCAAGCAGTTTACCGGAAATATCAATCAGCTTTCGCAACAAATCAATTCGATTGTTATGGGTCTTGCCGGTGCAAGCCGTCTTTTTGCCTTGATGGATGAAGCGGCGGAAACGGATGCGGGGTATGTAACGCTTGTGCATGCCCATGTAGCACAGGATGGAACCGTAACAGAAAGCAAAACACGCACAGGACATTGGGCGTGGAAGCATCCGCATACAGATGGTACGCTTTCCTACACGCCCCTGCGCGGTGACGTTCGTCTTGAAAATGTGGATTTTGCCTATGTGGAAGGCAAAACGGTTTTGCAGGATGTTTCTGTTTATGCAGAGCCGGGGCAAAAGGTTGCATTCGTAGGCGCTACGGGCGCGGGAAAAACAACGATAACAAACCTTATCAATCGGTTTTATGATATTGCCGACGGTAAAATCCGTTATGACGGCATCAATATCAATAAAATCAAGAAGTCGGATCTTCGCCGTTCGCTGGGGATTGTTTTGCAGGAAACAAATCTTTTCACCGGTACGGTAATGGATAACATCCGCTATGGAAGACTTGACGCTACGGACGAGGAATGCAGAGAAGCGGCACGTCTTGCGGGTGCGGATGATTTTATTACAAGACTGCCCGATGGGTACGAAACAGAGCTTTCCAATAATGGTGCAAATCTATCCCAGGGACAGCGACAGCTCATCGCGATTGCTCGTGCCGCCGTTGCAGACCCGCCTGTTATGATTTTGGATGAAGCTACTTCCTCCATTGATACTCGCACGGAAGCCATTGTACAGCGCGGTATGGATAAGCTGATGGAAGGACGCACGGTGTTTGTCATTGCCCATCGCCTTTCCACCGTTATGAATTCGGACGTTATCATGGTACTGGATGAAGGCAGAATCATCGAACGCGGCAATCATGAAGAACTCATTGCCCAGAAGGGAACGTATTATAGGCTGTATACCGGCGCATTTGAATTGGAATAAAGTAAATAGGCAAACAAAAAAAGACATCCACTAGGATGTCTTTTTTATGGAGCTGGTAATGGGACTCGAACCCGCGACCTACGCATTACGAATGCGTTGCTCTACCAACTGAGCTACACCAGCATCTTGTTTTCACAACGATACTATTATAAATGAGAATGCATAATTTGTCAAGTGTTTTTATAAAAAACACAGAAAAAAATACGGAAACGTACAAACCTTTAGAATTTGAACAGGTTTTATTGCAAGATTTTGCGCAAATAGGGGATGAAAATGAGGAGTTTCAATAGTTTCTTATACCTGTTTAGTATAGATTATGGAATAAACGAATAGAATGAAGAAGATGCAAAAATACTGAAGTATACTGCGCTTGACATGCAAAGTAGATTGTGATATACTATGCAATATTATTTTTTGGGGGAGGTACAAACATGTTTGGTTTTACTGAGCTGGAGTTTTTCGGGCGTCTTCTTTTAGCGGGAATTTGCGGTGCAATTGTAGGGTATGAGCGAAAGCGCAACATGAAGGAAGCGGGTGTTCGCACACACTTTATTGTTGCGATGGCGGCAGCCCTTGTAATGCTGATTTCAAAATACGGTTTTTCGGATGTGGTGGTGTTGCCCAGTCACCAGGTGGATGTTTCGCGTGTGGCGGCTTCCGTAGTTTCCGGTGTCGGTTTCCTCGGTGCGGGGCTTATCTTTGTAAGAAAATATACAATTAACGGGCTTACCACTGCCGCAGGAATTTGGGCGACCTCAGCTATAGGTATGGCAATCGGCGGCGGCATGTATGCGGTTGGAATTATGGGCACGGTCATCATTTTGCTCGCACAGGTGTTTCTGCATAGACGGTGGAGCTTTCTGCGAATTCCTTCAACCGAGCAGTTTCGGCTTGTAGTTGCCAACACCGATGAATCCATTCTCGAGGTGCAGGGGATTCTGGAAAGTAATAAAATTGAAATTCTGAATATAAAAATGGAAATCGGAGATAACGGTTATATTACGCTAGACCTTATTACAAAGCTTCCGGTAGCCTTTAAACCTGCTGATGTAATGACCATATTTCGCAGTTGTCAACATATTAAATCTATTGACCTTTAATGTTCTAAGGTAACCGTAAATGGTCCGTCGCACGTCATGGAAATATCCATGTGCGCGCCGAAAACACCTGTTTCTACGGTAGGGAATATCTCGCGGCATTTTTCTACAAAATACATATATAAATCATTCGCAAGGGCAGGCGGCGCAGCACTCGTAAAGCTGGGACGGCTGCCCTTTCGGCAGTCTGCATACAGTGTAAACTGGGAAACAACCAAAAGGGAGCCGCCCACATCAAGTGTGGAAAGATTGGTTTTCCCGTTTTCGTCCTCAAAAAGACGGAGAATGGAAAGCTTGTTTACAAGCCAGTCGACATTTTCTTTTGTATCGCCTTCGCCCACGCCCAGAAGAAGCATAAGACCCTTATCAATCTGTCCGACAATCTTACCTTCCACCGTAACGGTGGCGTTTCTGACTCTTTGTGCAACAATTTTCATGGTGAAATCCTCCTTTGTTTGCCTAATTTTACCACAGTGCATGCGCCAAGTCAAGGAAAACGAAACATCCTGTCGCTTTTTTGATTTTTTTGCCCCTGAAAGAGTTGACTTTTGAAATTTCGTGTGCTATACTATATTATTATGAAAAGATTGAATATCATAACCGGACATTTCGGTAGCGGAAAAACTGAATTTGCTTTAAATCTTGCTATGGCGCAGACGGGAAAGACTACAATTATTGATATGGACACGGTAAACCCCTATTATCGTACGGCGGACGCAGAAGAAATTCTGAAAAGCCGTGGCGTCGGGGTTATACTTCCGATGTTTGCCAATACCAATATAGATATTCCTGCGCTTCCAAGCGAAATCTTCTCCGTATTTACAGATAAGGAAACCACGGCAATATTTGACGTAGGTGGGGACGAGGATGGTGCGCTTGCGCTGGGGCAATACAATCGTTTTTTTACGGCAGAAGACTACGAAATGTATTTCGTTATCAATGCCCGCCGTCCGCTAACGCGTGAGCCGGAAGGCTGTATCGAAATTCTGCGGGAGGTGGAGGCGGCATCACATCTTCGTGTGACGAAGCTTGTAAACGCCACAAATCTCGGGCCGGAAACCACACCGGAAATTATTCTGGAAGGGCAGAAGGTCGTGGAAGAGGTTAGCCGCAAAGCGGGAATTCCCATTGGCTTTACAGCCGTGAAAAAAGGTATAGAGGTTGCAGTCCAAACTCCGGTCATGCAGCTATCACTATATATAAAATCGCCATTTTAATACGAAAGGAAGATGAATATGGCAAAGGTAACGTTTCGGGAAGACAGATGTAAGGGCTGTGAGCTTTGCACGACTGTTTGTCCCAAGCACATTGTGCAAATGGCAAAAGACAGATTGAATAAAAAAGGCTTTCATCCTGCAGAGGTTGTAAAACAGGATGAATGTATCGGTTGCGCTTTTTGTGCAACAATTTGTCCGGATACTGTCATCGAGGTAGAAAAATAAACCAGAAAGGAAGATAAGAATGGCAGATAAAGTATTAATGAAAGGAAACGAAGCACTGGCAGAAGCGGCTATTCAGGCAGGATGTCGCTTATTCTTCGGGTATCCGATTACCCCCCAGACAGAGGTTTCCGCATATATGGCAAAGCGTATGCCGAAAATCGGCGGTACGTTTCTGCAGGCAGAAAGTGAAGTTTCCGCAATTAACATGGTATATGGCGCCGCAGGCGCAGGCGCACGTGTTATGACGTCGTCCTCAAGCCCCGGCATAAGCCTTAAGCAAGAAGGCATTTCCTACATAGTGGGGAGTGACCTGCCTTGCGTTATTGTAAATATCGTTCGCGGCGGCCCCGGTCTTGGTGGCATTCAGCCGGCACAGAGTGACTATTTTCAGGCTGTTAAGGGCGGCGGTCACGGCGATTATCACCTGATTGTTTTCGCCCCCAGTTCCATTCAGGAGCTTGTAGATATTACGCAGGAAGCGTTTGATATAGCGGACCAGTATCGTATGCCTGTTATGATTATGGGTGACGGTATGCTCGGTCAGATGATGGAGCCGGTTGAATTCGGCGCAAAGAGCGGCAGAAAGCTTCCGGAAAAAACATGGGCAGCAAACGGCACCGAAGGAAAGCGCGAGCGCAATGTTATCAATTCTTTGTACATTGAAGCGTCTGACCTTGAAGAACTGGTGCTTGCCCGCTACGAGCGTTATAAAGAAGTTGAAAAGAACGAAGTGAAGTGGGAAGAATATATGACCGAGGACGCAGATTATATCATCGCGGCTTACGGCACAATCGCCCGTGTTGCCAAAACGGCAATTTTAGCACTTCGAGAGGAAGGTATCA
>JAZROH010000076.1:0-13615 GCA_045648645.1 Clostridia bacterium | reverse complement strand
TGGGGCGAAGACGAAGCCGTGCCCGTGCCTTTTTCGCCAAGAATCTGCACGTTATCCCACCAGCATTCGCCTTCTTCATTTAGGCGCACCAAGAGAATCACGCGGGTAGCACCAGCAGGGGCTGTAGCTGCAGCGGTTACTGTTTCCCAAACGCCGCTTTTAGCGGGCTTAAAGGCTACGCTTTTATTATCGAGCGTTTCATAGGAGCCCTTTCCGTCCGGTTTTTGCCACGTAAGCTTTATGGAAGGTCCGCCCGAAAAGGAGCCTTTCGTTTTTAGACTTGCAGAAAAGGTATATTCTGCACCGCCCACAACATTTCCCATACCCGAAACATACATATTCGTTCCCGTATGGGTAAAATGGATGGCATTCTTCCCTTCTGCCGCATCTTCCGTAGCTACTTCAAAGCCGTTTCCAACCGTTGCCCCGCTGAGTCCCCAGCCGGTGGGCTTTCCGTCTGCTACCTCTTCAAAGCTGCCGTTTTGCAGAATGTTTTCCGTCGCGGCGAGCGCAGGCAAGGAAAAGGAAGTGAGTAGGAGGCAAAGAAGCGTTAAAAGCGCAATTTGTTTTTTCATGTGCTGTCTCCTTATAAATGGATGCAATTACTCTGCTGCAGGGAAAGTAAAGCCGCTAGTGTGGGGTACAAGACCGCCAAGGTCACTCCATGCCATTACCTTAATGCTGTATTTATTTCCATCATTCGGGATTTCAACAGGGACAGGCGTCATTGTGGCAGGCAGAATACCAATATCATTGGCTGTATTATCAACACTACCGCTTGGATATGACGGAAGGAGAACTTTGCTGGCAAGTTCGTCAGACAGAATTACTTTATTCAGGTGTTTTCCGTCCTCCCCTTCTTTATATACTGCTACAATCGCTCTTAGCTTTGTGGTACTTGTTGCACTATTTGCTTCTCCTATCTCTTTACTATACGAATCCGTGGTAGCATACGTTAATGTTTGAATATCCGCAAGGGGATATGTATAATTCACAATGTATTTCCCAGCAGAAACAGTATTTACCGCTACGCCTTGTTCGTTTACAACATTGCAATCCTCAGAAATCTTTTCTACACGAACATTGCGAATATAACCGACACCATTAAATGGTACAATTGCAACTCTAAAATTCGTTGTTCTTGCTACGCCCTCCGGACAATTATGTCCTTTTAAAGTTATAGATTTATCCTGCCAATCCTCCGTTGCTTTTGTATATGAAGCATATAAAGAATCGCCCAAAGGAAGTACGGAACCACCGGCATTTGTTCTAAAAGCAATATTATCTCCTTTTGTTTCTACCGATAAACGATACAATACCCCTGACTCTATATAATCTGCCAAAATGTCCTGCGTAATACTAAGGCTACGTCCAATTTTAGTGGCTGTCAAGTAATTTCCATCCTTGGTTTGTACTAAACGCCATCCCTTTGATTCTGTATCAGTTTCATCTGTGATAACAAAATCATTGTTGTTTCTATCTTTTTGAAAAGACCATGCTGCCGGTCTATATTCATTTTCAAGTCCTTTAAAATCAGCATTAGAAAGGGTTCTGGTAGTCGTAAAAGTCGGATTATCAATGTAGACAGTACCCTTCCCTTCAAATGTCATCGTGAGAGTCATGTTCATTCTGGAAGAATCTGACAGCATTGCTGTACGCCACCAATCCGACACCTTGGTAAATACACCTGCAATCTTTTCATTCGCACTGCTATCTGTATATCCTGTTCTTGTTTTAATTACAGTTAACCCGCGGGGCGTTTCAGCACCCTCCACCTGCTGTAAATCTGTAATAACAAAATCTGTTGTGATTTCTATTGTTCCTGTCTGAAGTCCAGCAGCAAGTAAGTTAACCGAAACTGTAGTTGTTGTATCCTCTGCATTTGTAATTTTAATTTTCTGCGATGCATTCGTATCACCCGCAAACGCAGCGGCATCGGTTACGGTTACAGAGCCTGCTGTTACCGTGTAGCTTAGTCCCTCCATTTCAAACGTAGGATTTACACCTGCGGTATACGTCGTTTCTACCGCCATCGCCGGCATGCATACTGCCATAGCTGCAAGCAGCACCATTGCCATCACCATGGATAAAAGTTTTCGTGTTGTTTTCATACCAAAAAAACCTCCTGATAATATAAGATACTATCATAATACAACAAAATAGCTGTTAAATCAACGAATATCTTATGAAAAATATTTTACATTACAGTTATTTTTTTGTGTTTTTACAGCATGTTACCATAAAAATTACTGAATTTTTACTCCAACATGTTCAAAACGTTATCCTGCGGCTCTCCGTTTACACCTGTAACGCTCGTAAAGCTTTCCGGGACTTCCCCGACAATCACGGACTGGGCAATGGGAATGGTTGTATGTACCTCGGCTAAAGAAGACCCGCCGGGCATTAAAACACTCATCTTTGCTGTTACAGAAAGATGAATTTCGTGGCGGGTCTGGTTAATTCCGGCTTCCAGAAAGCTATCCTCTATGTCCACCTCAGCACGACCGATGGATGTAAGACGAATCGGGATGCGCGGTCCGTAGCCGGTAAGCATGCCGTTTGACAAAAGCGTACCGAGCGGAATATGCATGGTCATTTTATCAATAGCGCGCATTTTTTCCTGAATACCGCGTGCAAACGCCGCTTTCAGGCGATTGATTTCCACAATATCTGCGGTCACAGCAGAAATTCGGCTATTTTGGTCCATTTGTAGCTTCGCAAGGTCCCCGTACTGTATTCTTTCGGATGCAATAATGCGGTTAACTTCATCACTTATAGCACTTACGGTAACACTTTGTGCTTGTGCCGATGCCACCTGTTTAATTACAGGGCGAATCCTTGTTTCATATATAACGAAAATAATCGTGCTTGTAAGTACAGTTATAAGGAGGAACATCAATAGGCTTCGTCTTCGGTTTTTATTCCGTTTCTTTACACAAATCCGCATTTTTTCACCTCCCCTGGCAGTATATGCAAAAAATATGCATTGGTGCTTTCGCCCGACTTAACTTACACCCCCAAAGCGCCGGATACATATATTGAAAACGAGGTGATAAAATGCACGAAAAATGTAAATGCATAGATGCCGCAGCGCAAATTCGGGGCAACCAAACTGCACCGAATTTACGCGGTACTGCGGTTTTTCATCAAAAGCCCCGCGGTGTTTTGGCAGAAATACAGGTGGAGGGTTTGCCGAGAGATAACGCTTTTTTTGCGCTCCATATTCATGAAGGAAATTCCTGCCGCGGCGAGGACTTTGCAGACACAGGGCTGCACTATAATCCGGACGGTGCCGCACATCCCTATCATGCAGGGGACCTGCCTCCGCTTTTATCTTGTGACGGAAACGCTTATATGGCAGTTTTCACCAATCGATTTTCGGTGCGGGAAATACTGGGGAAAACCCTGGTCATCCATAGCCATCCGGATGATTTTCACACCCAGCCTGCAGGCAATGCAGGCGAGAAAATTGCTTGCGGGGTAATAAAAAAGTAAAAAAAGGCGGATATGCTCCGCCTTTACAATCTATTATGTTTCTTATTCCATATGCCCAGAAGTGTAATGATTCCTCCTAAAACAAACAAAAACATAGCTTCCTCAAAATACCACCATGCCATTTCCAAGACCCGCCGCAAAACATGCGTAGCCACTTCATTGCTTTTCGCTGTTATATCCCGAAACT
Organism: Clostridia bacterium; assembly: GCA_045648645.1. Taxonomy (GTDB): domain Bacteria; phylum Bacillota; class Clostridia; order UMGS1883; family UMGS1540; genus SIG447. Next base: position 9,933 of record JAZROH010000076.1, on the reverse strand, counting down.
CAATAAAAAACTGCAAAAAACGCAATGCCCCTGCATATACAATACCAAGCCCAATCCCTAAAATAACCATTCGACATCCCTCCGTACAGCAATAAAAAATGCGCAGCCCCGTTTCGAAGCTACGCATCGAAAAACACAGGGACTTCGACTTTTAAAAGTTGCTATACATTTAAAATACAACGGTCACCTTTGAATCGGACAACGCTGAATCGAAGTATGTGTTTTTACTACGATTTTAAGTTGTCCGATTTTTAAAAAAATACACGTGCCGCATTATATATTTTAAATGTATAGCATATTTATCTTAGCACATTTGAAAACATTTTGCAAGGGAAATTATGTATTTATACAAAAAAGGTTTCGACATATCTGCCGAAACCTTTTCTCACGTTTTGATTATGCTTTGTTGTTGCAGCCAAGAACGTTAACAAGCTTATGCTTTACAAGACCCTTGATTGCTTCTCTTGCGGGCTTGAGGTACTGACGGGGATCGAAGTGATCGGGATGTTCCGCAAAGTGCTTGCGGATGCTGCCGGTCAGGGCAAGACGCAGGTCAGAGTCGATATTGATTTTGCAAACGCTCATGGAAGCAGCCTTGCGAAGCATGTCTTCCGGAATACCGATAGCATCAGGCATTTTACCGCCGTTTGCGTTAATCATTTCAACAAATTCAGGAATTACAGAGGATGCACCGTGCAGAACAATCGGGAAGCCGGGAAGCTTTTCGCTTACCTTTTCCAGAATGTCAAAACGCAGCTGCGGCTTCTGACCGGGCTTGAATTTGTATGCACCATGGCTTGTACCAATTGCAATTGCAAGAGAGTCAACGCCGGTGCGTTCTACGAATTCAATAACCTCTGCGGGGTTTGTGTATGCAGCATCTTCTTCGGATACGTTAACCGCATCTTCGATACCTGCAAGACGACCAAGCTCGCCTTCTACAACAACGCCCTTATCATGTGCATATTCAACAACCTGCTTTGTAAGCTTAATGTTGTCCTCAAAGCTCAGGTGAGAGCCGTCAATCATAACAGAGGTGAAACCGCCGTCGATACAGGACTTACAAAGTTCAAAGCTGTCACCATGGTCAAGGTGAACACAAATCGGAAGATCTGTTTCAATCGTTGCAGCTTCAATCAGCTTCATAAGGTAGGTGTGGTTTGCGTACTTACGTGCGCCTGCGGAAACCTGAAGAATCAGCGGTGCATTTTCTTCTTTTGCAGCTTCTGTGATTCCCTGAATGATTTCCATGTTGTTCACGTTGAAAGCACCGATGGCATAGCCGCCTTCATATGCTTTCTTGAACATTTCTTTGGATGTTACGAGTGGCATACTAATCGCTCCTTTTATCTTTTAGCTTTACGGTAAATTATACCACACAGCCCGCATAAGGTCAAGACTAATTTTCATATTTTTTCAAATTTTTGTTAAAGCGCATTTATAATGTCCTGTATTCTATGAAATGCAAGCGTAAATTTATCTTTAGCACTTCCGCTTTTATTAAGCGCAATTCCGCTGCCGTCAATTTTAGAAAGTCCTTCAAATTCATGCAAATGCGGCTCCATGGACAGGAAGAAATGTCTTCCTGTATCTTTAAGGCGGCGCATAAGTGCAGGGTAATTGGCATCCCCCTGCCCCGGCGGGACAATGGTTTTATCCGCAAACGCATCTTTAATGTGAATATATTCTATATGTTCTTTTAAAAGCTCGTATGCCGCCAGGGCATCATATCCTGCATATGCGAAATTTCCGGCGTCAAAGGTGGCGCGCAGCTTGTCACTGCCGATAGATTCAAATATATCCAGACATTTTTCCGGCGCACGACCGTAAATGCAGCCACCCTCATTTTCATGCAGCAAAATCACATCCTGCCCTTTTGCCGCATCTACATATGCCTGCATGCGGGAAAGCACACGGTCACGATACTTTTCTGCCGGCACATCCTCCGGTAAAAGACATGTAAAAACACGAATATATTTTGTATCAAAAATCTTTGCCGTTTCTAAAACGCGGCGAAATACACAAAGGTCATCCTCAAGCGGCACATCCAGCGTTACTTTCCCAACAGGAGAGCCTACCGCCGACACGCGAAACCCGCGTGCATCCCATCCTTTTTTAATTTCACGTGCTTCCAAAGCCGTAAGTAAAGATACATTTTTTCCGCCGCATCCGCGTGGCTCCAAATACTTTATTCCTAACGCTTCAAACGCATCCATTTGCACATTTAAATCCGCGCTAATCTCATCCGCAAAGCCCGAAAATGTATACCAGCTCATACAGTATCCTCCTATAAAACAATTATAGTAAGTGTAACATGCTTTCGCCTTCGATGCAATGGCAAAAGCTATACAAAACATTGCAAAAAACATGTTCATCACGCATAACTGCGCTATTGACGGGCAAAATAAAACAAATTATGGAATCATGGGAGGCCGTATGAAGAAAAGTATCAAGCGAAATTTTAATGAAATTTCGAAAACCTATACAAAGCTTCGTAAAGAAAAAAAGGGCGTGAAAAGCGGTTCTACCGGAGAGTGGCTTCTGGATAACTTTTATATTTTTGCACAGGAATACGCATCCCTTCGTCATTTTCAAAAACCTTCCCGCACCATGCGCCCCGTTTACGCGCGCATGCTTTCCTGGGCAAGCGCTTTTTTGGAAAAGCAGGAATACAAGGTCGAGGAATGGTCGCTCGACGAAGCGCTTCGTGCAGAACAAACGGGTACCCCCTTTTCGGCAGACGCGCTCAGAATACTGCCTGCAGCACTCTCGGCGGGTCTTTTCGCATATGCTGCCACGTTATGCAAAGCGCCGGAGTCTGCAAGTCTTATGGGCAATGTTATCAAATCCCTTCTCGCCCTTCGGGAACTGGACACTAAGAAACTATTTGAAAACCATTCGGCTGTTGATGCCGCGCTTTCCGGCGATATATCCTTCACCCAAATGACCTTTGAATCCAAAGCCTTATACCGCCGCGCCGCCGCCCGACTTGGTGCATTTTGCGGCATGCGTGACACGCAGGTTGCGGAAAAAGCTGCTTCCCTAGCAAAGGGCAAAAAGGGACGGGCGGGGTATGCAGGCTACTATTTAATTGGTGACGGCGAAAATGAACTGCGCGCAGCACTCTCTCTTCCCAAAAAAAGACAGCCCCGCTATACGCTCTTTTATCTTTTGGGTGTATTTTCCCTTTCTGCAGCACTTTTATGGGGTGTTTACGTACTGACCGAAAGTGTTCTCTGGACTTTCCTTTCGGCACTTCCCGTTTTGGATATCAGCTTACAGCTTATCGGTTACTGTACCCTTCGCGCAATCCCTGCGCGTCCCCTTCCCCGCCTTGCGCTTACGGAGGGGATTCCTGAACAAATTCTGGTAGTATATCCCACACTTCTATCCTCCGCAAAAAAAGCGACAGAAATGGCTGAAAAGCTTGAAATATGTTATCTTGCAAATCGGGATGAAAATTTACGTTTTGCCGTTTTAGGGGATTTTAAAGACAGCGATACGCCAAACGAAGACGCGGAAATCCCCGCAGCGTGCGGGAAAGCAATTGGCGAGCTGAATGCGAAATACGGCGAACGCTTTTTTATGCTTTGCCGCGGACAAAAATATGCACCCATGCAAAAAAAATGGATGGGAGAAGAAAGAAAACGCGGTGCGCTTTCTGACCTCAATGCCTTTTTGCGCGGCAAGTACACCTTTCGTTACACAGCAGGCAACACCGCTTCTCTGGAAGGTATTCGCTACGTGCTTACGCTTGACGATGACACGCTTTTGCCGCCGGGTGGCGCGCGCAGCCTTGCCGGCATAGCGCTCCATCCGCTCAATGCACCGAAAATAAAGGACGGAAAAGTTGTTTCCGGCTACGGCATTATTCAGCCCCGCGTTTCCCTGCGACTTGAAAGCACAAACCGCACGCTTTTTTCCCGCATTTTCGCCGGGCAGGGCGGTATGGACACCTATCACACCTCCGTTTCCGAATTATACATGGACGTGTTTGGAGAATCAGTTTTTACAGGAAAAGGGATTTATCACGTGGATACATTTCTATCCTGCATTTCGTTTCCCAGAGACACGGTTTTAAGCCACGATTTGCTGGAAGGCTGCTATGTTCGTTGCGGGCTTGCGTCCGATGTGCAGGTTTTCGACTCCTTTCCCCACCGTCTTGCCGACCACAGCATGCGGCAGCACCGCTGGATACGCGGTGACTGGCAGATTATTCGCTGGCTTTTTCCGCATGTAAGAGATAAGGACGGCAATAAAGTTCAAAATAAAATTTCAGCACTTTCAAAATGGAAGATTTTTGATAACCTTCGGCGAAGCCTTACGCCTGTAATCAGCCTTTTGCTTTTGGCTTTAGGAAGTGAAATCCCAGCTCTAGTTGCTTTTCTTGCCCTTGCACTTCCTGTTTTCTTCAGTATTTTGGATTCACTTTTGCAAAAAAGCTTTTTCCATCTTGGAGAAAAACTTTCCGCCAATATTATATACGGGGTACGTCTGGCGCTCTATCAGGCTACGCTTTCCATTGCCTTTCTCGCGCATACGGCTTGTACCGCTCTTTCCGCTGCTGCCACAGGGCTTATAAGAAGCTTTACGCATCGAAGCACCCTCCAATGGGTTACTGCTGCCGATGCGGAAGCCGGACGGCGGCATACCCTTGCCGCATCCTTTTCCTATATGATGCCCTCGGTGCTTTTTGCCTTATTGATTGTATTTGCATGCCTTTGGGGTGCATTCCCCACAAGCGGTATACAATTGCTTTTGGCTGTTATATGGATTTTTGCACCGGGTCTTGCCTTTATTTCCGGATGGGAAGCACCGCCGGACACATATGCTTTGCCCGCAAAGGGCACCGTGCAGCTTCGGGAAACTGCACAGCGAATCTGGCACTTTTTCAGGGACTATATGACAGAAGAAGATCACTTCCTTCCCCCCGACAACGTGCAGGTAAAGCCCTATAAAGGTGCAGCGCACCGGACAAGCCCCACCAATATAGGTCTTGGTATTCTTGCCTGCCTTTGCGCGGCGGACCTTGGGTTTATCACAACAGAAGAAATGGAAACCCGCATTTCCAAAACCATGGACACTGTAGAAAAGCTCCCCACATGGAAGGGGCATCTTTATAACTGGTATGACACCCGCACCCTACGCCCGCTTCCGCCCCGATATGTTTCAACGGTTGACAGCGGCAATTTTGCTTGCTATCTGCTAACTGCGGCGCAGGGCATTACAGAACACCGCGGCGGCGAAACACCTCTTTCTGCCCGGCTGTTGCGTTTTGTAGAAAATACAGATTTCCGTCCTTTATACAACGAAAAGAAGAAGCTTTTTTCCATTGGCTTTTCTCTGGAGGAAAACCGCCTTACGGATTCCTATTATGACCTACTCATAAGTGAAGCGCGGCAAGCCGGTTTTCTCGCCATTGCACTCGGGCAGATTTCTAAGGAGCACTGGTTTACCCTAGGGCGCGGGCTTACGGATACGGACGGCTATCGAGGGCTTGTTTCCTGGTCCGGCACCATGTTTGAATATTTTATGCCTTTACTCATTATGAAAAGCTACGAAAACTCGCTTCTTTCGGAAACGTATCGCTTTGCGCTGCGATGTCAAAAGCGTGCCGGAAGGCGAAGACGCGTTCCGTGGGGCATTTCAGAATCCGGGTTTTATGCTTTTGATAAAGAAGGGAATTATCAATACAAGGCGTTCGGCGTTTCGGAACTCGGTCTTGCAAGACAGGACGAAAAGGACGTGGTTATCACGCCGTACGCCACCCTTCTCACCCTTATGGAAGACCCCAAAAGTGCCCTTTCGAATATGCAGCATCTTCGCCGTGAAGGGCTTTACGGGGAGTACGGGTTTTTTGAAGCTGCAGACTATACAGCGGAAAGACTAGGCGGCAACATGCGGCGCGGTATTGTGAAAAGCTATATGGCGCATCATCAAGGCATGTCCCTCGCTTCAATCACGAATTTACTTTGTAAAAATGTATTGCAAAGAAGGTTTCATGCACACCCCGCCATTCGCGCTGCAGAGCCACTTTTAAAAGAACGTGTGCCGATTCATGCTTCTGTTATTAAAGACAGAAATCCCCGTGTTTCCCCCGTTCGTTTCAAATGGCAGGCAAATGCACATGCAACGCGCACTCTCGGGCGGGAAAGCACGTATCCCAAAAGCATACAACTCCTGACAAACGGCAGTTATCATGTGCACATTGATACGGACGGATGCGGAACAAGCATGCTGGACGGTGTTCGATATAACACGTTTTCTCCGCTTTCCGGCGGCGGACAAAACATCCGCATTATCAACACCGTAACCGGACAGGTTTTGGATGGTTATGGGACAAAATGCATTTTCGCCGATAATCGTGCAGAATATATTGGAGAGGAAAATGCCGTTACCACACGCCTTTCTGTTTCCGTTTCTGCAGAAGACAATATGGAAGCACGACGGCTGACGCTTGTAAACCAAAGCGGAAAAAAACGCATTTATGAGGTATATTACTATACTGCACTTTCCCTTGCTACAGAGGGCGCAGAAAATGCCCACCCCGCCTTCTCAAAGCTTTTCATTACCACGAAAGAAAAGGACGGTACTTTATATGCAGTGCGAAGCCGACGCAGCGCCGCGGAAAAAAGCTTCGTAGGATTTGCCACTGCCATTTGTGAAGGGACGATGGAAGGAGATTTACAGTTCGACACCGACCGGCTCTCCTTTTTCGGTCGATGTAATTCTCTTCCCATTTCTCTCTCTTCGGGAAGTATTCTCGCGGGGAAAACAGGCACAGTGTTAGACCCGTGCTTTGCACTGAAGCTTCGTCTTTCCATCGAGCCCGGCATGAGCAGCTCCGTAACCTTCCTGTCGGGACTTGCGGAAACAGAAGAAAAAGCTACCGTAACGGTTTTAAAATATAAAAACGGAAGTCCTTCCCTTTTCTCGCCTGCACCGCGGGATGCATCTATTCTTTTCAAAGAAGGAGAAGAAGAACATTTTCTGCATGCTGCTGCGTTTCTTTTAGCGGGAGGTGCACAGATACCCGAAATTGAAAAGGCACGCGCAAAAAATCTTCTTTCCAGAAAAGGACTTTGGAAGCTCGGCATCTCGGGAGATTTCCCGATTGTGACAATTAGGCTTTCAGAGCCTGCGGATGCGCCATTTTTAGAGGAAGCTATAAAAGCAATTGCCTTTTGGAAAAGCTATGGCATTCGCGCTGATTTAGTTGTTTTCTGCGACGAGCCGGGTGGCTATACACGTCCCGTTTTTCAAATGGCAGAAAAACAAAAAACCGAAGGAATGTTTATTTTCGGCAGGAGAGATTTGGAAACGGCGGACCTTTCTCTTCTTCTCGCCATGTCCTGCCTATATATGGATAACGCATCCGGCGGTTTTTCCGGTCTTCCGGCATTTTCTCCGCTACCGGAAGCAAAAACACCTCTGAAAAACGAAGGGGATGAACCTCTCCCGCCCCTTTCCCTTCTCTTTGAAAACGGACGCGGTGGTTTTGACCGCGAAAAAGGTGAATACGTTATTCAAATGACACGCGCGGGACAAACGCCGCTGCCATGGGTGCATGTAGTTGCAAACGAGAATTTTGGTTTTATTGCCGGAGAAGGCGGAAGTGGCTATACGTGGAGCGGAAACAGTCAAAGTTTTCGCCTTTCCCCCTGGTTTAATGACCCGGTGCACGACCCTCTTTCCGAAACACTTACCATAAAAGAGGGAAAGGATATTTGGTCACCTATGGCGGCAACATTTCCCGAAGAGGGGTTTTTCCGCACGCGTTACGGCGCAGGGTATGTTATTTACGAACGTATTACGCGCCATATTCTGCATACCGTAACCCTCTTCACGCCCCCCGATAGCCCGCAAAAAATCATACAGCTTTCCGTTACAAACCGGACGGAAGAAAACCGAAATTTGGTAGCGGAATATAGTCTTATTCCTGTTTTAGGAACACATCCCGCGCCGGATCGCATTACTGTTTTGGAAGCTGGAAGCCTTGTGCGCTTTCGAAATGCCGAATCAGATGCTTCCAAAGAGGTATATCTTTTTGCAGATGCGGAAGCCAATTGCGGAAAGCGGGGCAATGCGATTTTTTGCCGCACCTCCTTTTCCATCAAAAAAGGAGAAACTAAAGCGATTTCTTTTGTACTGGGTACGGGCGATCCAGAGAAAGTGGATACAAATGCAGCCCTTGCTGCTTGTCATGCCTACTGGAAGGAAAAGCTATCAAGTCTAACTGTAGAAACAGGAGATGCAAGCACCGACCTTTTATTAAATCAATGGCTTTTGTATCAAGCGCTTGCCTGTCGCATTTTCGCCCGTACCGCCTTTTATCAATCCGGTGGCGCATTTGGCTTCCGCGACCAACTGCAGGATACGCTTGCACTTTTAGATATTGCGCCGGCGCTTGTTAAAAAGCAAATTTTGCTGCATGCCGCACATCAATTTGCCGAGGGCGATGCGTTTCATTGGTGGCACACGGACGAAACCGGTGTTCGTACCCGTTTTACCGATGACCGTCTTTTCCTCCCATATGTTGCTTGCCTTTATGCGGAGGAAACCGGAGATGAAAGCATATGGGGCGAAAAGGAAACCTTCGTTATCGAGCCGCCGCTTGCCGATGGCGAGGAAGAACGCTACACCTTTGTGAAAGAGCGCACAGAGCCATACACCATTTATGAGCATGCCGTGCGTGCGATTGAAATTTCACTCCAAAAAGGCGTTCATGGTTTGCCGCTTATGGGCGGCGGGGACTGGAATGACGGCATGAATGCTATCGGTCTCGGCGGCAAAGGCGAAAGCGTTTGGCTTGCCTGGTTTTTAAAAGCGGTACTGGATAAATTCGCGCCCGTTGCCGAAAAACACGGTGAAACAGAGCGTGCTGCACGCTATCGCAGAGAGGCACTCCTTCTTTTAGAGGCGGTAGAAACGGAGGGCTGGGACGACACCCATTATGCCCGCGCCTTTTTTGATGACGGAACGCCGCTTGGCACATCCGCCTCCTCGGAATGCAGCATTGATGCCATCAGTCAAGCCTGGGCAGTCATAGCAGGCGGCGCACGCCGGGTACGCCTCAAAACCGCCATGGACAGCGTTTATCGTATTCTTACGGATAAAGAGCGCGGCATCCTCCGTCTGCTCGCACCCCCGTTCTCCAAAAGCACCCCAAATCCCGGTTATATCCAAAGCTACCCTGCCGGGCTTCGGGAAAACGGCGGGCAGTATACCCATGGTGCCATCTGGGCTGTAATTGCCTTTGCTAAGCTTTGCGAAAAAGAAAAAGCATGGGAGCTTTTTCGAATGCTCAGTCCCATTTTGCATGCGGAAACGCCCGCCGAGGTCAGCACCTATAAGGTAGAGCCGTATGTTATGGCGGCAGATATTTATACTGCACCCGGACATGAAGGACGCGGCGGTTGGAGCTGGTATACAGGCGCGGCGGCATGGATGTACCGCCTTGGTATTCGGTATATTCTCGGCTTTCAAAAGAAGGGGGACACCGTTTCCTTCGCTCCCGTTATCCCCACTCCTTTTACACTCCGTTACCGCTACGGAAGCACCATGTATGTTTTTTCTGTGCATGGGAAAAGTGAAAATATAAAGCTTGTCGATGACGGCAAAACGCATGAAATTACCGTTGGATAAAACAAAGAAGCCATGATGTATTATCATCGTGGCTTCTTCTCTATATTTCCCGCCTTCTATATCTGCATGCCTGCGCGGATAATCCGAAACATCCTGTCCGCCGCCGAAAGCATCATGGGTGCGGCGTTTTCAATAGCTTCAGAAAGAGGCATGGCATTTGCAAATACGGAAAACACCGAAGTAATTCCTTTTTCATACACCGCTTCAAAGCCCTCCCCGATACCGCCGACCATAGCGATGACCGGCACGCCGCCGCATCTTCCGGCAACGCCTACAGGGGCTTTCCCG
>JAZROH010000075.1:0-1748 GCA_045648645.1 Clostridia bacterium | reverse complement strand
TACCAATGAGGATTTTCAAAGGCAAAAGTCAAAAATGACCAATGCATTAGTCAAATCTGACTCCTGCACAGGTCAAAATCGCCCGATGCATAGGACGAAAACGCACTTTCCTTCCATATTAACAAATAGCACTAACATTAGGGCACATACAAAAAAGGGCGCTGTGATGAAATACGAAAGTATTTTATCCACAGCGTCCTTTTATTGCGCAATTTTGTATTTTATATCATTGTAATCTAAAAAAGGGCGCAATGCCCCTTTCCCCATAGAACTTACTTTCTGTTTATGCGGCTAATTTTGTGCGATTGATTTTATTATGGTACTTATAAAGATTATGCCCTATAGAAACTAGAAAAATCTCTAATCTTACCTGCTCCATGCCTTTTCTTACGACTCGTTTATACCAACGGTCATATTTCATTACGCCAAAAGTACCTTCCGATTGAATGGAACGATTCATTCTCAGCAGTGCTCCATGGATGCTTTCCAAGTTATCCACAACCTCTTGATGCATTGCGGTAAGTTCCTGATTCAGATGTATGGTCTTGTTTTTGTCTGTCTTTTTACATTTGGAAGCATATGGACAGCCGGAACAGTCTTCACAGCGATAAACTTCTTCCTGGCGACCATATTTATTCCCTCGTACGTTTTGGCGATATAGGAAGTGAAAAGCTTTACCGGCTGGGCAACGAAGTATGCCTTCCTCGTCAATCTTGAAATTCACGGTACGAAAAGGGTCATCCCGATACTTTTGGTCGGTAGTTTCCTTTTTGAACATGGGAAATTTCATATATTTCTCCATGCCTTTTTGCTCACAGTAAATGTAGTTATTATATGAGCCATAGCCTGCATCGGCAACGGGATATTTCGGATAGAAACCATAAATCTTATGAAACTGCTCCATTAAAGGAACAAAGCAGTCCATGTCGGAACGGTAGTGATTAACATCTGCCACTGCAATGTATTCGTCTGCAACGCCAAACTGAACGTTGTAGGCAGGGAGCAGCTGGTCATTGCGCATATAATCTTTCTTCATCCGCATAAAGGTGGCGGATGTGTCCGTTTTAGAATAGCTGTTTCTGCCATCCCCACAGGTGTCCAGTTTTTCAACATATTCGCTCAGCTTGTTTTTATATTCCTGCAGACGCTCAAAATGACGTTGCTGCGGTGTCTTATGATGGCCTCGTCCGTGTACGAAACTGTTTTCATCGATATTCTGTATTTTGGTATATCGTTCTATTATCTCGTCCAAATAGGCTGGAACATATTCCGTGTTCGTTTCAATTTTGATGCCAAAGCCAGCCAGCTCGTCGTTGATTTCGTCCAGCAACGCTGTGATTTTAGCAAACAGGCGGTATCTGGACTTTTCCGTTGCCTTGCGCCATACCCAGCTGTATTTATTGGCGTTAGCCTCAAATTTTGAGCCGTCAATATACAGGTGGCTTAGGTCGATATGCTGTTCGGCAAATATTTTTTTGTTGATATCACTGAACAATTCTTCCACTGACGGTTTTAGTACTTCGTTGATAAAATAGCCGAAGGTCCGGTAAGATGGTGTTTTGTGCTCCATGAGATACATGAAACGCAGGTTGACTTTGCAGTTATCCTCCAGCTCGCGCAGTGAGATATAACCGTAGGTCATGAATCCGAATAGTACTGTTTTCAGCATGCTGGCCGGGTTGTACCTGATGCGTCCGGCAACATGGGCCGGAATCTGATTCAGATACTTCTCCAAGTCGATTTCCTCC
>JAZROH010000074.1:0-50987 GCA_045648645.1 Clostridia bacterium | reverse complement strand
ACTTCGTCCGCTTGCGTGTAGGATTTTTCCGCTTGTTCCGTATAAAAAACCGGGACAGCGGATGAAAATAATCTATGACCCGAGGGCAACGGCGATGTGCCCGCTCTCCCCGCAGGATTTGACGGACGAATTTTGCGAGGCAGTCACCCGCGCCATGCGTGCGGTGGTGAAAACCCGCGAGGGGCGCGCCTTTATCGAGGCACAGTCGGCACTTATTGATGAATATGTGCGGATGCACTTATAAAAGGAGAAGCTATGTATTTGATTGCAGGGCTCGGAAATCCGGGCAGACAGTATGAAGACACGCGCCACAATGTTGGCTTTAAAACAATAGACTATCTTGCAGACAGATGGAATATTCCCGTAAAGAAAATTCGCTTTAAAGCGCTTATAGGCGAGGGCATCGTAGGTGGAGAAAAGGTTATTTTGGCAAAGCCCTCCACCTTTATGAATGCAAGCGGGGAGAGCGTGGGCGAAATTGCCCGCTATTATAATTTGGAACCGGAAAATATCATAATTATACAGGACGATGTGGCACTTCCTGTGGGCAGGCTTCGCATTCGCCCATCCGGAAGCGATGGCGGGCATAACGGCATTAAATCCATTTTGTACCATTTGGGAAGTGACGCATTTTTACGTCTTAAAATCGGCGTGGGCGGTGCTGCACACGATATGATTTCTCATGTACTCGGTACGTTTTCGAAAGAGGACGGGATTGCCGTCACCCGCTGTATAAAAGTGGCGGATGAAATTATGGAAATCATTATGCAAAAAGGCGCAGGGGAAGCTATGAACCGGTTTAACGGATTTGGAAAAACGGAGGCGGAATGAGAGAATTTTTCGCGCCGCTTGGCGCACTTTCGGAGTTTGAAGCGCTAAAGACATGCGTTCGCGATAAAAGGGGCGCTGCTCATGTTGTAGGCGCGGCGGAAACGCAGAAGGCACATCTGATTGCCGCGATGCTTCGGGAAACCGGAAAGCGGGGCATTGTTATAAGCTGGAGCGAAAGCGCGGCAAGACAAATGGCGGAGGATTTGTCCTTCTTCTCTGAAACGGTAACCCACCTTCCGCAGGGCGACTTTATGGAGCATCTGGCGGAAAGCACAGGATATGCGCTTCCACGGGCACGGGCTTCCGCGCTTTATCGCATTTTAGAAGGGGATACGGCGGTTATCAGTGTAGGCTGCCTTTTAGATTACATTTTACCGCCGAAAAAATATAAAACGATTACCCTCGCACCGGGCGATGTATTTGCAGACATTGCGGAGGTGCTTTCGGAAATCGGCTATCGCCGCGTACCTATGATTGAGGGTCCGGGGCAATTTAGCGTGCGCGGCGGCATTGTGGATGTATATCCCCCCACAGAAGAACAGCCGGTGCGTATTGAATTTTTTGATACGGAGGTAGACAGCGTCCGTGCGTTTGACCTTGCTACCCAGCAGTCCACGGGGGCACTGCCTTCGGTAAGCATCATTCCCGCCGCGGCGGACGGGGATGACGGCGATATTCTGGATTATTTCGACGAGGATACGGTGTTTATTTTAGATGAACCGCAGCGCGTTTCTGAAGGCGCGGCGGCGTATGCCGAAAGTATTAAAGAGCGTGTGGCGGCACTGGTGCTTAAAGGGACTATAAAAGAGCCGAAGGAACGCTATATCCGCGATTATGCCGCGTCTATGGCGAAAATGAAACGCGGACAGCTTGTGGGCTTTTCTGCCATGAGCCAGATTTGCCCTGATTTTAAGCCGAAAGAAACGCTTCGCATCGGGGGCGTGACGCTTGCGTCCTACGCGGGCAAAATGAATCTTCTCGCAGAGGATGTAGCACGCTGGAAACAAAATGGGTATTTTATCTACATTTTGGCAGGAAGCAGCTCGCGGGCAAAAGGCATTGCCGAGGCACTTTTGGAAGCCAATATCACGGCAGTTTTTCCGAAGGAAGGGGAGGAAGTGCCCCGCGGGTCGGCGGCAGTTTATCCATTGCCCCTTGCAAAGGGTTTTGTATATTCCGGCATTAAAACCGTATTTATAAGCGGCGGTGATATCTTTGTCAAACAGAACAAAAAGAAACGAACGGCGGTGGGCGGTGCAAAGGCGCTTCGCAGCTTTGACGAGCTTTCCATCGGTGATTATGTTGTACACCGTGTGCATGGTATCGGTAAATTTGTTGCCATGGAAAAAATCGAAACAGACGGTGTGGAACGGGATTATTTAAAGCTTTCTTATAAAAACAATGACTTTCTGTATGTACCTGTAACACAGCTGAATTTGCTGTATAAGTACTCTCACGCCGGCGCAGATGCACCTGCACCGAAGGTCAGCCGTCTGGGTGGTGGCGAGTGGCAAAAAACCAAGTCCGGCGTAAAGCACTCTGTTCGTGCGCTTGCCATAAAGCTTGTGGATTTGTATGCGGCACGAAGCCAGATGACAGGACACGCCTTTTTGAAGGATACACCCTGGCAGGCAGATTTTGAAAGTGAATTCCCTTATGAGGAAACGCCCGACCAGCTTGCATGTATTGCCGAGGTGAAAAAGGATATGGAAAGCCCCCGCCCGATGGATAGACTTCTATGCGGCGATGTGGGCTACGGCAAAACGGAAGTGGCAATTCGTGCGGCTTTTAAGTGCATTATGGAAGGACTGCAATGTGTGTATCTTGTGCCTACCACAATTTTGGCATCACAGCACTATAATCATTTTGCCAAACGAATGGAAAACTTCCCTGTGCGGGTGGAAATGCTGTCGCGTTTCCGCACGGGGGCACAGCAAAAGAAAATTATCGAGGGACTGAAAACGGGGGAGGTGGATGTGGTCATTGGTACACACCGCCTGCTTTCCGATGAGATAACGTATAAACGGCTGGGACTTCTTATTATCGATGAGGAACAGCGCTTCGGGGTGGGACACAAAGAAAAAATTAAAGATATGAAAAACGGCGTCGATGTGCTGACGCTGACTGCTACGCCCATTCCGCGTACGCTCAATATGGCAATGACAGGGATTCGCGATATGAGCGTCCTGGCAAATCCGCCGGAGGACAGGCAACCGATTCAAACCTACGTTTTTGAATATGATACGGGCGTAGTACAGGATGCCCTGGAACGGGAACTGGCACGTGGGGGGCAGGTATATTATGTATACAACCGCATTCAGGGCATTTACCGTGTGGCGGAGTCTATCCGTAAGATGGTGCCGAATGCCCGCGTTGCCGTGGCGCACGGACGCATGAATGAGGAAGAACTGGAAAAGGTTATGACCGGTATGATTGACGGCGAATATGATATTCTCATAAGTACGACAATCATTGAAACGGGGATTGACATTCCAAATGTAAATACTTTAATTGTAGAAAACGCAGACCATATGGGGCTTGCGCAGCTGTATCAGCTTCGCGGGCGTGTAGGGAGAAGCGGCAGAGTGGCGTATGCATATCTGACATTTAAGAGGGATAAAGCCCTTTCGGAGATTGCAGAAAAGCGTCTTCTTGCCATAAAGGAATTTACGGAGCTTGGCTCAGGCTTTAAAATTGCCATGCGGGATTTGGAAATCCGCGGGGCAGGCAATCTTCTGGGACCAGAGCAGCACGGCTTTATGGCAAGCGTCGGCTATGATATGTATGTCCGTCTTCTGGAAGAAGCTGTTTCCGAAATGCGAGGCGAGGAAGGAAAAACGGAAGCTGTCATCGACCTTATTATTGATGCCGGTGTGCCCGACAGCTTTGTGGAAGACCCGCGGCAACGCCTTGAAGCCTATCGGCTTGTGGCGGATATCAGCAGCGAGGAGGATGCAGATGCGGTTACAGCCGCACTGATTGACCGGTATGGCGACCCGCCTCCGCGGGTTATGCGGCTGATTGATGTGGCGCTTCTCCGTGTATACGCAGAGGAGGCGGGCATAGGGGAAGTAACCGAGAGCGGCGGCAGAATTATCTTGTATTATGATAAGAAGCCCAATATGGAAATTTTAAGCCGTGTTATGGACGAAAACAGAGGAAAACTTCTGTTTAACGCAGGGGAAAGACCGTATCTGGCAATACGGGAAGGCTTCCTGAAAAATAAAAATGATACCGAAAAATTAAAAAAATTATTAAAAGACTTGAAAATATAACCAAAATGTAGTATCATTATAAAGTATGTAAATCTTTACAAAGAAAAGGAGACTAAGAGTATGAAACGAATGAAGCTGCTTGCATTGGCGGTTGTAGCGCTGATGCTTCTGTCCGCTTGTAACGCGGTGAATGTAACAGAGGTTGCCACAGTGGGTGACGCAGTAATGCAAAAACCGGAATTTATGTATTATCTGCAGAGCGGTAAGTCACAGGCTATGCAGGAAGCCCAGAATAAGGGGCTGACAATTTCCGAGGATAAAGACTGGAATTCGGTTATGCTGGATGACAAAACTGCAGCAGAATACGCAAAGGAAAAGGCTGTAGAAAGTGTAAAGACAATCATGACGCTGGAAGCAAAAGGTAAGGCTGCAGGCTATGTGCTTACCGATGCCGATAAGGAACAGATTGCATCCCAGAAGGAACAAATTATAGAGCAGCTTGGCGGTCGCTACGGCTACGAGCAGGCACTTGAAGAAATGGGTATTACCTTGGAGGCACTGGATACAATTGTAGAAAGAAGCGTATACGCAAATGCTTATATGACAAAGCTTTCCGAAGAAGATGCTTTCATGGAGCCGACGGAAGAAGAAATTCAGGCAAAGTATAACGAAGACTATGTTTTTGTTCGCCATATTCTGATTTCCAATCAGGCACCGGCAGAAGAAACACCGGAAAATGTAGAAATTTTAGATGAAGAGGAAGGTCCGCTTTCTGAACAACCCGTGGAAGAAACACCGGTAGAAGAGGAAGCACCTGAAGCCGAGCCGGTAGACTATGATGCACAGGCAAAGGCAGAAGCAGAAGCCATTTTAGCAGAGCTGAATGCCGGTGGGGACTTCATTGCCCTTATGAACGAGCATTCTGACGATAGCCGCGACGAAACAGGTAAGCTTGCAAGCGACGGGTATGTTATGACCGATAACGGCCAGATGGTGCCGGAATTTGAAGAAGCTGCCATGAAGCTTGAAATCGGTGCATATACCACAGAGCTTGTTGCTACCGATTACGGCTATCATATCCTGATGCGTTATGAACTGCCGAAAGAAGGCACCAATTACGATAGTGCCATCTCTGCAGTAACTTCCGAGCTTACAAGCGAAAAGCTTGAACAGCAGGTAAATGCCTGGGCAGAGGAGCTGGGGCTGGTACTCAATCAGAAATATTTCGATAAACTGAAGATTAAGATGGAGGGATAATCTTGTCAGGACATTCTAAATGGAGCAACATTAAACATAAAAAAGAAAAAAGTGACGCCCAACGCGCGAAAATCTTTACGAAAATCGGCAGAGAAATCTCCGTTATCGTAAAGGCGGGCGGCCCCGACCCTGAGGTTAACGGGAAACTCAAGGACGTTATTGCAAAGGCACGCGCCAATAATATGCCAAACGATAACGTACAGCGCTGCATCAAAAAGGCAGCAGGTGACCAGGGTGCGGATAACTACGAAGAAATTGTATACGAGGGTTACGGCCCCAGCGGCGTTGCCGTTATAGTGGAAACCCTTACTGATAACCGGAACCGTACGGCTGCGGATATGCGCCACTACTTCGATAAGTACGGCGGCAATCTCGGACAAAGCGGCTGTGTAACCTTCATGTTTGATACCCGCGGTGTTATCGTTGTGGAAGCAGAAGGAGCAGATGAGGAAACCCTTATGATGGAAGCCTTGGAGGCAGGCGCAGATGATTTTTCTGCCGAGGAGGATTTCTTTGAAATTGTAACAGCACCCGAAGCATTTGGAGCGGTGCGTGAGGCGATTGAAAATGGTGGGTATACAATTGCATCTGCTGAAATTATGCGCCTTCCCCAGACAACCGTTACACTCTCCGGTGAGGACGACCTTAAGAAAATGAATAAGCTTATTGAAGTTCTTGAGGATAACGATGACGTGCAGAATGTGTTCCACAACTGCGATTTGCCGGAAGAAGACGAAGAATAAATTAAAAAAACATCCGTTATGTAAATGCGTGACGGATGTTTTTGGTTATAGGAAAGGAAGCTTATGGATAATAAACAAAAAGAATATAAGGTAGAACCCCATGCACACACAGCGGAGGTAAGCCGGTGCGGGCATCTTGGCGGCGCAGAGCTTGCAAGGCTGTATGCGGATAGCGGGTACAGCACCTTGTTTATTGCAGACCATTTATTCACACCTTTTTTTGAAAGAGTTGGGGATATACCGTGGGAAGAAAAACTGCTTGCCCATAAAAAAGGGTATGAAGCGGCACGGCGGGAAGGCGAAAAGCACAATCTTTGCGTTTTATATGCCGTGGAATTGCGGCTCGATGCATGTGAAAACGATTATTTGCTTTACGGTCTTTCCGATAACTTTTATAAAGAACATGAAGAACTTGTGAAGCTGGATTTGCCCTCGCTTTCAAAACTTGTACGTGAAAACGGCGGGCTTATCATCCAGGCACATCCCACAAGAGCACCGAAATCTAATCCTACGCCTGAGTATGTAGATGGTTTTGAAGTGCGTAACGCAAATCCCCGCCACATGGCAAAGTCGGACTATGCCAGGGAGGAAGCGCTGGCAAAGGAATACGGGCTTTTGCGAACGGGTGGCTCCGATGCCCATCGCATAGAAGACGTGGGGAATGGGGGCATGGTGTTTCCGCGCCCGATTGAAACAGTAGAAGATTTTATACAGGCACTAAAAAAGGGAGAGGGACGCATCCTTTAGGATTTGCGTCCCTCTTCTGCGTTTACTACTTCCGCGATTGCGCTTTGTACAAGCTCCGAAAGGGGAAGAGATGCGGCACCTATCACGGTTGTGTTGCATCCTTGAAACGGAATCAAAATACGCCGCGCATCGCTTGCGGCAACCGCCGCTGCCATTTTGGGTGTAACTTCGCCTAAAAGTGCGTCAGCAAGGACAATCCCGATGGGGCCTACAATTACGTCCGCCTTTCGGCATGCCACAACGACCGCGTTTTCGCCTGTTGCAGCATGATCCGCCCCTGCCCGAATCATACCGGCAGTTGCAATGCTGTTTGTGCCGATTGCAGTGATTTCTGCCGTTTCTCCCATTCCTTTTTTTATACCTTCTATGAGGGCGCGCCCAATTCTGCCGCCCTGTCCGTCAATAATCAAAATATTCATTTTAAATCCTTTCCGCAAAATCAATTTGCAGCGCTAATATTTTGTGCCGCAACATAGGCACTGCTCCATGCCCATTGCAGATTATATCCGCCACAGTCGCCGTCAATGTCCAAAATCTCCCCGCAAAGGTAAAGACCCGAAACAAGACGGGATTCCATGGTTTTAGGGTTTACATCCTTTGTGGCAATACCGCCTGCAGTAACCTGCGCATTTGCCCAGGGCATCACGCCCACAGCAGAAAGCGGGAGTGCATGCAGAAGCCGCGCGGTATCGCGGTCATTTTTTGAAATCTTTAAAATTTCTCTGCCCAGAAGCTTCGGCAAAAGTCCATACAAAAAGCTTTCGCCGGAAAGATGTGGCAAATCACGGCGCCGCTTTTGGAGAAAAGCCAAAAGTCCCTCTTCGGATAAATGCGGGAAAAGATTTAATGTGACAGTCACTTTTTTGCCGCTTGCCACCGCATCGGAGGCAAAGCGGGAAAGATTGAAAATCGGGGGCCCTGAAATGCCGTAATCGGTAAACAGAATTTCCCCGTGCGTCCGTCGTTTCTCTTTTCCTTCAATATAGATGACGGCTTCCCCCACATGCTTTACGCCTTTGAGTGCCCGCATGGGTTTTTCGGTCTTGAGCTGTACAAGGGAGGGGAGCGGCTTTATAAGCGTATGTCCGAAATGTGTAAGAAGAGAATAGCCGCTTCCGTCTGTTCCCATAGAGGGAGCCGCTTTCCCACCTGTGGCACAGAGCACGGTTTTGGCAGAAAAACTCCTGCCGTCTTCGCTTTTTAAGTGAAACACGCCGTTCTTTTTTTCAAGCTTTGTAATAAAACAGTCTACGGTTTCGGGAATGCCAAGTCTTGCAATTTCCAGCCGCATTAAATCCAAAACAGAGGTTGCCTGCAAACTCTGCGGATAAAGCTTCCCGTTTTCACCTTCTGTAAGAGAAAGTCCGATGCTTTCAAAAAAGTCCATGGTATCCAGGACAGAAAATGCGGAAAGTGCATG
Organism: Clostridia bacterium; assembly: GCA_045648645.1. GTDB lineage: Bacteria > Bacillota > Clostridia > UMGS1883 > UMGS1540 > SIG447. Next base: position 42,774 of record JAZROH010000074.1, on the reverse strand, counting down.
CATGGCAAAAGACGAATCCGCGCCATGGTAGTTCTCGGGGGCAATATTTCGGTTTGCGATATTGCAGCGTCCGTTTCCGGTGGATAAAATTTTTTTGCCGACTCTTGGAAGCCGTTCACACAGCAGTACGCTTTTTCCCTGCCTTGCCAGAAAAATGGCAGCCGCAAGACCTGCCGCACCGCCGCCGATAATCGCAGTATCGTACATGTTTATGCTCCTTTGCGATTTGATGTGTTTATTTTATCACATTTTTCGCGCTAAAGCAACAAAAAATGAAAAATGTATTGACAGGCTTTGCGCGTTTATGGTAACATGTTACCATAAGTACATATGCATGTACAAAAGAAAAATAAAAAAGGAGGGGTTTTTATGAAGAAAGGCATTCTCGGCAAAGCAATAGCCATTATTTGCGTATTTGCCATTGTAATTGTAGGTGCTTTTATCGTAAAAACAAACGCGGTTGTGGACTGTGCAGATTGCGCAGGCGAAGGCTTTGTGTATTCCGTTGCCTGTCCGGACTGCGCGGGTGAAGGTCTTGTGGACGAGGAGTCCTGTGGTACATGTGAGGGTGAAGGCAGCAAGGTTTTGCTTGCAAGTGATGTGGCTTTTGTGAAAGACAGTGCCGCGGTTGAAAGCGGAAAAACAAGCTGTGAAGCTTGCGCAGGCAGTGGCGAAGTCCCTGCAGAAAGCCGCTATTATTCTACCATTTTAGCATTGTTCCCGCCGCTTCTCGCAATTGCGCTTGCGCTGATTACAAAAGAGGTATATTCCTCGCTCTTTATTGGTATTTTGCTCGGCGGCTTACTTTCTGCAAACTGGCAGCCGGTAGCCTCGCTGGATAATCTTTTAAATGAAGGCATTATTGCAGCGGTATCGGGAACAGCCGGCATCTTTATTTTCCTTGTAATCTTAGGTGCGTTGGTGGCTCTTGTCAACCGCGCAGGTGGCTCTGCAGCTTTCGGCAGATGGGCGGAAACCCATATTAAGAGCCGTGTGGGTGCTATGCTTGCAACCTTCGTTTTAGGCGTACTTATCTTTATTGATGACTATTTTAACTGTCTTACAGTCGGTAGCGTTATGCTTCCTGTGACGGACAGACATAAAATTTCCCGTGCTAAGCTTGCATTTATTATCGATGCAACTGCGGCACCGATTTGTATGATTGCCCCCGTTTCTTCATGGGCGGCAGCAGTTTCCGAATTTACAAAGGGAACAGGGTACTCCGGTATTGAGCTTTTTGTTCGTGCCATTCCCTATAACTTCTATTCTCTTTTAACACTTGTATTCGTTGTGGCGATTGCTTTGATGAAATTTGATTTCGGACCCATGAAGCTGCATGAATTCAATGCACTCCATAAAGGCGATTTATATACGTCCGGCGAGAAAGCAGAAGCACTTAAAAAAGAGGAAGAAAACACGAAGGGACGCGTTATTGACTTAATTTTCCCTGTTTTGGTGCTCGTTGCAATATGCGTTATCGGTCTTATCTATGTTGGTGGCTTCTTTGATGGCGAAAGCTTTATTGATGCCTTTGGTAACACAGATGCAACTGTGGGTCTTCCCTGGGGTGCGCTTGTGGCGCTTGTTATTACCATTATTTATCTTATGGCAAGACGCATTGTTACCTTTAAGGAAGCTATGGAATGTATCCCGAAAGGCTTTATTGCAATGGTCCCTGCAATTTTAATTCTGACCTTTGCAACAGCGCTTAAAAACATGACCGGGCTTTTGGGCGCGGCTGACTTTGTAGGAGCTTTGATGGATTCTGCGGCTGCAGGGCTTGCAAACTTCCTGCCTGCAATTATCTTCCTAGTTGCCTGTGTACTTGCATTTGCAACCGGAACGTCCTGGGGTACTTTCGGTATTCTTATCCCGATTGTTACGGCTATATTCCCCGGTGACAGTGAGCTTCTCATTATTGGTATGTCGGCATGTCTTGCAGGTGCCGTTTGCGGTGACCATTGCTCGCCTATTTCCGATACGACCATTATGTCCTCTGCCGGTGCACAGTGCAATCATTTAAACCATGTTTCCACCCAGATGCCTTATGCTATTACAGTGGCAGCGGTTTCCTTCGTGATGTATCTTTTGGCAGCGTTTATCCAAAATGCCTATGTGCTTCTGCCGATTGGCGTTGTCCTCATGATTGCAACGTTGTTTGTCATTAAAGCGGTGACGAAAAAACCGATAGAACAGTAAAATTTACATAAAAAACCGCGAGGGCGAAAGCTTTCGCGGTTTTTTGTAGTATGCCTTGCAAAAGCTCCTGAAAAATGGTATAATTATTTCATACAGAATTTTATAAAAAGGAGGAGATACTGTATGAAAAAAACTATAAGCTTATTTTTGCTTCTTGTTATTATATGGAGTGGTTTGGGTTTGCAGGGATTCGCGAAAAATGATGATGCTTTGGCGGTGATACCGGATTATCAGATTATCATAGATGATGCATCGGTATATTATGCAGATTCTCTTTATCCGTTTTTAAATTATAAAGGGATAACGTATCTTCCCATGACATACGAATATGCAAGAGCCATGAACCTTACTACCGGTTGGCTCCCGGGCACTGCGTTTATGGTGGCGTATAATCCATGCGATGAGAAATTGCCTTTGTATGAAACAACAATAAACACAAAATATAATTCGGTCGTTATTCCAACAGGATACAATATTTATGTAAATGGCAAAAAGGTAGATAATGCTACAGAAAATTACCCGCTTTTGAACTTTCGCGGTGTAACCTATTTCCCGATTACATGGGAATACGCGGTGGAAAATTTTGGCTGGCAGATTTGTTTTGAAAATAATATTTTTAGAATTACCACAGAAAACAATACGGCTGACCGATGGAGCGTTATAGAAAAACGGGAAAATGATGTTGTCTTAAGCGTATATTTCGGAAAAGAAATACCTTCTGAAGATGGAAGCATAAAGCATGACTATATAACCGAGTATTATAGTCTGAATTATAATACCGGAAACTTAGAAAAGCTTAATGATTATATTGAGAAAGAAACCGGCAGCCCAGCGAATAGCCAAGTCGAAGTTTTGGTGGAGAACGGGTATGTATATTATAACGGACAAAAACTGGATGACATTTATATTCCGGAGGCTGCAAAAGAATATATAAAGCCTGATGATGTTGAAGAAGCGGGATATGCGGTGAATGCATGGACGCCGGATGCTTACATGCCGCTGGAAGTAATTGATGTCAGAGTGAATACTTATAATTACGGTAAAAACGCAAACTGGGGAAGAAAAGAGGATTACACCTTTATTAAAGCAAACGGCAATTTATTATCGCTTGGTCGTTACAAAACCGTGGAAAATGTGTATGAACTGGATGGGGACATATATTTTAATACGGTAGACTATGCCCAGACAATCTTTAGGCACTATTTGCAAAACAGAAGAATGTGGAAGCTGACAAAAGAAGGACAGTGCACAGAAATTTGTTATGGTGACTATAATTCAATAAAGATTATAGGAAAAGCAAACGGAAAGCTGTATCTTAAATGCTTGTGGGCACCCGAAAACCATATGGAGGATGCGCCGTATTCCGTAAGCCTTGTAAATGACGGATATTATACCTTTGATGGGGAAGGAATCAAATTTCTCTCTCCCTATATATATTCTGATTTTGATATCGTATCCCCAAACGGCGATATATTTGCGGTTAATAATGTTTTAGATAAAATAACAAAATGCGAAATCAGTCCGGCATATTATTAACCTTTATATTATTTAATGATTGCGTTAAAGAAAAAAGATGTGGAGGAATATACAATGTGGTTTGTTTTAGCGCTGCTTTCCGCGGTTTTTGCTGCCCTTACGTCTATTCTTGCAAAGATTGGTATTGAGGGTGTCAGCTCAAACCTTGCCACGGCAATCAGGACGGTGGTTGTGGTTATTATGGCATGGGGCATGGTATTTCTTACTAGTGCACAAAAAGGGATTATGGAAATCAGTACAAAAAGCTGGGTGTTTTTAGTGTTGTCGGGGCTTGCCACGGGCGCTTCATGGCTCTGCTATTATAAAGCGTTGCAAATCGGAGAGGCTTCCAAAGTTGTGCCGATAGATAAGCTGAGCGTGGTTATAACCTTAATTCTTGCCTTCGTGTTTTTGCATGAGCAGTTTACCATGAAATCCCTTATTGGCTGCATTCTGATAGGCATAGGCACACTGGTTATGGTAATTTGATGCGTGAAAGCATGCTTTGCTTTTGCGAATGTAGTAAATAAAACGTATACACATGCACTTTGAAAGCACATGCCTTTTAAAGTGCATATTGCTTTTTTCGCCCTCTTTGTTCTCTCTTTAATTTGTATATTTCTATTGTTATTTTTTGACTGCTGTGGTATAATGAGTCTAATCGTGAAACGATTAAACTCAGCAATATAAATTCCTGACGGAATTTGCGATATGTACTTCGTACGCGATATATCCTGACGGATGCGATATGTCCATTCGGGACGAGAAAAGGAATTTATATCATATCGCAAGGTAGCAAAGCGGAGTTATATCGCATTTGAACAGAGTGAAAATATATCGCACGAGTGAAATGAGTATATCGCCAGAAAGAGGTTAAAATGAATGATAAGACCATTAAGGAATTAGCAATTGAATTAACAGTAGAAACAACTATGATGTGTGATAATATAAAAGGTAGAGCAGTATTTACAAATCAACTTTTGCGTTCTTGCTCGTCGATAGGTGCAAATTCCCATGAAGCGAAATATGCACAGAGTAAAGCAGATTTTATAAACAAATTAGAAATAGCACTTAAAGAGTGTTTTGAAACAGAATATTGGTTGGAAATTTTATTCAAGGTCAATGCGATAGATAAGACAATATATGATAATTTGAGCAATAAATGCGGTACGATTCGCAGAATGCTTATTGCATCTGTCACAACTGCAAAGAAGAACAAATAATTATTTCACATATAAAGGAGCGGTAAAATGATTTCACCAAAAGATTGGCTATTTTCAACAGAGGAATACATATGTGATTTAAGGACAGTTGGTGTACTGTTAAAAGATGGGAAAATACTTGTTCAAAGAGATTCTGATGGTAATGAATACGCTTTGCCTGGTGGGCATGTTAAAATAGGTGAAACATTGGAAGATGGACTCGTTCGTGAATATAAAGAGGAAACAGGTGCAGATATAGTTTGTAAGCGGTTGTTATGGAGTGAAGAATGTTTTTGGGAATGGAATGGTAAGAAAGCGCATAATATTGCTTTTTATTATTTAATCAAGCTGTGTGATGGTTCAGAAATTCCTGATAACGGAGAATTTGTTTCACATAAAGATAACTGTGATGTTGTTATTGGTTGGATGCCAATTGAAGAAATGCAGAGTATTGTTATTTATCCAGAATTTTTAAAAAAAGAAATATATGATTTGGATAACGAGATTAAACATTTTGTTTCAAAATAACCGTCATCTAAATCGTTCACGAATTCTATAATGATTTCATCGAAGATGAAATCGTCGATATGAATTCTGGCGAATTCTCGATATGTCACAAGTCACTCGATATGTGCTTTGCACTCGATATGTCGCTGACGCGACGAGAATTCATATCATATCGAGTTTGACCGAAGGGAAAACATATCGGTTTTACAAGGTGAAAATATCGAGTAGACGAAGTCTACATATCGACAAAAATAACTGGCATCTAAAACGCTCACTTTAACAATAAAGGAGGAAAAAACATGAGTTTTTTAAAAGGTAAAACAGCAATTATCACAGGTGCAGGCTATGCGACTCTGTCAGATGGAAGGTGTGGGTCAATAGGGTATGGCATTGCGACCGCTTACGCAAAGGAAGGCGCAAATCTTGTTATCACAGGCAGAAATATCGCCAAGCTTGAAAAGGCAAAGGAAGAACTTGAAAAATTGTATGGCGTAAAGGTGTTAGCCATTCCTGCAGATATTTCAGATGGAAATGATAACGAAAAAACAGCAAAAGAGGTCGTTGAAAAAACGATTGAAGCATTCGGAAGAATCGACGTTCTTATTAACAATGCGCAGGCATCTGCATCGGGCGTTACTATTCAGGAACACACGACCGAACAGTTTAATCTTGCGATGTATTCAGGACTATATGCAACATTTTATTATATGAAAGCATGTTATCCGTATCTTAAAGAAACAAAGGGTAGCGTTATAAATTTTGCATCGGGGGCAGGTCTTTTCGGCAATTACGGACAATGTTCCTACGCGGCAGCAAAAGAAGCAATCCGCGGGTTAAGCCGTGTTGCCGCAACCGAATGGGCAAAGGATGGAATTAACACGAATGTTGTTTGTCCTCTTGCATGGACTGCACAACTTGAAAATTTTGAAAAAGCATATCCCGACGCATTTAAGGCAAATGTAAAAATGCCACCGGCAGGCCACTTTGGAGACTCTGAACTTGAAATCGGAAGAGTTTGTGTTCAGCTTGCTTCACCTGATTTTAAATATATGAACGGAGAGACCTTAACGCTTGAAGGCGGAATGGGGCTAAGACCGTAAATTCCTTTTAAATTTTTTGCTCCTGACTTGACACAAACTTTGTCGAAAATTAGAGAACTATGTTGGAATATGTGAAGGAGAATCAATTATGGATATAGAAAGGATTTTTGATGAAACAACAAAATTGATAAATGCTATAACCAACCTGGGACAACCTAATTGGTTTGATTATTTTCAATTATTTTTTGTTATTTTAGGTGTTAGTATATCTGCGTGGGCTGTATGGATGGCCAAAAGAGTCCCAGAAAAAATTGCTGGTAACCAAGATAAAATTGCATTGTTTGATAAAAGATTTGCTGCATATTCTATTTTGCAAAAATATACGATTTATGCTAGTATTATCAAAAAAATTCAAGATTCAGCACCGAATGATATATATTTAGATATGTTTATTACAGTGTTTTTTGATGGGAATAGAGAATCATACAAAGTAAATATAGAAGTACTTGATTTGATTAATTTATCTATTCCGTTAAAACATATGCCATTTTTGTTTGAAAATATTTCCATAGAAGAAATGGATAAATTAATAGGTGCTTTAACTGATTTCTTAATTGTTATTACTGGAAACTTTAAAATGAATGATTGTAAACAGAAATATATAGATGCAGTTGATGGTTTTAATAGTTTACACAATGAGAAGATTTTGGAATCATTAAAAACTAAATAAATTTATTTAAAAATAGACATAGGTTTAAATTATAACGAGGTGAACATACATGAAAAGAATTTTATCAATGATTGGAGTTATATCATTAGTCTTTTTATTGACTTCTTGTCAACAGAGCACAAATACTGTAAAATATCATTCCAGTAAAACCATCAATAAACTTATCAATAATTTTAATGAGATACTGTTAGAAGATGAAAATGTTGAAATCACGCAGGATATGGTGAGCAAAGGAGCATATGACTTTAGTGCCAATATCAGAGTGAATGATGTAGGGATTATAATTTATGATAGTAGTAATGGTTTATTTGTTGATTATCGATTAGAATCAGCAGATGATACTCCCATAAGTTCTCTGTTTTATAAATTTATAAAAGCGACTAATTCAAATGTAACTGATGATGAAATTTCTTTAGCTTGGAGTGAATTACAAACAGAAAAATATCAAAACTATGAATATTATGAATTTGATAAATTTCAGTGTACCTATTCCAAGCAAAAACTAGTCAATGGAGAATTTAGATATACAGTCAAGACAGGGTATAAGAATTGATCAAAGAAGATTTATAGCTGCTATAATGAAAGAAGGTAATTAGTCTAATGGATAATATTTTACAAGCAAAGCAAAAGATACAAGAACATAATCGTAGTAATCCATATGTGGATATTACTCCATATGAATTAAAAGTTGGTTTCCCTATTGTAAAATACAATGGATTTTTCCCACAAGCAGATGAAGTGATAGTTTATGTTGCTCCTGCTTATACATTTAAGGATAAAGAGCAAGTGTTGGGATATAGCGGTAAATCTTCAGGCGTAAGTGTGAGAGTTGCAAAAGGTCTGACATATAGAACAGGTGGTTCTGGTAGTCAAGCAATTCGTGGGAATGTAAGAAAATATAATGCAGGTGATTTAATTATCACAAACAAAAGAGTTGTCTTTATTGGTAAAGATGATAGCTTTGATTTTGCAGTAAATAAGATTTCAGCTGTAAAACCATTAACACGGGAAAGTTTTGTACTTCAATCTGGTAGAAGTTTCAAAAATATTTTAGTTGATAGTTCTTTAACTATATATGCTTCTGGGTTTATAAATTATGTTGTTACAGGATATAATACAAATCTTGATATAGTTGCGGAATACAAGAAGGCAAATGATGAAATGACCGATGAACAAAGAAGTCTTTGTAATCAGGTAAAACAGGAAGTTCTTACTATGCCTTATCATGAACCCAAGCCAGAAAAAAAGAAGCGGGGATGCTTTACTAAATTTATGTTTGGAGTAATGTGCTTTTTCGTTGCACTTTTAATAGGTGTTATTATTTATGGGATTTCTTTAAGTTCTCCTAATCATAGATTAGATAGTCAAGGAAAACTTGTGGAAATCCAACAGTATTCTGATACGAATTTAATTTGTAAAGAAGGACATCCTTTGATTTATGACACATTTGCCGATGCAAAAGATTTCTACGCAGATGTTGATAAAGATAAGGTTAAAGTTTTGTCAATTTCTGACCATGCTGCAATTGAGAGAAAACAGAAATCATTAACAAGTGATGAAACATTGATTTATTTTATTCAACATCCAACACACGATGATTTTGTAGGTGCTATTCAGATTAATTTATTTTCTTCAGAATTAACCGATGATATGAATATAGAAAAAGTGGTTGAACTTTTAACAGACTATCTTCCCGACGGATTTGGTAAATATTACAAGCAAGATAGTTGTTATAAATACACGCAAGGAACTGTGGATGTTTATACATATTCCTGTCGTTTAAATGATGCGGGTATTGAATACCATAACAATGGGCATTTTGAGATTTCAAACTACTACTATTTGAAATTTATACACTACACTGATACAAACCAGTGGAAACTTGAAACAGGTTATGCGGCATATGGTGACAAGGATAAAGGATGGATAGAAAAATATGCTGAACCTTGGAATATAAATATGTCTGCATATTTCAAGAATTAAAATTTAAAAAAATAGTTTGCCGATTATAAATATTTACATATACTATCGGATGCGAGAAAATCCAGTATTCTCGCGGGTTCTGATGAAATTTGTTTAGGAAAAATCAGAAAAAATAGTAGGTCCTATTGTGCTTTAGCACAACAAGGTTCTCCGAAATATAGAAATCTTTGATTCCGGTATATTTCGTGATGGTTCTTATTATTCACTGTTCTCCAGTCTTGACACGAGTGTTGCAAAGCAACGCAGCGATATAAATTCCTTACGGAATTTGCAATATGTACTTTGTACGCAATATATCTTCGATGCGATATGTTGCTAACGCAACGAGGAATTTATAGCACATCGAAACGGAATGAAATGGAGTTATATCGCATTTGAGAAACAAATGTATCGCACGAGCGAAGTGTGTATAGTTGCGTTTTATCCGGTGGAAAGCGGATGCGCAGGAATTTTAGACTTGGGAGGAAAAAACATGTTAGTAGTTGCTACAGGAAATATGGGGAAAATGCGGGAGTTTCAGCGGATTTTACCGTCTTATGAAATGCAATCTATGCATGAGGCAGGTTTTTCGGGCGAAATTGAGGAAAACGGAGAAACATTCGAAGAAAATGCGTTTATAAAAGCACGCGCCGTATGGAAGGCTACGGGGAAGGCGGCAATTGCGGACGATTCGGGGCTTACGGTAGATGCGCTCGGCGGTGCGCCTGGTATCTATTCTGCCCGTTATGCAGGAGAGGATGCAAGCGATGAAGAACGCGTTGAAAAGCTTCTTTTCGAGCTTCGGGATGTACCGGAAGAGAAGCGGGGGGCTGCATTTGTCAGTGTGATTGCCTATATTACGCCGGAAGGGGAAGAAAAGGTTTTTCGCGGAGAATGCGCGGGGAAAATTGATTTTTCGCCAAAAGGAGAAAACGGGTTTGGATATGACCCTGTTTTTCTGGTACCCAAGACGGGAAAAACCTTTGCAGAAATGGATGCAGAGGAAAAGAATAAAATCAGTCACCGTGGGAAGGCGCTTGCGCTTTTCAAAGCGTATATGGAAGAGAAAAATGCGTAATGCGCGTAAGGGCGGATAAAATCCGCCCACTACAAAAAAGTAGTTTTTTAATTACGCACATGACCATAGACGTGCGATTAGCAGCAGCCGTGGCTGTTGTTGCCGCAGCAGCAGTTTAGGAGCAGGAAGATGATGATAATCCACCAAATCCATTCGCAGCAGTTATTATTCGAAGATACGCAGCAGTTGTTCATGGTTATGTCTCCTTTCTAATAGCTTTCGATGCAAATTAACAGTCGCAGCAGCCGTTGTTGTTATTGCTTACGCCGCAAATACTGTTGTTATTGCCACAGCCACAGCAGAAGATCAGAACAAGAATGATGATAATCCATAGACAAGAGTTACCATTGTTGCCGTTGCAGCCACATCCACCAAATAAATTCATGAGAAAGTCCTCCTTAAAAATATACTTATGTGAAACAGCCCCGTGCTGTTTCAATAGTATAGTATGAGGATGCGGTAGGTTTGGTGACAAATGAAAGGCGGGAAATAATATGAAAATTTTAGTATTAACCATTTCTACCGGGCAGGGACATACGCAAACTGCCTTAGCGATATCGGAATATTTTCGGGCACGGGGGGCAGAGTGCCGTGTGCTCGATGCCTATAAGGAAACCAACCATCTTTTAAGCGACTCTTTGGAAAAGGGATATCTGGTAGGAACGCAGTATGCCTCCGGTATGTATCGAAGGGCGTACAGACTAGCGGAAAAAAGCGAGAGCATGGCACATGGACTCTCGTTTAGCCGCCTTGCTAATGGTGTTGTAGGGCAAAAGCTTTTGCGTCATATTGAAGAATTTGCGCCGGACGTAATTATTACAACGCATCTCTTTGCCGCCTTGCATCTTACATATATGGAAGAGGAACTGGGGGATATTCCCACCTTCGGCATTGTAACGGACTTTACGATGCATCCGTTTTGGGAAAATACCCACCTTGACTATTATGTTACAGCCTCTCCGCTTTTGAATTTCCAATGCACCCGAAAGGGGATTCCGGAATATAAGATTTTGCCCTTTGGTATCCCCGTGCGTGAAAAATTTGCACAGTTTATACCGAAGACGGAAGCGCGGGAGCGGCTTGGAATAGAAGACAAAACCACCATTTTAGTGATGATGGGCAGTATGGGCTACGGCAATATGGCAAAAAGTATAAAGCGGATTGATAACATCAATTTGGACTTTCAGCTTTTGTGTGTTTGCGGGAAGAATGCCCGGGCAAGGCGGGATATTGAAAGACTGGAGCCGATGCATAAAATGTATGTGTTCGGCTATGTGGATAATGTGGATGTAATGATGGATGCCGCAGATTTTATGGTGACTAAGCCGGGAGGGATTACGCTTTCCGAAACACTTGTTAAAGGCGTCCCAACGATTTTGATGAATCCCATTCCGGGGCATGAGGACAGAAATCGTGAATTTCTTGTAAACAACGGGCTTGCCATGGCGGTAAGCAGCACTTGTCCCATTGAGGAAGCGGTATATCAATTTTTGCAAAACGATTGGCGGCGCGAAAACCTGCGGGAGGGAATACGAACCATAAGTCCCCGCAATCCAATGAAGCAGTTGGGAGATTTTATTTTTGAAAAATACGGAAATGAAAAAGATGCAATTGCCACTTCCGAATTACGTTAAAGAAGTTTGCCACGCACTGGAGAAAGCAGGATTTTCGGCGTACGCTGTCGGGGGATGCGTGCGGGATTTGCTGCTGGGCAAGAGCCCGCATGATTATGACGTGACAACAGCGGCGCGCCCCGAAGATATAAAGCGGACTTTTTCGCATACCGTGGATACGGGGATTTCTCATGGTACGGTGACGGTGGTTTTGCCCGAGGGAACGATTGAGGTTACCACATTTCGGGCGGACGGTACGTATTCCGACAACCGACGACCGGACTCCGTTTCATTTTTGGCGGATATTGACGGCGATTTGGCAAGACGGGATTTTACCGTAAATGCCATGGCGTATAGCCCTGTGCGCGGGTTTTGTGACCCGTTTTCAGGAAGGGAAGACTTACAAAAGAAAATCCTGCGTGCTGTTGGCGTGCCTTTGGTGCGTTTTGAAGAAGATGCCCTTCGTATTCTTCGCCTATTTCGATTTGCCGCACAGCTTTCCTTTTCTATAGAGGAAGAAACGGCGCATGCTGCCGAGCGGCTGGTGCATACGCTTTCACATGTGAGCCGGGAACGCATTTTTGCAGAACTTCACAAGCTTTTACAGCACGCAGCCGCACCGGATTTACAAATGGCAAAACCGGTGCTTTCGTACCTTTTGCCACAGGCGGATTTGACAGAGCGGAATCTGGAGAAGACAGCCACTTGCACCGCTATGGCGGGGAAATGGGCGCAGCTTTGCGGAGAAAAGGCAGCAGACACACTTCGCGCATTATGTGCAGGACGTAATTTGATTCTTTCTGCAGAAGAGCTTGCAACGTACAAAACAGGCGGAAATATCGTGGCGGATGTTGCCACACTTCGGCACACAGCGCGAGCAGATTTCTTTGCTTTTTTGCAAGATGAAATAAAAGAGCGGGAATGGAACGATGCGATAGAAATGGGCGCACCGGAAAGCATTGCACAGCTTGCAATCACAGGGGCGGACTTACAGAATATAGGATTTTGCGGCAGGGAAATCGGTGCAGCATTACAGAAGCTTTTTGTGTATGCAATTGAAAACCCTGTAAATAATAAGAAGGAAATATTGAGGGAGGTAGCAACGTGGATATACAGACAAAAAAACTCGCCGAGGGCATAACCCTTTACATGCTGCCGGACGGGAAGTTTAAAAATTGTGTACAGGGGATATATTTCAGTATGCCCCTGCAAAAGGAAACGGCAACAACGCTGGCACTTTTGCCAAAGCTTCTGACGGCGGGGAACGCGCATTTTGAAGACCGCACGGCACTGAATATGCAGCTAGAAACTTTGTATGGGGCAAGGTTTCGGGCAGGCGCCGAAAAACTGGGAGAGGTGCATACCATCTCTTTTGTGGGGGATTGTATTGCGGATGCATATGCGGGTGAGGACTTGTTTTCCAAGATGCAAGCGCTTATGCAAACGGTGATTTGTCAGCCTAAAATAAAGGATGCGGCGTTTGATGCGGGGGTTGTCAGCAGAGAAAGGGAAGCACTTCGCGAGGACATAAAGGGCGTTGTGAACGACAAACGGCGGTATGCGCTTGTGCGGTGCAGCGAGGAAATGTGTAAAGATGAGCCGTATGGCTGCCGTGCAGACGGCAGGGAAGAGGATTTGGATACAATCACGCCGGAAAGCGCATATACGCTCTATCAAAAAATGCTGCAAACCGCGCAGGTGGATATTTTTATAACCGGTGCGTTTGATGTAGAAAAAGCAGAAAAAGGGGCAAGAATGCTGGCGGATGTGCTTGGTGACAGAACGGGCGGATACCCGAAAACCACCCGAAAACGTGCAGGAGAAGTACAGTATGTAGAGGACAAGGAAGCGGTACTGCAAGGGAAGCTTGTTATCGGATACCGGACGGATATAGATTCTGCCTCGGACGAGTATTATGCGCTTCTTGTATATAATGCCGTTTTTGGCGGCGGCACATCCTCAAAGCTGTTTAATAACGTGCGGGAAAAAATGAGCCTCTGCTATTATGCATCGTCCGCGCTGGAGCGGACAAAAGGGCTTTTGTTTGTGCAATCCGGTATTGAATTTTCAAAGTATAAGGTTGCGCTGGATGCCATTATAGCACAAGGCGAAGAAATTGCATCCGGCACGATTTCAGACGCAGAGTTTTCCGGCGCGGTGCAGGGCATTTGCAATCAGCTTCGTTCCTACAAGGATTCCCCCTCACTTTTGATGGGATATTACAGACGACAGCTTCCTACGGGGCGCATGACGGATATTGATTTGGAAATTGAGAAAATTATGGCAGTAAAGCCGGAACAAATTCCGGCGGTTGCGCGTCAAATTCATATGGATACCGTCTATTTCCTAAACGGCACAGGAGGTGAAGAAAAATGAGAACGTATCCGGAGATAGGAGAAATCTTGCACGAGTTTGTGCACACAAGCGGTCTTAGGGTGTATGTGCTTCCTAAAAAGGGATTTGGAAAAAGCTATGCGATTTTTGCGGCGGATTTTGGTTCTGTAAACTCTAGCTTTACAGCAGATGGCGTGAAAATTCGTGTGCCGGACGGCGTAGCGCATTTTCTGGAGCACAAGCTTTTTGAGGAAGAGGAAGGTAATGTATTTGAGAAGTTTTCCGCGCTCGGTGCTTCTGCCAATGCGTATACTTCCTTTGATATGACGGGATATTTGTTTTCTGCAACTGCCAATGTGTATGAGGCGCTCGGGGTATTGCTTCGCTTTGTGCAAAGCCCGTATTTTACGGAAGAAAATGTAGAAAAAGAAAAAGGGATTATCGGACAGGAAATCGATATGTACAGGGATGACCCCACTTGGAACTGCTTTTTCAACGGTCTGCGTGCCATGTACGAAAAGCATCCCATCCGGATTGATATTGCAGGCTCAAAGGAATCTATTGCCAAAATCGACAAAACGCTTTTGTATCAATGCTACAATGCGTTTTATGCCCCGAAAAATATGATTTTGTTTGTGGCAGGAGATGTAGAGCCGGAGAAGGTGCGCGAAACGGTTGAAAAAGAAGCTACGGACCGTCGCTCACCGGAAGTGGAATTTGCACTTCCCGAGGAGCCGGAAATGGTTTGCACCACAGAAACGGAAGCGGAATTTATGGTGTCCAGACCTATTTTTTCGCTAAGCTTTAAAGAAAAACCGATGGAAGACCCGGTGTTTGCCGATGCGGCATATGAGGTGCTCGGCTCCCTCTTATTTGGAAAAAGTACGGCACTTTATAAAGAATTATATGAAGAAAATTTGATAAGCGACAGCTTTTCCTACGGCTATTCCGCGGGAAAGGGTTACGGGTTTATGCAGGTGGAAGGAGAATCGCCCGCCCCCCTGCGGGTGCGCGAAAAAATTTTGGCACATATTGAAAAAGTGCGAAACGAAGGGATTTCGGATGAGGCTTTTGAACGCGTAAAACGAAGCGTTTTCGGTGCGGCGGTGCGCCTTATGGATGATGCGGAAAAAATCGCACATCATTTTGTGCCCATGGCGTTTCGCGGCGGTGATTTTCTCACCTATCCGCGCATTGTGCGGGAGCTTCAGAAAACAGATGTGGAAATGCTTCTTAAAGAAGGGCTCCGGGGAGAAAAATGTGTGCTGTCCGTTGTAAAACCGAAACAAAGGGGGAATGAAGCATGAATACAGTAGGATTTCCGGGTCTGGGACTGGAATTTACAATCAATGAAATTGCTATACCGCTGCCAATTGGCAGCGGCGGCATTCGGTGGTATGCGCTTATAATCATGGCGGGTATTATCCTTGCTTTATGGGCGGGGACGAAAGAAACAAAGCGATTGGGAGAAAATCCGGACCATCTTTATAATATGGTGCTTTGGGGGCTACCGGCGGCAATTGTAGGCGCGCGGCTTTATTATGTTATTTTCTCGTTTTCCGAGTATAAGGACAATCTTCTTTCCGTGTTTTACATATGGGAAGGGGGCATTGCCATATATGGTGGTGTTATAGCGGTGCTTCTGGTGGCGGTGCTTTACTGCAAAAAACATGCACTTCCTTTGTGGAAGTTTCTTGATGTGGGTGCCTATGGCTTTTTAATCGGGCAATGCATCGGCAGATGGGGGAACTTTGTGAATGCCGAGGCATTTGGTACGGAAACGGACCTTCCGTGGCGGATGCTGGTAAACGGACAGACGGTGCATCCAACATTTTTGTATGAGTCCTTATGGAATCTTGCGCTGTTTCTTGTGCTGTGGTTTACGCGTAAAAAACACGGCTTTCCGGGACGGGCAGCAGCCCTGTATATGATAGGATACGGCGTAGGGCGTTTCCTTATCGAAGGACTTAGAACAGACAGCTTATGGATTGGAAATCTTCGAATTTCACAGCTGGTTTCTTTGGTGCTTATCGTACTTGGACTTTGGTTTTACAGAAAAAGACAAAAGGCATATAAGCAAGGTGTGGAAGAAGCGGAAGTTTAATTTATATTACATTCTCGTTAAATTATAAAAATACTATTGACTTTATAGTAAAAATGATGGTAAAATACAATAAGCCGAGAAGGCGAAAAACAAAAAGGAGGAATTCTCAATGAAATTACGTAAAAGATTCCTTGCAGCTTTAGTAGCAGTAGCAATGCTGCTGACAATGGTTCCGTTTGGCGCTGTTTTTGCAGATGAAACTGCAGATACAACCGCGGCTACGGTAGAGCTTAAGGATATCGACGCAAACACAACCGTCGGTAAGGCGGTAGGCGAGCTTGTAAAGCTCGGTATCATTAACGGTTATGAAGATGGCACTTTCCGTGCGGATAACACGATTACCCGCGGTGAAGTTGCAAAAATCATAATTGCATTTATGGGTCAGGAAAGTGTTGCTTTTGACACGGTGCCCTCCGGCTTTGCCGATGTGGACGAGCCCAATCACTGGGCAAAGAAGTACATAAAGCTCGCAGCCGACCAGAAAATTGTTAACGGCTACGTAGATGGTACTTTCCGTCCCGATGACCCGGTAAAGTATACGGAAATCGTAAAGATGCTCGTATGCACACTTGGATATGGCAGCATTGCTGAGGACAGAACTGCAGCGGGCAGCCTTTGGTATTCCGGTTACATGGCAGTAGCAGCAGAAAAGGGTATTTTAAAGAGCGCAACCGTAAATAACGTGGAAGATTATGCTTCCCGCGGCACGGTAGCCACACTCACCTTTAACTGTCTGGATGTATCCACAGCTGAAACAGATTCTTCCGGTGAAACCATTATCAATAATGATTCCACGGCTCTTGATAAGTTCCAGGGCAAGGAAAAGATTACGGGTGTTGTAACAGGTGTGCAGCAGACCGGTATCTACACGGGTGCCACAGGTCTTTTGGCTCGCCAGATTACCGTTGAGATAAAAGGCAAAACCGTGACCTATGAAGTACCTGCAAAGTTTGACACCATGTCCATCCTCGGTCGCAAGATCAGCGGCTATGTTGAAGACGGTGACCTTGGCGGCAACGATAAGATTACCCAGATTGCGGTAGAAAAGACGGAATCCACCATTATCACACCGGATATGATGGATAGAGTGGAAGGAAGCAGCATTTCTTATTATGCATCTGCTACCAGCACCCGTTCTAAGAGCATCGGCGTTGGCGATGTGAAGGTTATTTATAACGGCAAGTATGACCCCACCTTCAAACCGAGCGATTTTGAAGATGTACGCTCCGGTCAGATTGAGCTTATCTGTAATGATAGCGACGGGGATGCAGAAGTTGCATTTGTAACTTCTTACCAGAACTACGTTGTAAACTCCGTGGATAAGAGCCAGAAGCAGCCCAAGGTGTACGCAAAGTACGGCGCGGGTGAACTGGTGATTCCGATTGACGTATCCGGTGCATACTTCAGCCTTACCAAAACCGGTAGCACAAGCGAACCGGAAACGATTGCAAAATCCCTCTCCGAATGGGATGTTATCAGCGTTATGAAGTCTAAGGATGATGCTGAGGGTAAAATTGTCTGGAACGGTATCGTAACATCCAAGAAGGTTTCCGGCAAGGTAACGGAAGCAGATAGTGATACACGTAAGAAAATCGGCAATCAGTTCTATGACTACGCTTACAACTTTATTGATTATGAAGGCTCCAAGCCCGCAATGGCAGTTGGCGATTATGTAACGATATACCTTGATGCCGATGGAAAGATTGCAGCAGCAACCTCCAGTCAGACCGAGGCAAATATTTATCTTGCATATTTGATTACGGCAGATAAGAAAGACGGTGTGGACGGTGCAACACGTGTAAACCTTTATGGTATTACAGGCACCACCAAGCAGCGCATTTTGAATCTTGCGGATACTGTACGTATTGACGGACATTCGGTAAAGGTTGCAGATGCGCTCACAACATTGAAGACTGCGGCAGCAAAAGCAAACATTGGCAAGGCTGAAAAGGGTATCAATGTAACACCGTATTCGCAGCTGATTCGCTATACCACAAACGCTAAGAACGAAGTGGATATGATTGACACCGTTATGGAAAACAAATCCGTGGGCGAAGATGACCTTAAGGTAAGCTTTGCATACCCGCTTGAGGGCGAGGCTGAAAAGGTGCTCAAATATAGTGCCGGACAGTTTAAGGATGGTTCCAGCCTTAAGTTTATTGCAGACAGCTCCACGAAGATTTTGGAAATCCCGATTGCAAACGTAGCCGAGGTAGATGATTATAAGATTCGAGCTGCTAGCGCTGCCTTTATTCAGGGTAAAGAATACCGCGTTGAAGCCTATAATGTTGGCTCCACCTTCACGGCAAAATATGTTCTTTCCTTTGTCGGCGGCGATTACGGTCTTGCAACTATCAACGAAAAATCTCCCATGATGCTGGTATCTGAGGTTTCCACCGCAACTGAGGGTGAAGAAATTGTAGACAGAGTGAAGGGCAGCAAATTCCCGAGCGGCGAAGAAGTTTCTGCAAACAGCGAATCCGGCATTTTGATGGGCAAGCTTCTGCTTGGTGATATCTTCCGCTATGCGGAATCCGACAACAAGGTTGTTGCGATTGAAAAAGTGCTCGAATTCAATTCTCCCACACGTGCGAAAAAGCCGGCAATCTACTATCTGGATCCGGAAAACAAAAAGCCCGAGCTGAAAGGAAAAGATGTGACGCTTCCCATTACGCTTGAAGAAGCAGCGGCATCTGCCGATCAGGCAATTAAACAGCGCCTCTTCAAAATAGATAATGATACAACACGTGGCGAAACAGGTACTGTCGGTGGCTTTATGTTTGGTACAGCACTTTCGTATCTTGATGGCAAGTTGGTTGTAACACCTACAACCGTAGATGATACAACAGGCATTCAGCAGATGCACCAGAAGATTTTCAATGTAGGCAGCGCAAAGGTATATGTATACGATTATACCACAACCCGTGACGCAGCCAAGGTTTTGGCGGATAGCACAATTGACACGGTTGGCACCTACGAAAAAGTTACGAATGCAGCTTCGCAGGTCATGGTTTACTACACCGGCGCATATAACGCAAAGGCAATTGTTGTTTTCAAATACTAAAGGCGCAAAGCGGGGCGGAGAAATCCGTCCCGCTTTTTTCGTAAATGCTGCCCTAAAGCGGCAGCATTTACGAAAAAAGGGAGGGGAGGAAAAACTTGGGAAAGAAAATATGCAGTATACTGCTTCTGTGTCTTTGGATGGGTTTGATTTTTCAGCTTTCTGCCCAGCCCGCAAAGGAATCCTCGGCACTTAGTTCCTCTGTAAAGCAAAAGGTGATAGAGGTTATCAAAAAGGTTTTTCCGGATTTTGATGCAGAACAGGAAACCGCACCGGATATAAGCGCTGCCCTTACAACCATTGTTCGAAAAACCGCCCACTTTTGTTTATATCTGATTTTAGGGATATTGGCACTTTGGACAGCAAAGTGCTTCGAACTAAAACGCTATCCGTGTCTGCTTGCATTTTTGTTTTGTGTCCTTTATGCTATAAGTGACGAGGTGCACCAGGTTTTCGTTTTGGGCAGAGCTGGAAGGGTTTCGGATGTGTGCATTGACAGTGCCGGGGCCTCGATTGGTGTTGTTCTCTGTTCGTATGCACATAAAAAAATTATAAAAAAAACTTGACAAGATAAAAAAGCTGTGCTATACTTATACTAATTTAAATGTGATGACGAGGTATAAGACCTGTCAAGCGTACTTGAGAGAGCCGTTGGTTGCTGCGAAACGGTGTACGCCGCAGGATCGAGCTCCCCTTCGAGCAGTCACCTGAACCCCTTTCGGGAAGTAAGCGTGACCGGATTCCCGCCGTTATTTGGGAAGGCATTACAGGATGCCGTAAAGTGGGTAGAATACTACCAAGAAGAGTGGTACCGCGGAAGTTTCGCTTTCGTCTCTTTACATTCGTATGGAGATGGAAGCGTTTTTT
Organism: Clostridia bacterium; assembly: GCA_045648645.1. Classification (GTDB taxonomy): domain Bacteria; phylum Bacillota; class Clostridia; order UMGS1883; family UMGS1540; genus SIG447. Next base: position 22,562 of record JAZROH010000074.1, on the reverse strand, counting down.
AGTTTATGGAAAGGATGATAAAAATGAAGTTTGCTTTTTCAACCCTTGCATGCCCAAATTATTCATGGATGGACATTTGCTCTATGTCTAAAGACCTTGGATTCCATGGGATAGAGGTACGTGAAATTGAAAGCGAGAATGCCCGTTCTCCCTTTGCACCTGCAAAGTGTGAGGTAACAGCTGCCAGACTTCGTGAGCAAAAAATTGATGTTCCCTGTCTTTCTACAGGATGTTGCCTGAAATTTACGGAAAAGGAAGAGGAAAATCGGGCGGAGATTTTTTCGTATATTGAAGTTGCAGAAAAATTTGGAGCACCTTATATCCGTATTTTGGCAGACTTTGCGCCGGAGCCGCAAGGCGAGGTGGATGATGATGCAATCCTGGCAGAAATCAATAAGCTTCTTCCGTTTGCAGTGGAGCATGGCGTAACGCTTCTGGTGGAAACGAATGGCGTGTATGCTGATACGGCGCGTCTTCGTGCACTTTTAGACCGTGTTCCCAGTGACAATATCGGGGCACTTTGGGACTTACATCATCCGTATCGATATGCCGGAGAAAGCCCGGAAACCACATTGCAGAATTTGGGTGCATATATAAAGCATGTACATATTAAAGACTCTGTAATGCAAGATGGCAAGGCTGTATATAAACTTTTAGGCGAAGGCGATTTGCCGCTTGGAAATATGCTTTTGGCGTTGCGCTCGATAAACTATGAAGGGTACGTTTCTTTAGAATGGGTAAAGCGCTGGGCGCCGGAGCTTTCAGACGCGGGCATTGTTTTCCCGCAGTTTATGAGCTTTATGAGTGAGCATGTGCAGGATAATACAAGACGTGGACATTTAATTGATAATGACCGCGGTACGGGTAAATATGTATGGCGCAAGAATATGTTGATTGACCTTACGTTCCCGCAGGTGCTGGACCGCATGGTTGAAGAATTTCCTGACCGTTATGCATTTCGCTATACAACGCTGGATTATACGCGTACATATAGCGAATTTCGGGATGATGTGGATACGTTTGCCCGTGCCCTCATTTCCATGGGTGTAAAACGAGGCGACCATGTTGCGATTTGGGCAACGAATGTACCGGCTTGGTATATTACCTTCTGGGCAACCACAAAAATCGGTGCCGTGCTGGTAACGGTGAATACGGCTTACAAAATTTATGAAGCGGAATATCTTTTGCGACAATCGGATACCCATACACTCGTTATGATTGACGGCTATAAGGATTCTGATTATGTGGGCATTATCAGAGAACTTTGCCCGGAACTGGAAACGCTTGAGGAAGGAAAGCCCCTCTATGCAAAGCGCCTGCCGTTTTTACGAAATGTCATTACAATAGATTCTAAACAAAAAGGATGTAAAACATGGGAGGAAGCGATGGCACTTTCCCAAAACACCCCGATAGAAGAGGTGTATCGCCGTGCTGCTTCCATTCATAAGGATGACGTTTGCAATATGCAGTATACGTCCGGTACAACGGGCTTCCCCAAAGGCGTAATGCTGACACACTATAATGTTGTGAATAACGGAAAAGCCATTGGCGACTGTATGGATTTATCTACCGCCGATAAGATGATGATTCAGGTACCCATGTTCCATTGTTTCGGTATGGTGCTTGCGATGACGGCTTCTATGACGCATGGCGTTACCATGTGCCCCATTCCTGCCTTTTCACCGTCCAAGGGGCTTGCCTGCATTAACAAGGAGCAGATTACCGCTTTCCATGGCGTTCCCACAATGTTTATCGCCATGCTCGGGCATCCCGATTTTGAGAAGACAGATTTTTCCCATATGCGTACCGGCATTATGGCGGGAAGTCCCTGCCCGATAAAGGTGATGGAAGAGGTCGTTGAAAAGATGCATATGTCGGAAATCTGTATCACCTACGGACAGACCGAAGCATCGCCCGCTTGTACTATGAGTAAGACAACCGATTCCATTGAAGCCCGTGTTTCTACTGTCGGCTCGGAAATTTTCGGCGTAGAATGTAAGATTGTTGACCCGGAAACCGGTGAGGATCTTCCCGATGGTGTAGACGGCGAATTTGTTGCCCGTGGATATAATATCATGAAGGGGTATTATAAGATGCCGGAAGCTACGGCTGCAGCGATTGACAAGGATGGCTGGCTTCATACAGGGGACCTTGCAAGACGGGATGCAAACGGCTATTATAAGATTACAGGTCGCATTAAAGATATGATTATCCGCGGCGGTGAAAATATTTATCCGAAAGAAATAGAGGACTTTATTTACACCCACCCGAAGGTAAAGGACGTACAGGTTATCGGCGTGCCGGATAAGCAGTACGGCGAGGAAATTATGGCTTGCGTAATTATTAAAGAAGAGGAAACACTCATGGAGGAAGAACTGCGCGCGTTTATTCTTGCCAACATGGCAAAGCATAAGGTGCCCCGCTATATAACCTTCGTTGAATCTTTCCCGATGAATGCAGCAGGTAAAATTTTGAAATATAAAATGCGCGAAAATGCAGTAGAAGAACTGGGCTTGCATGCAGAAAGCAAAATAGAAACTGCTTAAAAACTAAAAAATAAAAATCAAGGATGCAGTGCGCCGGGTCACAAGGGGTGAGGTGTACTGCATCTTCGCTTTTTCAAAACGGGTTTGACTATTCTGTCGAAATATGGTATACTACATAAGGTTTTGGAGGGAAATGTATGAACAGAAATGATAGGCACGTCAAAATTGCATGTTATACAACGAATTTATCCATGTCCATAGTGGCGAACCTAGCCCCTATTTTATTTTTGACCTTTCGTTCCATGTACGGCATCTCGTATTCTCTTTTGGGGCTTTTGGTGCTTATTAATTTTTGCACGCAGCTTTCTGTGGACTTGATTTTTTCATTCTTTTCGCATAAATTCAACATTTCGCGCACGATAAAGTTTACGCCGGTGCTCACGTTTATTGGGCTATTCATCTATGGTGTTTGGCCGTTTTTATTTCCCAATGCCGTGTATGCAGGGCTTGTTATCGGGACGGTGCTTTATTCCGCATCCGGTGGACTGGGAGAGGTTTTGATAAGTCCCGTGATTGCCGCACTTCCCTCAGAAGACCCGGACAGAGAATTAAGCGTTTTACATTCTGTGTATGCATGGGGCGTTGTGCTGATGGTTATCATATGCACGGTGTTTCTGCTTCTTTTTGGAACGAAAAACTGGCAATGGCTTGTAATTTTTCTTACAAGCATTCCCGCGCTCGGTGCCTGCCTTTTTGCGGGAGTAAAAATTCCAAAAATGCAAACGCCGGAAAAGGTGTCCGGTGCTATTGCCTTGTTAAAAAAACGTGGAATGTGGCTTTGTATTTCGGCAATGTTTCTCGGCGGTGCGGCAGAATGCACGATGGCACAATGGGCATCGGGGTATTTAGAACAGGTACTGCATATTCCAAAAGTTTTTGGCGATCTTTTCGGGGTGGCACTTTTTTCCGTCATGTTGGGAATGGGACGCTCTTTATACGGAAAATTCGGGAAAAATATTGGGCGCGTTCTGTTTTGGGGCGCGGTAGGGGCAACGCTTTGTTATGTGCTTACAGTGCTCACCTCGCAGCCTTTACTGGGGCTTTTCACCTGTGCATTCACAGGCTTTTGCACGTCCATGCTCTGGCCGGGCAGCCTGATTGTGGCATCTGAACGTTTTCCGGCAGGCGGCGTTTTTGTTTTTGCCATGATGGCGGCAAGCGGTGACCTTGGTGCGTCCGTAGCACCGCAGCTCGTGGGCGTTATTACGGATGCGGCGCTTAAAACCCCGGTGCTTCTATCCAGGGCGCAAGTATTAGGGCTATCGCCTGAGGAATTCGGGATGAAGCTGGGACTTTTTGCGGGCGCTTTGTTTCCGCTTTTCGCAATTGGGCTTTATTACCGCATTTGGAAACCGCGAAGAAAACATTAAAAAAATATCTGTTTTAAGAGCGTAGTAGAAAACCTGCTGCGCTTTTTGTTTTCTTAAATTAAAAATATTTTTACGCATAAAAACACCTCTTTTTCTCGTAAGTATAACACAGACAAATAAAAAATGAAAAAATGGGAATTTTAATTTACGGAAACAAAATGGGGTCTACATACAAGAAAAAGAGGAAAGGCGACTGAAAGAATGCATAAATATATCCGTATATTTTTGGCAGGCATTATAGCGGCAGGGCTTTTAAGTGGCTGCGGTGAAAAAGGCATGGAGATGGTTTCGCTGGATGGGTCCACGTCCATGGAAAAGGTTATTGGATATTTGCGAGAGGCGTATATGGAAGCCAATGACAAGGTTAAAATTACGTATAATCCTACCGGAAGCGGGGCGGGGATTGCTGCGGTGTTGGAAGGGAGAAGTGACATCGGGCTTTCTACGCGCACGCTAACGGAAGAGGAGGCACAAATGCTTTCTGCAACCATTGTAGCCATTGATGGCATTGCCATGATTATAAATCACGAAAATCCCGTAGAAAATTTAAGTGTGGACCAAATAAAGAAACTCTATACGGGTGAAAGCAAGAACTGGCGGGATGTGGGAGGCAAAGATGCGCCCGTGGTATGTATTGGTCGCGAGGCGGCATCCGGCACGCGTGACGGATTTGAAACTGTGACCGACACGAAGGACAGATGCCTGTATACACAGGAGCTTACATCTGCAGGCGATGTTATTCAAACGGTAGCGACAAATCCCAATGCAATAGGCTATGCGTCCATTGCATCTGTCAAGGATAGTGTTAAAATATTAAAGGTGGACGGCGTTTTGCCTACAACGCAAACAATTCAAAACGGGGAATACGAAGTGTGTCGGGACTTTTTGTTGGTAACAAAGAAAGAAGGACTTAAAAAGGAAGCCGCAAAAAAGTTTTATAATTTTTGCAGTAGTGAAGGAGCAGGCATATTGGTAGAAAAGGCGGGGGCAGTACCGGTGAAGCGGCAGGGGGAATGCAATGCGACAAGGTAGAAAAAGGCAGGAAAAGACGATGCAGGGGATTTTTACTCTATGCGGCTTTATAGCCGTAGTCTTTGTAGTTTTGATTTGTGGATTTTTGCTGTACTTCGGAACACCGGCAATAACGAAAATCGGGCTTTTGGATTTTTTAACGGGAACCAAATGGGCGGCAGGGGCGAAAAATCCGTCCTTTGGCATCTTACCCTTTATCTTGACGAGTCTATACGGAACGTTAGGGGCAATGCTTATTGGCGTGCCTATTGGTGTTCTGTGCGCCGCATGGATTGCGCGCGTGGCAACAAACCGTATTGGGCGCATGATACGGACTGCGGTGGAACTCCTTGCGGGAATCCCTTCCGTGGTCTACGGACTTGTCGGCATGCTTGTGCTCGTTCCCGTGGTACGGGATATATTCGGGCTTCCTGACGGGGCAAACCTTTTTTCGGCAATTCTTGTTTTGGCGGTGATGATTTTGCCTACAGTGATTTCCGTTTCGGAAACGGCTATCCGTGCTGTTCCAAAGGAATACGAAGAGGGGTCGCTTGCGCTTGGGGCAACAAAGACGGAAACCTTATTTCGTGTCATTTTACCGGCGGCAAGAAGCGGCATAGTAACAGCCGCTGTATTGGGTGTGGGACGGAGCATTGGCGAGGCAATGGCGGTTATGATGGTTTCGGGCAATGTTTCCAATATGCCGGGAATTTTTAAAAGCGTACGCTTTCTTACGACGGCAGTGGCAAGCGAAATGTCTTATGCCTCGGGGCTGCATAGGCAGGCACTTTTTTCGGTTGCGCTTGTGCTTTTTGCGTTTATTATACTTATAAATCTCATACTTGGAATTATAAAAAGAAAGGGGTGAAGGCGTGCGAAAGGCGAAAGATAGTATAGCTTTGGTTTTTTTATATGGTGCGGCAGCGCTTGTTTTTTTACTGCTTGCAGGGATAATCGGGTATGTTCTATGGCGCGGCGTTTCCCATCTTTCGCCGGCGCTTCTTTTGGGGAAGCCGAGCTTTTTGAAAAACACCGTCGGCATTCTCCCGAATATTTTAAACACGCTGTACATCGTTTTCATGACGCTTCTTTTCGTTGTACCGCTCGGCGTGGGTGCGGCGGTTTACTTACAAGAATATGCAAAGACCGGAAAGCGGACGGCGCTGATTACATTTGCTACGGAAACGCTGGCGGGGATTCCGTCCATCGTCTATGGGCTTGCGGGGATGTTGCTTTTTGTACGGGTTTTGGGTCTTGGCACAAGTCTTCTGGCGGGGGCACTAACCCTTACGGTTATGACGCTTCCCACCATTATCCGTACCACGCAGGAGAGCCTTAAAACGGTGCCCCATTCCGTGCGGGAGGGCGCGCTTTCCCTTGGCGCAGGCAAGTGGTATATGATTCGCACCGTGGTGCTTCCCGGAGCGGTAGAAGGTATTACGGCGGGGTGTATCTTAGCTGTGGGCAGAATTGTGGGCGAGAGTGCAGCACTGCTTTTTACAGCCGGCATGGCAAATGAAATGATAGGGATTTGGGAGGCGGCACGTCCCCAAAACGCAGGGGCAACCCTCACGGTTGCACTTTATATGTACGCAAAGGAACGCGGCGAATTTGATATTGCATTTGCCATTGCGGTGCTTTTAATCGCCGTAACGCTTCTTATAAATTTAATTGCTTCCAAAGCCACGGGAAGAGCAAAGCGGGAAAGGAAAAGAAAATGATACAAGCCGAGCATTTACACGTATGGTATGACCAAAATCACGTTATAAAAGATGTAAGTTTGCGTTTGCCAAAAAAGAGAATAACAGCGCTGATTGGTCCCTCAGGCTGTGGGAAGTCTACATTTTTGAAAACGCTCAACCGTATGAATGACCTTGTGGACGGATGCAAAATTGAAGGGCATGTCCGTCTTTTGGGAGCGGATATTTATGGGGATATGGAGGTAACCACGCTGAGAAAACGGGTTGGCATGGTATTTCAAAAGCCCAACCCCTTTTCGCTGAGTATATATGATAATGTTGCATACGGACCTCGGATTCACGGCATTCGAGGGAAGAGGAGGCTGGACGAGATTGTGGAAAATGCACTTTGTAAGGCGGCAATATGGGATGAATGTAAGGACAGACTTCGAAAAAGTGCCTTTGGACTTAGCGGCGGACAGCAGCAGCGCCTTTGTATTGCCCGCGCACTTGCGGTAGAGCCGGAGGTTCTTCTCATGGACGAGCCTACGAGTGCGCTGGACCCGATTTCCACATCTAAAATTGAAGAGCTTGCCATGGAGCTTTCGGCAAAACATACCATTGTGATTGTAACGCATAATATGCAACAAGCTGTGCGCGTGGCGGACAAAACAGCATTTTTTCTCAGTGGCGAAGTGGTGGAATTTGAGGAAACAGAAAAAATGTTTTCTAGCCCTAAGGATAAGAGAACAGAAGCGTATATTACGGGGAGGTTTGGCTGATGCGAACTGTATTTGACAGGCAACTTAAAGAGATCCACTCTGCCCTTGCGGAAATGGGAACACTTTGCATGGATGCCATTTCAGACTGTTTTCGGTATCTTACCGAGGGGGGAGAGAGAATACGGGAAGCGGTTATGGATGCCGAACGGCAGATAGACGAAAAAGAACGGGAAATTGAATCCCTTTGCATGAAGCTTTTGCTTCGACAACAGCCTGTAGCAAGGGATCTTCGATTTATCTCGGCGGCGCTGAAAATGATTTCCGATATGGAACGGATAGGTGACCAGGCAGCCGATATTGTGGAAATAGCAGAGTATGTAGAGAAAACGGATGAAATTGCTACCACCCGAATTGCGGAAATGGCGAAGGAAACCACTTGGATGGTAAGCGGCAGTATAGCCGCCTTTATAAAACGGGATGCGATGCAGGCGGAAGCGGCTATTTCGCGGGATGATAAGGTAGATACCCTTTTTATTGAAGTGAAAAAAGAGCTTATCCGCCGTGTGCAGGCGGAAGGCGGAAACGGGGAAGCCCTTCTGGACCTTTTGATGATTGCCAAATATTTTGAACGTATCGGCGACCATGCAGAAAATATTGCAGAACGCGTTATTTATGCGCTGACCGGAAAAAATAAGGCATAAGCATGCATAGTTTGGTAGAGTTTGGGAATATATAAAACTAAAATTTGGAGGTGGTTTTAATGCTTCGTTTTACACTCCCGCGAGATTTATATCACGGAAAAGGTGCACTGGAAGCGCTGAAAAATCTGGAAGGAAGCCGCGCAATGGTTTGCGTGGGCGGCGGCTCTATGAAACGGTTTGGATTTCTGGATAGGGTTATCGGATATCTAAAGGAAGCCGGCATGGAGGTTGAACTGTTTGAAGGGATAGAGCCGGATCCGTCTGTAGAAACAGTTATGCGCGGAGCAGAGGCAATGACAAAGTTTTCGCCCGACTGGATTATTGCCATTGGCGGTGGTTCGCCGATTGATGCGGCAAAGGCAATGTGGATAAAATATGAACATCCCGACGTGACCTTTGCAGACATGTGCAAGGTGTTCGGTATTCCGCCGCTTCGCAAAAAAGCACGGTTTTGCGCAATTCCTTCCACGTCCGGAACGGCAACGGAAGTAACAGCGTTTTCCGTTATTACCGACTACCAAAAGGGCATAAAATATCCCCTTGCCGATTATGAAATCACACCGGATGTTGCCATTGTGGACCCGCTTTTGGCGGAAACTATGCCGCCAAAGCTTGTTGCGCATACAGGGATGGACGCGATGACCCATGCCATAGAGGCATACGTTTCAACTGCCAATAATGATTATACAAATCCGCTGGCGCTCGGGGCGATTAAAATTATACAGGAGGATTTGATTGCCTCCTATGAAGAGGATATGCAAAAGAGAGAACGGATGCACAATGCCCAGTGCCTTGCGGGAATGGCGTTTTCCAATGCACTTTTGGGGATTGTGCATTCCATGGCGCATAAAACAGGTGCAGCGTTTGATGACCAGGGCGCCCATATTGTACACGGCGCGGCAAATGCGATGTATCTCCCGAAGGTCATCGCCTATAATGCCAAAGAGCCGCGGGCGGCACAGCGGTATGCGGAAATTGCGGACTATATGTCCCTTGGAGGGATTGATACAGAAGAAAAGGTTGCACTTTTAATTGCATACCTTCGCGGTATGTGCGAAAAACTGCAAATTCCGCACTCTATTCAAAATTACGGTGCGGACGGACTGCTTGCTTCCAAAGGGTTTGTGCCGGAAGATGTGTTTTTAGAAAGGCTTCCGAGAATTGCGGCGGATGCAATCGATGATGCATGCACCGCCTCTAATCCCCGAAAGCCTTCACAGGAAGAAATGGAACAGCTTTTGAAATGCTGTTATTATGATACGGAAGTTGATTTTTAGAGAAAATTTAGGGCGGGGTTTCATCTTGAAATCCCGTTTTTGCTATTTTTAGGTGTGTCAAACCCTGTATCGGTCTTAAAGCCTTCGCCTAAAACCTCGCGGGCATCGGAAATAACGATAAATGCCGTTTCATCCACACTTCGCACAAGGCGCACAAGGGCGGGGAGTTCCTTGGGGCTTACAACGCAAAAGAGCATTAACCCGTCTTTCCCGAAATACATGCCGCGGCTGTAAATACCGGTAGTTCCCCGCGAAAACCGCGCTTGCACGCAGGCAGAAATTTCCTCTGTTTTCGGGGAAAGAATAAAGATGGATTTTGCCGTATCGCCAAACGTTAGAACAAGGTCTGTAGTTTTCATGGAAACAAACAGGGTGAGAGCAGAATAAAACGAAACGGTTATGCTCCCAAATACGACGCCCGCAAGCAAAATAATGACGGCGTCAATAAACAGAATAAAAAAAGAAACGGAGATGTGCGGAAAAAACCGATGCAGCATGAGTGCCGCAAAGTCACTGCCGCCGGTGGAGGCTTCCTGCCGCACGGCTAGCCCGATGCCAAGCCCTGTTAGTATGCCGCCTGAAAGCGTCGCCATAAGAACGTCCTCCGTATACACAGGGAAATATGCGCAAAGTTCCAGAAAAAGGGAGGAAAATATAACACCCCATATCGTTTTAATAACAGCACTTTTTCCGAGAATTTTATAACCAAACAAAAAAAGCACGGCGTTTAAGAGGAGCGTGGTGACGGAAAGCGGAACACCCCAAAAATATAAAAGGATTGTTCCTATGGTGCTTACGCCGCCCGGTGAAATCCTGAAGGGTACCAAAAATAAATTCAGCCCCAGTGCCAGAAGGAATGCACCTATAATAATTCCAAAATATTTATGGTAACGCATATAAGCCTCCTTGGGATAACATTGATAAGAATAGTATATCCAATATGCGGGATATTTTGACTTTGTGCACAAAAAAGGATTTTATATAGAAAAATTCTTGCTATTTGCGGAAAAATGTGGTATGATATTTTTATTATAATTTATGCTGAGTATCAAGAGAGGATGAGCGGAGGATGAATAACAAAAGACCCGATTCGATGGAGAGAATTACCACCAAAGCATTGGCAGATGCTTTTATTGAAGAACAGGTTGCAGCAGTACGGGCGCAGGTTGGCGATAAGAAGGTACTTTTAGCACTTTCCGGCGGCGTGGATTCGTCTGTTGTTGCGGCACTTCTTATCAAGGCAATTGGAAAACAGCTTGTATGTGTACATGTAAATCATGGTCTTATGCGAAAAGGCGAGAGCGAACAGGTAATTGAAGTGTTCGGAAAGGAACTGGAAGCAAACCTGATTTATGTAGATGCGACCGACCGCTTCCTCAGCTTACTTGCCGGCGTTTCCGATCCGGAAAAGAAACGGAAAATTATCGGCGGCGAATTTATCAAGGTGTTTGATGAAGAAGCTTCTAAACTGGAAGGGATTTCCTTCCTGGCACAGGGGACGATTTACCCTGATATTCTGGAAAGTGACGGCGTTAAGGCACATCACAACGTCGGCGGACTTCCGGAAGATATGCAGTTTGAGCTTTGCGAGCCTGTAAAGCTTCTTTATAAGGATGAAGTTCGTGTAGTCGGCGAAGCACTTGGGCTTCCGCATGCTATGGTTTACCGGCAGCCCTTCCCCGGTCCCGGACTCGGCGTAAGATGCCTCGGCGCGATTACCCGTGACAGACTCGAAGCCCTTCGGGAAGCCGATGCAATCCTTCGCGAAGAGTTTGATAAAAACGGGCTTGCCGAGAAGGTTTGGCAGTACTTTATTGCCGTGCCTGACTTTAAGAGCGTTGGCGTAAAAAATGATAAAAGATATGAAGGCTGGTCTGCCATTATCCGCGCGGTGAATACTACCGACGCGATGACCGCCACCATCGAAGAAATTCCGTATGCCATGCTGCATACAATTTGTGACCGCATCACCCATGAGGTTGACGGCATCAATCGCGTGCTGATGGACATCACACCGAAGCCCGTCGGGACAATAGAATTTGAATAAAGAAAATAAAAAATCCGCCGAAGATACATGTTCTCGACGGATTTTTTACTCGTTGTCTGCTTTATGCGTGCCAGATGTTTTCGCGGTATTCCCGCACGGCGCGGTCGGCGGAGAATATACCTGCCTTTGCGATATTTACGAGGGACATGTTTGTGAAGGTGCGGGGGTTTTGCCATGCGTCTGCAATGCGGGCGTGGGCAGCGGCGTAGCTGTCAAAATCGGCAAGGGTCATAAAGGCGTCGGCGGCGCCGAAGCGGTTTGTCAGAAGGGCGGCGGCAATATCGTCAAACCGAGCGCCAAGCACACCGCTTGTAAGCATTTCTAAAACGGCTTTCAGCGCAGGGCTTTGCCGTACAAATTCCGACGGGGCATACCCACGCCGCCAAAGCGCTTCCACCTCTTCTGCAGTCATGCCGAAAAGGAACATGTTTTCTCTGCCTACCGCTTCGCAAATTTCCACGTTTGCACCATCGAGCGTACCAACGGTAACAGCGCCGTTTATCATAAGCTTCATATTGCCCGTTCCGGAGGCTTCCTTTCCCGCAATGGAAATTTGTTCGGAAATATCGGCGGCAGGAATGATGATTTCTGCAAGGCTGACCTTATAATCTTCAATGAAAATGACCTTTAGACGGTCGCGCACGGCAGGGTCGGCGTTAATGGTGTTGGAAATTGCCACAATCAGGCGAATAATCTGCTTTGCCATGAAGTATCCCGAGGAAGCCTTTGCGGCAAAGATGAAGGTGCGGGGCGGCATATCAAGGCTCGGCGTATCTTTGAGCTGTCTATAAAGATGCAGAATGTGAAGCGCGTTTAAAAGCTGTCTTTTATATTCATGCAGTCGCTTTATCTGCACATCAAAAATGGAGTTTTCGTCTACGTTTATCCCGTTTGCTCCCGAAATATAATTGCGAAGCGCAATTTTTTTTGTACGCTTTATGGTGCGCAGATTTTCAAGGACAGTGGCATCATCATAATAATCCAAAAGCTTTTCAAGCCGGCCTGCATCCTCCAGAAAACCATCCCCAATAAGAGAGCGAAGAAGGGCGCAAAGCTCCGGATTTGCCTGCCCGAGCCAACGCCTGTGGGCAATGCCGTTTGTCACATTACAAAACTTTTGCGGCGTAAGATAGAAATAGTCCCTGAAAATACCGCTTTTTAGTATTTCAGTATGCAGCGCGGAAACGCCGTTTATAGTGTGACAAGCGGCAAGACAAAGGTTTGCCATGCGAATTTCTCCGTTTGCAATTACGGCCATATAGTCGATTTTGGCTTGGTCACCCGGGAAGGTGGCGTGCAGCGATTGTAAAAGGCGGCGGTTAATTTCCGCGATAATCTGATGAATGCGAGGTAGCTGCTGACGGAACATAACCTCATTCCACCGTTCCAGTGCTTCGCTCATGATGGTATGGTTTGTATAGGTGAGTGTTCGGGTGGTAATATCCCATGCCGCATCCCAGGATAGCCCGTAATCATCAAGAAGAATGCGCATAAGCTCTGCAACGGCAAGGGACGGATGGGTGTCGTTTATATGAATGGCGGCTTTGTCGGGAAGAGAGGCAATGTTTCCGTATTGTTTTGCATGCTTTTTTGTAATACTTTGGAGGGATGCACTTACAAAAAAGTATTGCTGGCGAATACGGAGGATTTTGCCGTCTATGTGGTCATCGGCGGGATAGAGAACCTTAGAAATGACCTCGGCTTTCGTATTTTCCTCCAGTGCTTTCGCATATTCTCCACGGGAAAACGCATTCATATCAATGCTGTGGGGAGATTTGGCACTCCAAAGCACAAGGCGGTTTACCGCCGATGTGTTATAGCCGGAAATGAACATGTCGTACGGGACTGCTAAAACCGTTGTGGCATCCCGAAGGGCAACATGATAGCCGTTTTCGTCCGTCCATTCATCGGCATGCCCGCCAAAGCTTACTTCCATGGTATCGTCGGGGCGTGCCTGCAACCACACTTCGCCCATGGAAAGCCAATCGTCCGGAAATTCCATCTGCCAACCGTCCACAATTTTTTGCTTGAAAATGCCAAACTCATACCGGATGGAAAAGCCGGTAAGCGGAAGATTTTCTGTTGTGGCGGCATCCATATAACAGGCGGCAAGTCTGCCGAGTCCGCCATTGCCAAGTCCGGCATCCGGCTCCTGTGCGTATAAATCATAAAGGTTGATGCCGGCGGCACTGAGCGCATCCTCAAATGCCCGCTCCAGTCCCAGATTAAAGAGGTTGTTGCGAAGGGATGTACCAACAAGAAATTCCATCGAAAGATAGTACACCTGCTTGCGTTCTTCCGTAGCATTTTGCTTTGAGAAAGCTGCATTATTTTCGAGCAAAAGGTCGCGCACAACAAGACAGGCGGCGCGGTATGCCTGCTGGGTTGTGGCGGCACTGAGGGAACAGCCGAAATGCAGATTGCATTTTTCCTCCATTTTTTTAGCGGCTTCTGTTTTATCCATTATATAACTCCTTTCTTTTATAGAAGAGAATGATATACATTCATATATTTTTGCGCACTTTCCTTCCAATCCAGTCCCATGCGCATATTGGCACGGATAATGCTTTCCAAAAGGGGACGATTTTGATAAAGCTCTACGGCGCGCTCCACGGCATAGAGCATATCGTGCGCATTAAAGCATTTGAAGGTGATGCCTCGCCCTTCGCCGGTTTCGGGATTTATGGGCGGCACAGTATCTACAAGCCCTCCTGTTTCGCGGACGATGGGGATGACCCCATATCGCATGGCAATGAGTTGCGAAAGTCCGCACGGCTCAGATTTAGAAGGCATCAATAGAAAATCTGCACCGCCGTAAATTTCGTGGGAAAGCTTTTCGTCAAACGTAATAGAAGCGGATACCGTACCGGGATATTTCCATGCGAGTGTGCGGAATAAATCTTCGTATTCGCGGTATCCTGTTCCTAACACGACAAGCTGTATGCCGGTTTGGCAGAGTCTATCGCAAACGCCCTCGATAAGCTCCATACCCTTGTGGGGGACAAGACGGGAAACAATGGCAACAATTGGCGAGTTCGGCGCGGGAAAAAGTCCCAGTTTTTCCTGTAAAACCCGCTTGTTCTCTTGCTTTCCTGAAAGTTCTGCGTGTTTGAAAGGGAAGGGGAGATGCGGGTCGGCACACGGGTTATATACAGAAGTATCAATCCCGTTTACAATTCCTGTCATTTTGTAGGCATTTTCGCGAATAATGCCGGCAAGTCCGTGGGCAAAATAATCATGGTGCAATTCAAAGGCATACGTTTCGGAAACAGTGGTTAATGCATCGGATAGGACGATGGCGGTTTTCAGTGCATTGACAAGTCCGTCAAAGGTCACAACGTTTCGAAAGAATTCGTCTACCCCTAAAACCTCCTGCAAAAAAGAGGGGTCTGCCTTGCCCTGATATTCTATATTGTGTATGGTAAAGACGTGCCTTATGTGGGAAAGGCGTTCGTCCTGACAGTAAAAGGCTTTAAAAAATAGCGGGATAAATCCAGTCTGCCAGTCATGGGAATGCAGGATGTCCGGAATAAATCCTATGTGCGGAAGGCTTTCCAGAACAGCTTTCGAGAAAAAGGCAAACCGTTCGCCGTCATCCTCATAGCCATATCCTTCCCGCCCGAAATAGTAATCGTTGTCAATGAAATAGTATACAAGGTCGCATCGCTTGTTTTTTCCTACCCCCGTGTTTTTAATGACGGATTTGAAAATACCTACATATTGGCTTCGCCACGCCAGCGGCATATAAAAATGGCACATATATTCCAGTGCTATATCGGGATTGTGCTTTATGCTGTGGTATAAGGGGAGAATGACCGCAACCTCATTATCGCGAATTTTTGAAAGCGCCCGCGGCAGGGCACCTAACACGTCCCCCAGTCCGCCGGATTTTGCAAAAGGTGCAGCTTCGGCAGCCGCAAATAAAAGCTTCATACTATATCCTTTCTAAACATTTGGGTCTTAAGGTAAAGTATATGCACTTTCCCGCGGAAATAGACCGGATTTTTAAGGAAACATATTGCAGAATGTTCTAAAAGCGTAAATTTTGCCGAGTTTTAAAATTTTTTCAAAAAATTGCTTGACAAAAGCGTGTGATTTGTTTATACTATTATGGTATCCTTGCTCCGAAAGGGGCCAAAGACCAAAAGGAGGTGTAATTATGGCAGAAATGATGCAAAAGTACGAAACGATTTTTGTCCTGGATGCTGCTCTTTCTGAAGAAGAAACCACAGTGCTGCAGGAAAAGTTCACCAACCTTATTGCAAAGGCCGGTGAAGTTGAGAATGTAGACGTTTGGGGAAAGAGACGTCTTGCGTATCCCATCAACTACAAGACTGAGGGTTACTACGTGCTCGTAAACTTCAAGGCACCCGTGGAATTCCCGCGTGAGCTGGATCGTGTTTACGGCATTACTGAAGGCGTTCTTCGCACAATTATCGTACGTCGCGAAGAAGAGTAAAGGAGGGTTTTTGTTATGCTGAACAAAGCGATTTTAGTCGGTCGGCTGACTAAGGACCCGGAACTTCGTTCGACACAGAGCGGTGTGTCTGTTGTTTCCTTTACCGTTGCGGTAACAAGAAGTTATGCACGGCAGGGGGAAGAACGGCAGACTGACTTTATCAATTGCGTTGCCTTCCGAAATACGGCGGACTTTGTTTCCCGTTATTTTGCCAAGGGGAACATGATTGGTGTGGACGGTTCCATTCAAACCCGTACTTGGGATGACCAGGAAGGGAAGCGCCATTGGGTAACCGAGGTTATTGTCAATGAAGCGCATTTTGTGGAGAGCAAGAAGGATGGTGCTTCCGCCGGTGGCGGTGCAGCATTTTCGGGCGGCGGTGCCGATCTTCCGATGGAGTTCGGGCCGGATGCTACGGATGATGACTTGCCCTTCTAAGACGTAATATAGCGGAAAGGAGAAAAATATCATGGATAGAGAAAGAAGCGAAAGACCGTATCGCAGCCGCAAGGCAAAGAAAAAGGTCTGCATTTTCTGCGCTGATAAAGTAGAACATATTGATTATAAGGATGTTGCACGTTTGCGCCGTTTCATTTCCGACAGAGGTAAGATTCTGCCCCGTCGTATGACCGGCACCTGTGCAAAGCATCAGCGCCAGCTTACAACGGAAATCAAGCGCGCCAGACAGATTGCTCTGCTGCCCTTTACTTCCGAGTAAACCAAGAAATTAGGGTCTGTAAAAAGTCAAGTTTTTTTACAGACCCTTTCGTTTGTTTCATTGCATCTGGGCACGTCCCCGTTTGCACGAAGATGTAGCTGTATTTATGGTAATCGCTCCAGCCCCTACAGTGCAAAACGAAACCAGACTTGACATGAGCGCGATGCGAAAAACTGAAAGCGTATAAATACATTTTGCATGATATTACAATTTTGTACATATAATATATTGACAAAATATTGGGATTGTGATAAAATATGCAAACAAACCTTATAGGGAGTAGTTTGCGCGTTTGAAAGCGTGTCAAGTCAACATACACACGGCGAGTCTTTCGCTTGGCTTGAATTAAATGACGAGACTATATGTGCGATTTGTTATACATATATGGCTCGTCTTTTTATATATCAAAATTAAAGGCAAAGGAGATTCTTATGAAACATTATCTTGAAGAAAACGATGTAGTTCTTTCAGAAGTTAAATCCTCTATGGACACAGGGCTTTCAGCGGAAGAGGCGGCAGTCCGCCTTGAGAAGAACGGGAAAAACAAACTGAGCGAGGGGAAAAAGAAAACACTTTTTCAAAGGCTGATTGCACAGATTAAAGACCCGATGGTGCTTGTGCTTATTGGTGCAGCGGTGGTATCGTTTATTACTTCTCTTATAGAGGGAGAAGCACCGACGGATGTTTTTATTATTCTCGCCGTTGTAGTTTTGAATACCGTTTTAGGTGTTCTGCAGGAAAGTAAGGCAGAAAAGGCGATAGAAGCGCTTAAAGAAATGGCGGCAGCCACATCCAAGGTTATCCGTGACGGCAAGCATATGGTTGTTAAAAGCGAAGACCTTGTTGTGGGGGATATCGTAACGCTTGAAGCGGGGGATGCAGTGCCTGCGGACGGAAGAATTCTGGAATCTGCAAGCCTTAAAATTGAGGAAGCAGCGCTTACGGGCGAATCTGTTCCGTCGGATAAAGTGGAGCATGCGTTAACCGCTGCGGAAAACGGGGACGTTTCCCTTGGGGACAGAAAGAATATGTGCTATATGGGCAGCGTTGTGGTTTACGGCAGAGGTACAATGGTCGTAACTGCAACGGGCATGGATACGGAAATGGGTAAGATTGCTACTGCAATCACACAGGCAGAAGAGGGAGAAACACCGCTCCAAAAACGTCTTTCCCAGCTCAGCACGCTTCTTACAAAGCTTGTTTTGGGCATATGCGTGTTTATGTTTGTGTTTACACTCATAAGAAACGGAAGATTTGACATGCATACGGCACTGGATACATTTATGCTTGCAGTAAGCCTTGCCGTAGCAGCAATCCCGGAAGGTCTTGCGGCGGTTGTAACCATCGTTCTTTCTATGGGTGTTACTAAAATGTCTAAACAAAAGGCAATTATCCGTCGCTTAACAGCGGTGGAAACACTCGGTTGCACACAAATTATTTGCTCCGACAAAACAGGAACACTCACCCAAAATAAAATGACGGTGGTAGATTTTTGGGGTGATAATGAAGCACTTTTGGCAACCGGAATGTCGCTTTGCTCGGATGCAGAGCCGGATGAATCGGGAGAAGCGGTGGGGGAACCAACGGAATGTGCGCTTGTAAATTATGCAACCAAGCTTGGTCTTAAAAAAGGAGAATTGCAGGTTAAGGCACCACGAATCGGGGAAGTCCCGTTTGATTCGGGAAGAAAGATGATGTCAACCGTTCACAATGCCGACGGTGAAATTATTCAGTATACAAAAGGTGCGCCGGACGAACTTCTTGCAAGATGTACACATGTTATAGCGGACGGGAAGGTCGCAGAGCTTACGGATGCATGGCGCGAAAAGATTCTGGCGAAAAACACCGACTTTGCCTCGCAGGCGCTTCGCATTTTGGCTTGTGCATATAAATTGCATGCCAAAAAGCCGGAAGTGTATACATCGGAGGCACTTGAGAATTCCATGGTATTTATGGGGCTTGTCGGCATGATTGACCCGGTACGTCCGGAAGTGACAGCAGCGGTGAAGGAATGTGCAAAAGCAGGAATTCGCCCTATCATGATAACGGGTGACCATAAAGATACGGCAGTGGCAATTGCAAAAACACTCGATATTATTGATGATGCTTCTATGGCAATCACAGGGGCAGAGATTGATCAGTACAGCGATGAAGAGTTTGATGCAGTCGTTACAAAATATTCCGTTTATGCCCGCGTACAGCCCGAACACAAAGTTCGTATTGTAAATGCATGGCGTAAACGCGGCTGTGTTACGGCAATGACGGGGGACGGCGTAAACGATGCCCCGTCCATAAAGAATGCAGATATAGGGATTGGCATGGGCATAACCGGCACAGACGTTACCAAAAATGTTGCCGATATGATACTTGCTGATGATAACTTTGCAACGATTGTAAATGCCGTTGCAGAGGGAAGAAGAATATTTGATAATATTTGTAAATGTATACAGTTCCTTCTCTCCTCCAATTTAAGTGAGGTTATCAGCATATTTGTAGCCACACTGTGCGGCTTTACAATCTTAAAGCCGGCTTATATTCTCTTTATAAATCTTGTAACGGATTCGCTTCCGGCACTTGCGCTGGGCGCGGAAAAGGCAGAGCCTGATATTATGACGAGAAAACCGCGAAAGAGCGACGAAGGCATTTTTGCAAACGGACTTGGTTTCAATGTTGTATATCAAGGGCTTATGGTGTCGGTAATTACGCTGGCTGCATACTTTATCGGGCATTACATGGAGTCGGGCGTGTGGGAAATTACACAAAGTGCGGACGGTATGACAATGGCATTTTTAGCCATGTCCATGGCGGAAATATTCCACGCATTTAATATGCGTTCCCAAGGTTCTATTTTCAAACTTAAGACAAAGAATATGCTCCTTTGGGGAACAATGGTTCTCTCTCTGGCTTTAACAACCGCGCTGATTTACGTGCCTGCACTACGAAATATGTTTGAATTTGAGGCAATTCGTATTTCTGAATACGCGGTGGCACTTCTGCTTGCGCTTTCTACCATTCCGATTGTGGAATTTGTAAAGCTTCTCAGAAGAAAGTAGAACGCGGAAACAAAACTAGGAACGGAGGCATTTTTAAAATGCAAGTAACAGATTTAAAGCCGCGGGAGGTATTTGCCTATTTCGCAGCATTGAGCAAGATTCCCAGAGGATCCGGAAATATGGAAGGCATCAGCGCGTTTTGCATGGATTTTGCGGCGCAGCATTCGCTTGAAGCGGTGCGGGATGCAGCGAACAATGTTATCATTTATAAGCCCGGCACGAAGGGATACGAAAATGCCAAACCGGTTATTCTGCAAGGACATCTGGATATGGTGTGCCAGAAGGAAGACGGAGTTTCTATTGATTTTGAAACCGACGGACTTGAACTGTACGTGGACGGAGAGTATATCCGCGCTAAAGGCACAACCCTCGGCGCGGATAACGGCATTGCGGTTGCCATAATTCTGGCTATTTTAGCGGATAATACGCTTTCGCATCCTCCCATCGAAGCCGTTTTTACAACAGACGAGGAAATCGGCATGCTCGGTGCATCGGCGCTTTCACCAAAGCGGATTCGCGGAAGAAGAATGATTAACATAGATTCTGAAAATCCTGCGGTTGTAACGGTATCATGTGCAGGCGGAAGCGACTTTAAAGCCACTATACCGATAACGCGTGAAAAGCAAGCGGGAGATTGTATTACCATTTTTGCCGGGGGACTTTTGGGCGGACATTCGGGCGTTGAAATAAACAGCGGCAGAATAAATGCCAATCTCCTCATGGGAAGAATTTTAGATCACTTGCAAAAAAAGTTTGCTTTTGGCATTGTAAGCCTCGATGGCGGGGATAAGGGAAACGCTATTCCCGTAAGCTGTACTGCCAAAATCGTGACAAAAGATACGCGTGCTGTACTAAAAGAGCTTGCAGATTATACGGAGATAATCAAAAGCGAAATTGAAAAGCGAGAAAGTGCTTTCTGCTGCGAGACAGAAGTGGATGCGGACGGCGTTTTTGATGTGATTCCTGCGCCTTTGACAAAGCAGCTGATTTACATGCTTTTATGTTCACCATGCGGTGTGGTTGAAATGAGTGCGGAAATTAAAAATCTTGTTGAAACCTCTTTGAATATGGGCATTCTGAAAACGGAGAAAGAAAGCATAACCGTTGCCTATGCGCTGCGAAGCAATAAGAAAACGGCACTTGCTTTCCTGGAAGAAAAGCTGCGAACATTTTTCACCTGCGTTCCCTGTACCATCACTACAGGTGGATATTATCCGCCGTGGGAATATAACAGCCATTCTGTTTTACAGGAACTCTATAAAGAGAAATACAAAGAACGGTTTGGACAGGAGCCGAATGTGGAGGCAATTCATGCGGGACTTGAATGTGGGATATTTGCTTCCATGGCAGAGGATTTTGATTGTATTTCCATAGGACCCGAAATGCACGGCATACATACTGTGCATGAAAAGCTCAGTATATCGTCTACAAAGGATATATACGAAATTATTATAGAACTGATGAAAGAATTACGATAATATTTTTTTGTTGCAATTTTTGTCGGGTTATGATATACTGTTCTAAAAATATGTAATGTCGTTTATACGGCGGTTAGGAGAACTATGAATAGTCAAAATGAATTCAAACCGTATATTCCCGCGGAGAAGGTAACGCCTGAGATTACAGTTACCTCAATTATTATGGGAATTATTCTGGCAGTTGTGTTCGGGGCTGCAAACGCATATCTGGGGCTGAGAGTTGGTATGACCGTTTCCGCCTCCATTCCCGCAGCGGTAATTTCCATGGGTGTTATTCGTATTATTATGCGGAAAAACTCCATTTTGGAGAGCAATATTGTGCAAACAATCGGCTCTGCGGGCGAATCGCTTGCCGCTGGCGCAATTTTCACACTTCCTGCGCTTTTCCTGTGGGCGGCAGAAGGCAAAATGGACAAGCCTGATATTCTGTCCATGACGCTTATTGCGCTAATGGGTGGTCTTCTCGGCGTATTTTTCATGGTGCCGCTTAGAAATGCGCTCATTGTAAAAGAACACGGCATACTTCCGTATCCGGAAGGAACGGCTTGTGCAGAAGTTCTTCTTGCAGGAGAAAAGGGTGGCGCAAATGCTTCTACTGTTTTTGCAGGTATGGGCTTTGCGGCAATATTTAAGTTTATCATTGACGGATTAAAGCTTGTTGCCGGTGAGGTGTCCTTTAGAGTTCGCGGATTTGCGGGCGAAATCGGCACGCAGATTTATCCGGCAGTTATGAGCGTTGGGTATATCTGCGGCGCGAGAATTTCGTCTTATATGTTTGCCGGCGGCGTGCTGAGCTGGCTGGTTATTATCCCCATTATAGTTCTTTTTGGGGAAAACATGATTTTATACCCCGGCACGGAAACCATTGGCGCTATGTTTGCCGAAGGCGGCGCCGGTGCTATTTGGAGTAGCTACATACGCTACATCGGCGCAGGTGCACTTGCAGCAGGCGGTATTATCAGCCTCATTAAGTCCCTTCCGCTTATCGTAAAAACCTTTGGCGGCGCGATGAAAAGTATAGCCGGCTCGAAGGTGGAAACAAATGACCGCACCTCTAAGGATTTAAGCTTTAAGTTCGTTTTGGCAGCAATCGCGGTTTTGACCGTTTTGGTGTGGCTCATTCCCGCTATCCCCGTATCGTTTCTCGGTGCCGTTATTGTGGTTGTTTTCGGCTTCTTCTTCGCTACCGTTTCTTCGAGAATGGTAGGGCTTGTCGGCAGCAGCAATAACCCTGTATCGGGCATGGCAATCGCAACGCTCCTGATTACCACGCTGATTTTGAAAGCTACAGGCACAACTGGCATCGGCGGTATGTGCAGCGCGATTTCAATCGGCTCTATTATTTGTATCGTTTCTGCAATAGCGGGTGACACCTCGCAGGATTTAAAGACTGGCTATTTGCTTGGTGCAACGCCGAGAAAACAGCAAATTGGCGAAATGATTGGCGTTATCACAGCGGCTCTTGCCATCAGCGGCACGCTTTACCTTCTTGACAGTGCAT
>JAZROH010000073.1:0-1713 GCA_045648645.1 Clostridia bacterium | reverse complement strand
CACTAATTCTATAATGCTTTCATCGAAGATGAAAGCAGCGATATAAATTCCTGACGGAATTTGCGATATACCTTGCGGTGCGATATATCCTGACGGATGCGATATGTGCCTGCGGCACGAGAATAAGGAATTGCACTTTGTGCATTAGAACAGAGAGGTGTTTTTATGCATACGAAAAACACAATCCTAAGCGATTTAGTAAACGGGCTGGGCGTAATTTATGCAGGGGAGCAGGTATGTCCTCCTTCCCACAGCTACGGTCCCTGTGCGCGTCATTATTACCTTCTCCATTATATTGTGGAAGGGCGCGGTATTTTCGAGGTGGGCGGGGAACGGTACAGCCTTTCCCGCGGAGATGTATTTTTCATTCGCCCCGGGGATATTGCCTATTATGAGGCGGACAAGGAAGACCCGTGGCACTACATCTGGATTGGGCTTTCGGGCATGGACGCGGGCAATATTTTCGATTCCATTTCGGCTACCCGTCCCATTGTGCATGTGGAGAACACAAACGTGCTTTTCCCGCTTATGCAGGATTTTGCAAGAAATGAAGAAAGCCGCTCTGCCGAGGCGCGGTTTGCCCGCCTTGCAAAGCTATACACTATTTTATCGCATCTTGCCGCAGAAGCGCCGAACGCGGCGTACAGACCCAGCGGGAAGGTATATGCCGAGGAGGCGGCGATGTATATTCACGCTAATCTCCACCGCCGTATTTCCATTTCGGAGCTTGCAAAGCAGATTTCCATTGACCGTAGCTATCTCTGCGCCGTTTTTAAGAAATATATGGGCACCTCGCCGCAGCAATATACGATTAATGCCAAAATGAAAAGCGCAGCCAATATGCTGCGCCGTTCTGATAAATCTGTTTCCACTATTGCCGCGGGGGTGGGGTATGATGATGCCCTTCTGTTTTCCAGAATGTTTCGGGCGCGGTACGGTATGAGCCCGCGCGAGTACCGAGAAAGCGAATAAAATCAAAGCGTAAGGGCGTCCAGCGTTTTGCCGTAGCCATCCATAAAGTACTTAAAAAAGAGGGAAACCTCTTCCACACCGCAGGAATCGAGCGCCGCTTTGATGGTTTCCTTTGCCGCGGAAAATTCCCGGTTACCGCTTTTTTCCTCTTCAATACATTTTATATATGCCGAAAGCTTGTCCGCCGCCTTAACCAGCGCGCGGACTTCGTCTTTTTCAGGGGAAAGAAGGGAAGAAAAAGCGGGCTGCATTTCTTCGGGCAGCATGGAGAGAAGCTTTTTTTCCGTTTCCTTTTCCAGCTCTTTATAGGCGAGGGAGAGGTTTTTATTGTTGTATTTTACGGGGGTGGGCATATCGCCCGTGATAATTTCCGGCGCATCGTGATAGAGGGCAACGAGGGCGCAACGGGCTACGTCTATATTTTTCCCGAGGTACGTATTGCCTAAAACGGCAAGCGCGTGGCTAAGCATGGCAACCTCAAGGGTGTGTTCGCTTAAGGTTTCCTGCCTTGTGGAGCGCATCAGCGCCCAGCGGTCAATATATTTCATGCGGGAAAGAAGTGCAAAAAAGTTACTCATTTTTTCCTCCGGTTTCATGCAGTATTTTTTCTTCTTCTGAAAGCGTGAAGGTTTTGCCGGCAATGCCGTCCAGCACACCGCCGCAAGGCTCGAAGGCAAACCGCACCCGATAGGCGCAAAGGTCCTGCCCGCTGCCGCCCTTTCCGTATTTCGGGTCATCCAC
>JAZROH010000072.1:0-16860 GCA_045648645.1 Clostridia bacterium | reverse complement strand
TGTTGCGGCTATAATCGGGAGTGCGGCATTTTTAGAACCGCTTATGCGGACTTTGCCGGAAATCGCACCGCGCGGACGAATAACAATTTCGGACATTTTCTACCTCCTTTTATACTATATCTTGTACGCAAAAAGGAAAAGATATGCGAATTTTTTGTGAAAACATGCGTGGTGTTGGATTTAAATTTTTGAGAAAGATTGAAAAAATATGATGGGTATGGTATAATGAGTTTAATCATAGATTAAACTCAGCGATATAAATTCCTGACGGAATTTGCGATATACCTTGCGGTGCGATATATTACTTCGTAATGCGATATGTCCCTTCGGGACGAGAGTAAGGAATTTATAACATATCGCAACGGAATGAAATGGAGTTATATCGCATTTGTGAAAACAAATATATCGCACGAGCGTGAGCGAGTATATCGCTAAAAGGTTGGCATCCAAATCGTTCGCTTATTCTATTAGGATTTAATGTTAATGCTATTAAATATTGGAGAAGGATATATGAATAAAATATTTAAATCTTTATCGACAGTTCAAATCATCCTGCTCGCATTCTTATCTGTCATTATCATGGGAAGTTTTCTTTTGTGGTTACCGATATGTACAGCAGATAATGAAGCTGTATCCTACATAGATGCCTTGTTTACAGCCACGACAGCCACTTGTGTTACAGGGCTTGTTACCGTGCCTACAGCGGTGACGTGGAGCTTTTGGGGGCAACTTGTTATTCTTCTCTTAATACAAATCGGCGGAATGGGCGTTATTACGGTTGTTGCCGGGTTTATGTTATTTATAAAGAAAAAACTGGGGATTGAAGACAGAATTTTAATAGGAGATTCCTTCAATCTTACTTCCCTTGCGGGAATGGTGCGGTTTGTAAAAAAAGTCATACGTTTAACCGTAACCATAGAGGGAATTGGTACACTTCTTTATATGACTGTTTTTGTGCCGGAGTTTGGCAGTAAAGGGATATGGATATCTGTTTTTACTTCCGTATCGGCTTTTTGCAACGCGGGTATAGATATTATTGCGGAAAACAGCCTGTGCAATTATGTACTCAATCCGATTGTGAATTTTACTACAATGTTTTTAATTATCTCCGGCGGTATTGGATTTATTGTTCTGTTGGATTTGGAAAGAATATGGAAAGACAAAAAACGCAAGCATTTGAAATTTTTGCGTTTACATAGTAAAATCGTATTGTGTGTTACATTGTTTTTGATAATCGCAGGCACGATAGCATTCTTTATTTTTGAATACAATAATCCCAATACGATAAAAGAATATACTTGGTTTGAAAAAATTATGGTTTCACTGTTTCAATCGGTAACGACAAGAACGGCAGGGTTTGCAAGCCTTCCGCAGGAAAATTTAACGGATGCATCGTCGTTTATATCTATGCTTTTAATGTTTATAGGCGGATCTCCGGCAGGAACGGCGGGCGGCATTAAAACGGTTACTTTGTTTGTTCTTTTTGCAAGTGCAAGGTCTGTTGTAAAGAACAAGAGAACAGTTGATGTATTTAACAGGCAATTGTCAGCTGAGGTTATCAAAAGATCCGGCGCCGTGTTTGTTACGTCGATGTTTATCGTTATATGTTCAACCATTATGGTTTCGGTGCTTGGCGACTATAATTTTCTGGATGTACTGTATGAAACGGTCAGTGCAACTGCGACAGTGGGGCTAAGCAGAGGATTTACGGGATCATTGAATACTATTGGGAAATTGATTATCATTTTAACAATGTATCTTGGAAGAGTCGGCCCCATATCTCTGCTGTTTGCTTGCAGTATAAATAAAAACAAAGAGAACATAATTACAAATCCTGTTGAAGAAATTAGTGTGGGATAAGGAGTGTTTACCATGAGTATCAATAAAAGTTATGCAGTTTTTGGATTGGGAAGATATGGGAGAGCAGTGGTGGAGGAATTATTAAATAATGGTGCCTCTGTTCTGGCGGTGGACCAAAGCGCGAAAGTGGTGGATGAACTGGTGGACGAAATTCCTATTTGCAAATGTGCGGATGTCACAGAAACGGGCGTTATTAAACAGCTTGGGATATCCAATATAGATGTGGTTGTTATTTCCATGGCAAAAAATTTCGAAGCCAGTGTTATGGCAACAATGCTTTGCAAGGAAGCTGGTGTACCTAAAGTGATTGTGAAATGCTCGAATGAGGCGCACCGTAAGATACTTAGAAAAGTAGGGGCGGACGAGGTTGTTTTTCCCGAATACGAGTCGGGCATACGTCTTGCAAAAAATATTTTAAGTTCCGGTTTTATAGATATTGCGGATATATCGGAGGATATTTCTGTTCTGGAACTGGAGGTCAGACGGGAATGGATAGGAAAGACGCTGAAAGAACTGGATTTGAGAAGAAAATATAATCTCAATGTTATTGCATTTAAAACAGAGGATGTTATTGATATTGCCACAAATCCGGATACGGTTATAACGCAGGAAATAAAGATGGTTGTAATTGCAAATCGAAAAGAAATTAATCGCATTAAATAAGATATAAGGAATGTAAAACGTCATGAAGGATTTAACCGAGGGTAATATTTATAAAAATTTTATTCTCTTTGCCATACCGCTGATTTTAGCGGGGCTTTTGTCGCAAGCCTACGCGATTATCGACAGTATGATTGCGGGCAGATATTTAGGAGAAGCCGGTCTTGCGGCTGTGGGGGCGACCTCGGCTTTTACGGCACTAATTTCCAGCATTTTCTGGGGCTATGGGATGGGTGCATCCATTCACACAGCAATGCTTTTTGGTGCAAAATCGTACCGGGAACTGAAAACAATGCTGTATTCAAACGGTGCGCTGTATATTGGCGCTGGTATTGCCATCAGCATTTTGGCAATTCTTTTCCGGTTGCCTATTTTGGACTTTTTAAAGGTGGATGCGGCAGTACGGGCAGACGCGGAAATTTACTTCGTCATCTATGTGGCGGGACTTTCACTTATCACCTTAAATGCATTTGGCGTTTACACAACGAATGCCCTTGGGATGAGCGATTATCCGCTTTGGATGTCTGTGCTTTCCACGGTACTGAATATCGGCGGAAATATTTTGAGCGTAACTGTGCTGAAAATGGGCGTTGTCGGCATTGCGCTCTCTTCGGTTTTTTCCGCTCTTGTGGTAAATATATGTTATTTTATAAAACTACGCAGCTGTTTTATGGAGCTTGGGTGTGCCGATTTTAAGGTTAAAATTCGTTTGAAATACACAAAAGAAACGCTTGGCTATGGCATTCCATCAACATTACAGCAAATTTGTATGTATGTTGCTTCTTTGTTGGTTTCGCCCATTGTTAATGGAATTGGCGCAAGTGCTACAGCGGCATACAGTATTGCCTTGCAGATTTATAATATTAACGCCGGTATTTATCAGAACTCTTCCAAAACCGTTACAAATTATACAGCGCAGTGCGTTGGAGCCGGCAAGAAGGATGCACTTTCGCGAGGTGTGCGCGTAGGGCTTATGCAAGGTGTACTCTTTTTAACACCGGCACTTGTTTTAAGCGCGGTGTTTGCACCGGCACTTTGCCGCGCATTCTTTTCCGGTACATATACAGGGGATGCACTTCGACTATCCGTTTTATTTGTGCGGTTTTATCTGCCATTCGCAATGTTTAATATGATAAATAATCTGTTCCATTCCTTTTTTCGCGGTGTTAAGGCAACCGGGCTTTTACTCTTCTTTACGGCGCTTGGTGCTGTAACCAGAATTGCCGCAAGCCTTATTTTGGCCAAAATTTACGGCATGCATGGCGTGTATGCGGCGTGGGTGCTTTCGTGGATTGTGGAAGCGGTATGGGTAGTGATTGTATATTTTGCAAAATATGGGCGGAAACAGGAAGTATAGCTGCTTGCTGGATGTAATAGAGGTTTTTATTGACAGAAGCGGAAAAAGAGTATATAATTTAGTATATACAGGAAAAATTATAAAAAAGAAAGAAAGGAAGAATAAATATGGCTGAAATTATTAAAACTGCGGATTTTGAAGCAAAGGTAAAAAATGCAGACATGCCGGTGCTTGTTGATTTTTATGCAGATTGGTGCGGACCTTGCAAGATGATGCTTCCCATCGTTGAAAAACTTGCGGCAGAATATGCAGGGAAGGTATATATTTATAAGATGAATACGGATGTGGATGGTGCACTAGCGGCAGGGCTGGGTATTATGAGCATCCCTACCATGATTTTATTTAAGGATGGCGAGGAAAAGGATAGAATTATCGGCGCAGTGCCGGAAACAACGCTTCGCGGAAAATTGGATGCTGTAATATGAACACAGAATGGATAAAGGTCAGTATCGAAACCACAAGCGAGGGGATTGAACCGCTTTACGGCATGCTCCTTTCCATGGGAATAGAAGGGGCTGAAATTGAGGATGAAGCGGACTTTGAAAACTTCCTCGAAAACAATAAGCGCTACTGGGATTATGTGGACGAGGCGCTCCTGGAGGCAAAAAAGGGTCCCACAAAGGTGAACGTATATCTTCGCGATGATGAAAACGGCAGAGAAACGCTCTTGCTTCTCCGGGAAAATCTTGCACGGCTGAAAAACGAAGATGCTACGCTCGGCGCACTTTCCATAACGCTTTGTAATATTGATGAGCATGACTGGTTTGAAAAGTGGAAGCAGTATTATAAGCCGTTTACGGTAGGGGAAAACATTACCGTTGTTCCTGCATGGACTGACTATGCGGGAGAAGGCGTTGTGCTTCGCATTAATCCCGGCATGCTGTTTGGTACGGGCAGCCATAATACAACGCGTCTTTGTATCACGATGCTGGAGAAAATTATAAAGCCCGGCATGCGTGTGTTTGACGTGGGATGCGGAAGCGGTATTCTTTCGATTTTGGCGCTTCTTTTGGGGGCGGAGCATGCACTGGCGGTGGATATTGATGCTGCAGCACCCCGTATAGCCTATGAAAATGCGGCGCTTTCCGGTATTACAGAAAAGACGTATACTGTACAATGCGCGAACGTTTTAGAAGAAGATGTAACAAAAGAAAAATTCGATGTGGTGGTTGCCAATATCGTGGCGGATGTTATCATTCCGCTTTCTGAAAAGACGGGGCAATACCTTAAAGGTGATGGGTTGTTCCTTTGCTCCGGCATTATTAACGACCGGCTTGAAGACGTTCTGGAAGCACTCGGGCAAAACGGATTTTCGGTAATCGAAAAGCGACAGGACGGCGAATGGTGGGCAATACTTTCGAAAAAGTAAGAAAGAACAGGGATTACGATGGCTAGATTTTTTGTGCCGCAGGAAAACATCTGCGGCGAAACAGTGACCATAACGGGCGAAGATGTAACACATATCACCAAGGTGCTGCGCATGCGGGAGGGGGATACCTTTACCGCGTGCGACGGGTGTCGGGGTGATTATTTTTGTAAGCTTATTACGGCAGATAAAAAAACAGTAACGGCGCAGATTCTGGAGAAAAAGGAAAATGAGGCGGAGCCGCCGGTGTTTATTACGCTGTATCAGGGGCTTCCAAAAGCCTCAAAGCTGGATTATATTGTGCAAAAATGCGTAGAAATCGGTGTATGCCGCATCGTGCCCATGCATTCCGCGCGAGTTGTTAAGGCGGGCGAGGTAAAGCGCGAACGCCTTTCTAAAATTGCACTGGAAGCGGCAAAACAGTCGGGACGCGGTATTGTGCCCGAAGTGGGAGAGACGGTTTCGTTTAGCGAGGCGGTGCAGGCGGCGAAGAAAGCTGACCTTGCGCTTTTTCCGTATGAATGCGAAAAAGAAGTAAGTTTAAAGCAAGCTCTTCGCGGAAAGATGCCCCGCACCGTATCCGTCCTTATAGGGCCGGAAGGCGGCTTTTCGGACGAGGAAATGGCGCTTGCGGAAGAAAACGGACTTTTGGTGGTAACGCTGGGGCGGCGCATATTGCGCACCGAGACGGCGGGCCCTGTTACCTGCGGCAATATTTTATATGAAATTGAGGGATAACCATGCAGTATAAAGGAATAATTTTTGACCTGGACGGAACGCTTTTGGATACGCTGGAAACGATTTTCTATTATGCAAACCTGGCGCTGGAAAAGTTCGGCATTGCGCCGTATGATAAGGATGCATACCGCTACATGATTGGAAATGGTGCCAAAACCTTAATCCGCAGAATGCTTCGGGGAAGAAATCTCGAAACCGAAGAAATGTTTGAAAAGGTATATCCTACATATATAGATGCATATAACGGCGATACGCTTTATAAAACCGAAATTTACCCCGGTATCTGCGACCTTTTGGCAGCACTTCGCGAAAGGAACATAAAGATTGCCGTGCTTTCGAACAAGCCCCATGAAGCGACCGTACCGATTTTAAAAAGCTTTTTTGGTGCGGAGACCTTTACCGAAATGCGGGGTGCCATGGAAGGGGTTCCCATAAAGCCCGACCCTGCTGCGGCACTGGATATTGCCGCGAAAATGCAGTGTAAACCGGAGGAATGCCTGTATGTGGGAGATACGGCGGTGGACATGGAAACCGGAAAAAGGGCAGGCTTTTACACCATCGGGGTTTTGTGGGGCTTTCGTGACCGCGCGGAGCTTTCTGAGAGCGGCGCGGACCGCATTGTAGAAAAGCCTGCAGAAATTCTGGAGTGTCTTTAGGAGGGAGAAGCATGCCTAAAATCGGAAATGATTGGGATGCGGTAATCGGCGGCGAATTTCAAAAACCGTACTATGCGTCCCTTCGTGCTTTCTTAAAAGAAGAATATCAAAATCATACCGTATACCCTGATATGTATGACCTTTTTTCGGCGCTGAAAGCAACGCCTTATGAAAAGGTTAAGGTTGTCATTTTAGGGCAGGACCCGTATCACGGACCGGGACAGGCACATGGAATGTGCTTTTCTGTACGTCCCGGCGTTCCTGCGCCTCCGTCGCTTGTCAATATTTATAAAGAGATTGTCAGCGAAATGGGCGGCTTCATCCCAAATAACGGATACCTGCAACCATGGGCGGAGCAGGGAGTTCTTCTTTTGAACACGGTGCTTTCCGTGCGGGAGGGAGAGCCTAATTCCCACAGGGGAAAGGGCTGGGAGGAATTTACCGATGCGGTTATCGATGCGCTAGACAGGCGCGAAAAGCCCATGGTATTTCTACTCTGGGGTGCTAACGCGCGACAGAAAGCCGCACGCGTCAATCGCGAGCACCATCTATGCCTTTCAGCGCCGCATCCAAGCCCGCTTTCTGCATACAATGGCTTTTTCGGCTGCGGACACTTTGAAAAAACCAATGATTTTCTAATTGAAACCGTGCAGAGCCCCATCGATTGGCAGATACCGAATTTGGGGTAGTGAAATTGAGAAAAAAAGTAAAATAGATGTTTGACAAAACGCTTACAATGTAGTATAATAATACCATACAGAGTCTTAAGACTAGGCGGGAGGCGTAAACAGATATGTACAGCATCGGCGACAAGGTGGTTTACCCCATGTACGGTGCAGGGATTATCGAATCAATTGAGGAACAGGAGTTTCAGGGCGAAGTAAATAAATATTATGTTATGAAGATGCCTATGGGAGACATGAAAGTTATGATTCCCATGCTCAATGCCGATAAAATCGGTATTCGTGACGTGATTGACGATAAAGAAGCAGACAAAGTACTCGGCGAATTTGCAGCGCTGGAAACAGAATGTGAGCTCAGCTGGAACAAACGCTATCGCGAAAATATGCTCAAGATTAAAGGCGGCGATATTTACGAGGTGGCGCGTGTTGTAAAAATGCTGATGTGCCGCGATAAATCCAAAGGCCTTTCCACGGGCGAAAAGAAAATGCTGACAAATGCGAAGCAGATACTTGTGAGTGAGCTTGTCCTTGCGAAAAATATGGCGCAGGAAGAAATCGAACGGTTGTTCGAAAAGGCGCTAGAAGCGGAATAAAATGAAAGGCAGGACCGCGGGCATACCAAAAGCGAACGGTCTCTTTGCGCATGAAGGAAAAGATTACAGCTATTATCCCTGCCGCGGGCACAGGCTCTCGGATGGGGGCGGAGAAAAATAAACTATTGCTTGAGGTTTCAGGACGCGCAGTGCTTGCACACACGTTGGAAGCCTTTGAAAGTTGTCCCCTCGTTGACGAAGTACTGGTAGTCGCAAACGAACAGGACATCTTTTCATATAAAGATATTATAAAAGAAGAAGGCTTTTTAAAGGTGCGGGAGATTGTCCGCGGTGGAGAAAGCCGTGCAGAAAGTGTTTATAACGGTTTGCTCGCGGCAGAAAATGCGGATATCGTGATCATTCATGATGGAGCACGTGCGCTTGTGACGCCCGAGTGTATTGAAAAAGTTATAGCGGGAAGCCGCGAAACCGGTGCGGCAATTGCAGCTGTGCGTGCGGTGGATACGCTTAAACGTGCGGAGAATGATTTTATTGTGGAAACGCCCGAAAGAGCAGCCTTCTGGCAGGCGCAGACGCCGCAGGTGTTTCAAAGACAACTTTTAGTAGACGCAATGGAAAATTGTCCACACCCGATTACCGATGATGCTTCTGCGGTTGAATACGCAGGCGTAAAGGTAAAACTGGTGGATACAGGATATGAAAATATAAAGATTACAACCCCCTTCGACCTTTTGGTGGCGGAAGCGGTGCTATATAGGAGGAGCGGCGTATGATGCGAATAGGTCACGGGTATGATGCCCATCGATTTTGCGAGGGTAGACCGCTTTATTTAGGCGGTGTTTTGGTGCCGCATGAAAAGGGACTTTTGGGGCATTCGGATGCAGATGTTTTGTTGCACGCGCTCATGGATGCAATTTTGGGAGCGGCGGCGCTGGGGGATATAGGAAAACTGTTCCCGCCGTCTGACATGCAATTTAAAGATATTCGCAGCACAACGCTTTTGAAAATTGTGAAAGAAAAAATGGAAGCAGCGGGATACAGGCTTGGAAATGCAGATGTTACCGTGATTGCCCAAAGGCCGAAGCTTTCACCGCACATTGAGAATATGCGAGCGGCGATAGCAGATGTTTTAGAGGTCGATATGGACCAAATCAATGTAAAAGCCACCACGACGGAGAAAATGGGTTTTACGGGACGAGAGGAAGGCATTGCCGCAGAAGCGGTTTGTCTTTTAAATAAAGCGTAGGAGGATATGACGGAATGAAGTTTTCGTGCATGTATGCAAAAGAGTACATTCGAAAAGAAGAAATGGAAGCGCTTGCCCCGCACGTGAAAGCGGTGCATTCACTTCTGCACGAAAGAAAAGGACAGGGAAACGATTTT
This sequence comes from Clostridia bacterium, assembly GCA_045648645.1. Taxonomy (GTDB): domain Bacteria; phylum Bacillota; class Clostridia; order UMGS1883; family UMGS1540; genus SIG447. The sequence goes on along the minus strand of JAZROH010000072.1, from coordinate 7,603 downwards.
ACAGGCTGGCTGGATTTGCCAAAAACTTATGATAAAGAGGAATTTGCAAGAATTAAAAAGGCAGCAGAAAAAATCCGTGCAAACTCGAAGGTTTTGATTGTAATCGGCATTGGCGGCTCGTACCTGGGCGCTAAGGCGGCAATTGAAATGCTGAGCCATACGTTTTATAATCTTTTGCCGGATGAAAAACGCATGGCACCCCAAATTTATTTTGCGGGACACAATATCAGCGGCACGTATCTGTATGAGCTTTTAGAGCTTGTGCAAGAGCAGGATTTTTCCGTGAATGTAATTTCTAAATCCGGAACGACGACTGAGCCCGCTATTGCTTTTCGTTTCTTTAAAGACCTTTTGGAAACGAAGTACGGCAAAGAAGGCGCAAAGGAACGTATTTTTGTAACGACAGATAAAAGCCGCGGCGCGCTTTACGGGCTTGCAGTGGAAGAAGGCTATGAACGTTTTGTAATTCCTGATGACGTGGGCGGCAGATATTCGGTACTGACACCGGTAGGGCTTTTGCCGATTGCGGCGGCAGGCATTGATATAGATGCAATGATGCAGGGTGCGCGGGATGCGATGGATGCATACAGCACTGATGATTTTGAGGAAAACGATTGCTATGCTTACGCCATAGCCAGAAATGTTTTATACAGAAAGGGCAAGACCACAGAGGTGCTTGCCAATTACGAGCCGGGGCTTCATTATTTCGCAGAATGGTGGAAACAGCTCTACGGGGAAAGCGAAGGGAAGGATGGAAAAGGTATTTTCCCTGCAGCGGTAGACTTTTCTACTGACCTTCATTCCATGGGACAGTATCTGCAGGATGGACTTCGCAATCTTTTTGAAACCGTAATTGAAATTAAAAATCCAAGAAACGATGCTCTGGTTCCCGGTATGGCGGGCGGTGCTGACGGGCTTGCATTTTTGGAAGGCAAGAATGTAAACTTTGTCAATAAACAGGCACTTTTAGGTACGCTTATGGCACATAACGATGGCGGCGTCCCCTGTCTTGTGATTGAAATCGAAAAGCCGGACGCATACAGCTTCGGGCATGCCGTATACTTCTTTGAAAAGGCATGTGCCATCAGCGGGTATCTTTTAGGCGTAAATCCCTTTGACCAACCGGGTGTTGAGGCATATAAGAAAAACATGTTTGCACTCCTTGGTAAACCCGGCTATGAAGAAGAAGGCGTGCGTCTTACAAAAAGACTGGAAAGTTTTTAAAACGTTAAAAACGGCTTCCATAAGGGGCTGTTAAAATAAACAAAGAAAGGTTGGCGAAAAATATGATAAGAGTTATTCTGGGTGAAAAAGGAACAGGTAAGACAAAGATGCTGATAAACAGCGTGCATGCTGCAGTGGAGAGTGAAAAAGGCAATGTCGTGTTTATTAACAACGGTTCCCAGCACACAACAGATTTAAGCCACAAAATTCGCCTGGTGGACACTTCGGAGTTTGCCGTAGGCACATATGAAGAGTTTTATGGTTTGGTATGCGGCATTTTGGCACAGAACTTCGACGTGTCGTATATTTTCGTAGACAGCATCACAAAAATTGCAAAGGGTGAAATGGAAGACCTTGAAAAGCTTCTGGATAAAATCAACGCACTTTGCGAAAAATTTGAAGTACAGATGGCAATGACCATCAGCCTCAGTGCTGCGGACGCAAGCGACAAAATCAAAGCGTACGCATAAGAAGAGGTTTTGCGTGAAAAGACAGAAAGGGATGTAACATAGAATGAATTACAAGAGTACCCGCGGTAGTGCGGCGGTAACAGCCTCAGCAGCAATTGTGAAGGGGCTTGCGCCGGACGGCGGTCTGTATGTACCCGAACGCTTTCCTGCCTTACCGAAGGTAGAAACGCTGATGCCGCTTTCCTATAAGGAACGCGCGGCGGTGATTTTGTCCGCATTTTTAAAGGATTTTACCGAGGAAGAAGTGGAGGCTTGTGTCAGCGCCGCATATACGGCGGAAAAGTTTGGCTCGGAGGAAATTGCACCGCTTCATAAGCTGCATGCACATGCACAAATCTTGGAGCTCTGGCACGGACCGACCTGCGCTTTTAAGGATATGGCACTTCAAATTTTGCCCCATCTTCTTACCGTATCCATGCGGAAAAACGGCATACAGGACGAGGTTTGTATACTGGTTGCTACGAGCGGTGATACGGGAAAAGCAGCACTTGAAGGTTTCCGCGATGTTGACGGAACCCGCGTTCTGGTTTTTTATCCGCGGGACGGTGTAAGTAACATACAGAAAAAGCAGATGATTACCCAGGAAGGGAAAAACGTTGGCGTTGCGGCAGTTGAGGGAAACTTTGACGATGCACAAAACGGCGTAAAGGCAATCTTTACAGATGAAGCCTATAATGCCTTTCTGAAAGAAAACGGCATTGTGCTTTCTTCTGCAAACTCCATTAACTGGGGGCGGCTTGTACCGCAAATTGTATATTACATTTCGGCATGGGTAACCATGATGGAAAAGGGTGAGCTGAAAGAAGGCGAAACCTTTAACGTGGTTGTGCCCACAGGAAATTTCGGCAATATTCTTGCGGCTTATTACGCGAAGAAAATGGGGCTCCCCATTGCCCGCCTTATCTGTGCTTCCAACGCAAATGATGTACTTACTGAATTTATAAATACCGGCAGATATAACCGGAAACGTGATTTTCACCTGACAATATCGCCGTCGATGGATATTTTGATTTCCAGCAATCTGGAAAGATTTTTATACGATATTTCCGGTGAGGATGCGGAGAAGGTTACGGCTTGGATGGATGCGCTTAAAAAAGATGGCGCATATGAAATTGACGGCGAAACACTTGCAAAAATGCAGAAATCGCTTTGGGCGGGAAGCTGTGATGACGGCGAAACGCTGGGAACCATTCGTGAAACGTATGAAAAATACGGCTATCTTGCAGATACGCATACGGCGGTTGCACTTCGTGTTTATGATAATTACGTAAAAGAAACAGGCGATACCAGAAAAACGGTAATTGCGTCTACCGCAAGTCCGTATAAGTTCGGGCAGAGTGTTCTGGGTGCGCTTGGCGGCGATGTGCCGGCGGATGATTTTGCTGTTCTTTTCGAAATTGAAGCGAAGAGCGGACTTCCTATCCCGAAAGCGCTTGGAGAGCTCAAAGATAAGCCGGAGAGGTTTAATAAGACCTGCGCACCTGATAAGATGCGCGAGATGGTCAAAGGCCTTTTAGCATTATAAAATGAAATACCGCCCTGTATGCAGAGATAATCGACATACAGGGCGGCATAGCATGTTTGGGCTTAGAAGCAGCTGTCGCAGTCCTTCTTGTCCACGAAGGTTGCACAAAGTGTACCTTCACACCCCGTGCCGGAGCAGGGGCTCACTTCGATTTCTTCGGCGGTGCACTTGCCGTCACAATCATTAAAGTGGCAGCTTTTCACACTGCACTTTACATCGCGCAGCGCTTCACGGTTTTGATTAGGTTGCATTCTAAAAACCTCCTTCAAATTTGGCTTTCGTATATAGGTTGCGCAAAAAATCAGATAGTATACTAAGGGAGAATTTATATGGCTGTTTTTGCCATGTCCGATTTACATCTGCCGCTCGGTATAGATAAGCCGATGGACGTTTTTGGCGGCGGATGGGAAAATTATGTAGAACGGATTTCTGAAAATTGGAAATCGGTTATAAACGAGAATGATACGGTTCTCATTGGCGGTGATGTTTCGTGGGCAACATATCTTGAGGAAGCATTGCCGGATTTTCATTTTATCAATGCCCTTCCGGGCAAGAAAATTATTTCAAAAGGGAATCATGATTACTGGTGGACAACGGCCGCAAAGCTTCGTGCTTTTTCAGCGGAAAACCATTTAGATTCCATTACCTTTTTGCATAATAACAGCGTTCTTGCTGATGGATATGCCATATGCACATGTCGCGGTTGGAAATCCCCTTTTGAGTCGGATTTTTCCGGAGAAGACAGAAAAATTTATGAACGCGAAATGGTGCGGCTGGAGCTTTCCTTAAAGGAAGGTGTAAAGCTTTCCGAAAAGCGAATTGTAATGATGCATTATCCACCGGATGTGGGTTTTGCAGAGCTTCTAGATGAATATAACGTAAATTTCTGCGTGTATGGACATTTGCACGGGAAAAATGCGTGGAATAAATTTGCACAGAGTGAAAGAGATTTACTCGTTTCGGCAGATTATCTGCAGTTTATGCCAAAACGGATTGTACAGTAGAAAGGAGAATTTTTATGGCGATTACGATGCAGGAAATTGAGCATCTGGCAAAGCTTTCAAAGCTTGCACTTTCCGAAGAGGAAAAAACGCGCCTGACAGGGGAGATGCAAAGTATACTGGAATTTGCGGACAAGCTTTCCGCCCTCGATACAGCCGCAGACCCCACAATGTTTGCCGCAGAGGGACGAAATGTGTTTCGTGCGGATGAAATCAAACCGTCGCTTCCCACATCTGCTATTTTACAAAATGCTCCCACGGCAGATATGGAATGCTTTGTGGTACCGAAAACCGTTGAATAGAAAGGACGAAAGTTTATGAACGCGCTTTGCAGTATGACAGCCCATGCGCTGTTAGAAAAACTGAAAAACCGCGAAATTTCTGCGGTTGAGCTTACTCGCGCACAACTTGCGCATATAGAAGAAACAGAAGCCTCTGTTGAAAGCCTTATTACAGTAACGAGTGATGCGGCAATCAAGAAGGCGGAGGCAGTAGATAAGAAAATTGCCGCGGGGGAGGCACTTTCGCCCCTTGCAGGTATTCCTGTTGCCGTTAAAGATAACATTTCCACGAAAGGCGTTTTAACAACGTGTGCATCTAAAATGCTGTACAATTATGTACCGCCCTACGATGCCACTGTGGCAGAAAAGCTGGAAGCGGCTGATGCGGTTATGATTGGTAAGGCGAACATGGATGAATTTGCCATGGGTTCCTCTACCGAAAATTCCTATTTCAAAAAGACAAAAAATCCGAGAAATACAGCTCATGTTCCCGGCGGCTCCTCCGGCGGCAGCGCGGCGGCAGTTGCGGCAGATGAAGCTGTATTTGCGCTCGGCTCCGATACGGGGGGCTCTATCCGTCAACCTGCTTCCTTCTGTGGCGTTGTCGGCATGAAACCCACCTACGGACTTGTATCCCGTTACGGACTTATCGCGTTTGCATCTTCTCTTGACCAAATTGGTCCGCTTACGAAAGATGTGCGTGATTGTGCGACGGTGCTTTCTGTGATTGCAGGCAAAGACGAAAAAGACTCCACCTCGCTTTCAGTACAGACGCCTGATTTTCTGGGCGCGCTTACGGGCGAATGCCGCGGTATGCGTATAGGGCTTCCTAAGGAATATCTTAGTGATGCAGTAGACCCGGCGGTGCGCGAGGCTGTTCTTTCTGCGGCAAAAGCCTATGAAGCAATGGGCGCGGTGGTAGAGGAATGCTCACTTCCCATGCTTGACTATGCACTGGAAGCCTATTATTTAATTTCCTCCGCAGAAGCCAGCTCCAACCTTGCGAGATATGACGGTGTGCGCTACGGCTTCCGTGCCGAAAACTGCGATGATTTGGAAAGCCTTTTTCTCAAAACCAGAAGCGAAGGCTTCGGGAAAGAAGTAAAGCGCCGCATTATGCTTGGAACATTTGTTCTCAGCAGCGGGTATTATGATGCATATTATAAAAAAGCCCAGCAGACACGCACGTTGATTTGTCAGGATTTTGCGCGGGTGTTTGAAAACTTTGATTGTATTTTAACGCCTACTTCACCGTGTACGGCATGGAAGTTCGGCGAAAAATCTGCTGACCCTGTGCAAATGTATCTTGCCGATATTTGCACGGTTTCCGTCAATATTGCAGGGCTTCCTGCACTGAGCTTGCCGTACGGTACGGACGCTGCGGGGCTTCCAATCGGTGTACAGCTTATCGGCGGCAGACTGCGTGATGATGTAATTCTGCGTGCGGCATATGCGCTGGAGCAGGGAAAGGGAGGTAGATAAGGGATGAAGTACGAAACCGTTATCGGGCTTGAAGTTCATGCAGAGCTTGCAACAAAAACGAAAATTTATTGTAGCTGTGAAAACAGCTTTGGCGGTGATACCAATACTCGTTGCTGTCCCGTGTGTATCGGTCTTCCCGGTGCGCTGCCCGTTTTAAACCGTACTGTGGTGGATTATGGCATTAAAGCAGGTCTTGCCATGCATTGCAGTATTGCTTCCTACTGCAAGCAGGACAGAAAAAATTATTTTTATCCCGACCTTCCTAAGGCATATCAGATTTCACAGTTTGACCTGCCGCTTTGCGAGCATGGGTATGTGGAAATTGATACGGAAGAGGGCATGAAAAACATCGGGATTACCCGTATTCATATTGAAGAGGATGCAGGGAAGCTTCTCCATGCAGAAGGGGCAAATTTCTCGCTTGTTGACTATAATCGCGGCGGCGTTCCGCTTATTGAGATTGTAAGTGAGCCGGATATGCGCTCCCCCGAGGAAGCGATGGCATTTTTGGAGGCAATTAAATCTACGCTCCAGGCCATTGGTGTTTCCGACTGTAAAATGCAGGAAGGCTCTCTGCGCTGTGATATTAACGTTTCCGTGCGTCCCGAAGGGCAGAAGGAGTTCGGCGTTCGAAGCGAATGCAAAAATGTAAACTCCTTCCATGCAGCCGTTCGCGCCATACGGTATGAGCGTGACCGCCAGATTGCAGTGCTGGAAGCAGGCGGCACGGTGGAGCAGGAAACAAGACGGTGGGACGATGCGAAGGGCGAAAGCTTTGTAATGCGTTCCAAAGAAGAAGCGCATGACTATCGTTATTTCCCCGAACCCGACCTTGCACCTATTTATGTGGATGAAGCATGGATTGAAAATCTGCGCGCTTCCCTTCCGGAGCTTCCTTCGGAAAAGAAAAAACGTTATGTGGAGCAGCATGGTTTGCCTAAATACGATGCAGGTCTTATCGGCGCCTCGGTAGGGCTTTCTGCGCTGTTTGAGGATACCGTAGCCCGAGGGGCAGCCCCGAAAGCGGCTTCGAATTGGTTGCTTGGTGAAATCAGCAAGATTTTGAACGAAAAAATGATGGAGGCAGAAGCAATTCCGTTTGACGGTAAGGCTCTTGCACAGCTGATTGCCATGATTGAAAGCGGCGCAATTTCCGGTACGATTGCAAAACAAGTTCTCCCCGAAATGTTTGAAGGGAACAAGAGTGCAAAACAAATCGTAGAGGAAAAAGGGCTTGCACAGATTAGTGACGAAGGCGCAATTATGGACATGATTCAAGAGGTGCTTGCCCAAAACGAAGCTGCGGTAGCAGACTTCCGTGCCGGAAAGGATAAGGCAATTGGCTTCTTAACGGGACAGGTAATGCGTGCCTCAAAAGGCAAGGCAAATCCGGGTGTTATACAGAAAAAACTTCGGGAAGCACTGGAAGCCTTAAAATAAACTTTGTAATGAAGAAACGTACTGATTTGCGGTGCGTTTCTTTTTGTATAACGAAAACCACGCGATAGTCGCGTGGTTCAATCAAGGTTAACCGGTGAACAAAAATCCTCCAATGTGTTATAATAAAAATGACCTGCCAGTCAAAATAAAAACACATTGGAGGATTTATCTATGAAGAAA
>JAZROH010000071.1:0-14647 GCA_045648645.1 Clostridia bacterium | reverse complement strand
GGCCTCCGACTTGCACCTCCCCCTCAGAAAGCACGGAAAACATTTCCGGCACCGAAAGCTCACGGCTTATGCTGTACGCTTCATGCTTCATTTTCGCCATAACCCGCTTTGCAATCTCCAAATCTGCCGGGTACTGCATGGGAACAAACAGCGGATAAAGCCCGTGCTCCTCCACCATAAAATCACAAAGCCGCGCCATTTCCTCTGTAAATCGGGCGGCATTATTTTTCCATTCCCGAATGGATACGACGCAAAGCCGCCTGTCTGCAGGTACGCCCGCCATATTGGTAAAATACTTGCCTGAAAGGGAAACATCCGCATCAATCGTAAATGCAGGGTCGGCGGTGATAATCACTGTCGGCTTTGTTACGCCGAGGCTTTTCAGTTCCTCGTCCGATTTATCATCCCGCAAGGTAATAACGTCTACCCGATTTAAAATCTTCGCCGCCAGAAAGCGGTTTCGCTTTTTCACAACCGGTCCAATGCCATTTGCATACAACATCGTTTTCATCCCGCACTTTTGGGCAAGCCAAATCACTGCCAGATAATAGAGAATGGACTTACTGCTCGTCACATCCTGCAAAAGGCTTCCGCCCCCGAAAAGAAGCATGCGGGACGCGCACATTTCTTTCCTGACCTTAAAATAATTGTATCGGGAAACAGACTTTACGCCGTACACCCGCGCCGTTTCCGCAGGTGTTTTGGATAAAACGGTAACATCAATATCCGGCTTTTTCTTTCGAAGGGTATTTAAAATTGCAAAAAGAAGTGCTTCATCACCGCTGTTTGCAAAGCCGTGGTACCCGGAAATTACTACATCTGCCATTTACTTCATCTCCGCCCAATGCGTAAACTTTTCTTTTACTGCTGCAAAGACCCTGAGGAACACGAGATTTGCAACATACACAAATATGCAAACCACCGCACCCACTAAGAGCCCGTTTATGGTGCGGGACAAAATGACGGTGAAATCAGTAAATACATGGCAGAAGCTGTTTGTCACCGATGCGGCGAGAATGGATGCGCCGACGGCAAGCAGCCACTTTACAAGCTGCCAGTCGGAATTTTTCATATAGTATACAAAGAGCATAAGCGCAGGATACCCGAGGAGAAACTCCTTTGTTCGGGGACGGGCAGGGAAAATTTCCGTTACTGCCGAGCGCAGTGCTTGTTCGATGCCGCTTATGGAATTTACGTTTCCGCTTCTTAAAATATAATAGAAGCCCACAGCAAAAATGACACCGCCGATAAGCACCCAGTATACCTTGATTTCCGAATAGAACACCTTCTTTATCATCTGGGCAAGGTTTGTGTTTTCCCGCTTTACAAACATAAAATAATATAGCACCGCCGTGTAGAACACGGGAATAATGAGCGAAAGCTTAATGCCGCGGAAAATATCGTTATTTACATAGTAATCAATACCCGAAAGCATGGAACTCATGCATACCGCGCCCAGAAGCAATATGGAGAGAAGCACACCCAGCGCACCCAGAAGAAGAAGCGGATACGAAAGTGCATCCTTTTTGTTTTTGACAAAGCGGAGCATCGCCGTCATGGCAAAGGAGGACTGCACCACGCAGAAAAGGCTGGGATAAAGTCCTAAAAGTGTGTTCGGCATGATAAAGGTGACGCCGAAAGCCAGGACCGATGCCAAAAGCGTAGCGATGCGAAGGCTGGCATTGGTTTTCCCTGTAATCATCTCCCCTATTAAAAGCAGACAGATAAGGAGAATGACAGCACATGCGGCAGAGGCAAGACGGCGGTTTGCTATATAATCGAGGCTGTTTACCGCTTGATTTACGGTAAAGCCCAGGTTTTCAATTTTATTTTTGTATTCCGTGACGGCATGGAAGGTATAATCGGCACATTCCTCGTACGGAATGGTAGCAGGTGCTACCTGTGTTACGGCAATAAAACGAATGTTTCTGTCCACAGTGGAATTAAAATACTGCGCCGTGCGGTATTTATAATACGTTTCGTCCACCTGTGAATCGTCATACGTTTCATAGGCACGCACCACCTTTTTCGAGCCGTACTCCTTTTTCATGGTTTCCTCGAAAATGTGCGCATATCCAAGGCTTTTTTGATTGGAAAGCTGGTTTGTGTTTTCCGTTACCACAAGGGTCATGTTATTATCCTGAATAATATCAGCAATCCCCTTATAGTTTTCCTTGATAATCTTTTCCTCCTGATAATCCACAAAATCGGATTTTATATTCAGGAAGGAAACATCATACTGTTTCACAATTCTGTCAATATCATCAAGATACGCAAGCTCGGAATAATTCTTCACTTTATAGACAAGGGCAATATTAAAACCGAAATCTTTCAGTTCTTTAATAACCGCTTCATCATAGCCGAGGGCATAGTCCCAAAGGGCGCGGCGACCGTCATACAAAACATATAAATCCAAATCTGCATACGCGCCTGCATCTGCAAATTCGTTTTTATTAAATTTACGGGGCAGCATGTACCGAAGCTTCTCCTTCACGTCCTCGCGCGCCGCAATGATAATATAGCTGTCGTATTCCACCGACGGGCAATTTTGTGCAATCTGCTCCGCAATTTGCATACTTTCGTCATCATATTTATGCCGAAGGACATTATACTTAATACAGGTTACGTCCCCGCGGGCAATCATGGCGTTGAGGTCATCCTCCATAACAGAAACCGTGTCAATGCCCGCTTCTTTATATCTTGTAAGCATAGAGGAAAGCTTGTCCCCCGCAAGCTTATTCCGAATGTCGTTATACAAAACGGAAATGGTTACATTTTTATTTTTGCTTTCGCTTGTAAGGCGCAGCTGCATGCTCGGAATCAGCGTAAGAAGCATGGCAAAAAGGAGAATATAGACCATGTACTTGGTTAAGAACTTTTTCATGCGAGGGTACCTCTCTTTTCTTTTTTAATAAGACGGCGCAACACACCGCTTACATATAATGCTGCAATATAGACGACGGCGCAAGCGCCGAGGGGCACTATGAAGGTAATATACCCGTGGGTAAATGCCGGTGCCAGCGTATTAAACAGAATATAAACCACCACTGCCAGCGCACCGGAAGCAAAAATTTTGCCAAGGTCCGCCAAAAGGTCTTTTTTCCAGTATGCCCCCACAACCCGCCGAATGCCTACGGCAATTAAAACCGCGTAGCCCGTCAGGAAAAGCGAAGAGGTCACCGCCGTCCAAAACGACGTGCAGGTAAGCCCCGTATTTCCAAAGGGGACTTCGGGGACAAAAGCCTTGATAAGAATATTGGAAACGGCGTTTATAAGCACTACCACCGCCGTACCGATAACGGAATATTTATATTTTCCCGCAAGATACAGGATTTTGTTGAAAAGCTCCTGCGAAACATACCCCAAAATACCAAGCCCGTAAATTAAGAAAATCGTGGACACGGCGCGGGTAGATTCCGCGGTAAACGAGCCGCGTTCGTAGATAAGACGGATAACATCCGTTCCAAAAAATCCTATCACCAGAAGGAAGGGCAGGAAAATCGTTACCATAATCGTAATGATATACCGAAGAAGTTCATTTACATATCCCGTGTTGCCCTCCTCATAGTTTTTCGAAATGGAAGGAAACACAACGGTGGACATTGCCACAACAAAAACGCTGGATATGGTAATAAAAAGATTAGACGCGTAATTAAAGGTTGCCGCCATCCCCGCATTTCCGCTTACAAACGCGCGGTCTGTATAAAAGCAAAGCTGGAACATCATGTTGGAAATAAAAATCCAAAGAATTTCCAGATTTTTCTCTCCCCGCGGTGCAGGTGCATTCTTTTTGCCTAAAAGCGAATACCCCTTCTTATAAAAGGCGGGAAGCAAAATCGCTATGTGCAAAAACCAACCGATGGTGGTCACAAGTCCCACAGTGAAAACCGAAACATTCGGCACAAAGAGCGAAAGAATAATTACAACGTTAAAAGGCAGGCTCATAATCGAGGTGATAAAATACACCTTTTCGTTCTGCAGAATGCCCGAAATAATATACGCAATAACAACGAAAATGAGCGACGGAATCATCACGTACATAAGGCGCACCGCCGTCTCTAAATCCTGCCCCGCAAGGTCAGGGAGAATGATGCCCACAATCTGCCGTGCAAAAACGGCCATAAGCCCTGCGGCAAGCACAAGATACAAAGCGCTTTTTTGAAGGAAGCGCGCGGCATATGCTTTTTCATGCCCCAGATTTTGCGCCTTGTTACTGTTTTTAATCACAAGGGTGGAAAGCGCCACACCAATCCCCGTAAAAATCAGGTTAACAAGCCCGAAAACCTGAAAATAGATATCCGCCATAACGCCTGTTCCGAAAACCCCGGCAAAAACCATGTCCCGATAAAAGCCGAGTCCTTTTGCCATAAGGATTCCAAGAACAACCAGAATATATGAATTCCCCATTTATTTTATCTCCTCGTCCATTTGCCAAAATTATACATATCATCTTATTATACACCATAATAAATTCGGAGTCAATTGTTTTTTGTATTGAAAATCAAATGCTTTTGTGTTACAATGAAAAAGAAGGCTAAAAGACACGCAGGAAAGGACAAAAATAAGATGAAAAAAATACTTCTTTTGACGATATTGACCGCATTTTCCCTTTGTTCGGCGGTATATGCAGCGCCGATTTACACGTATGAGGAAATCATTCCCATATCGAAAAGCATTACTCTTACAAAAGCAGAAGCCTTTTATGCAGACCATAACATCAGCTTTTCTGTTATAAAAGCAGATTTATCTGATGAAAACACCGCCCTTACGCTTTTAAAAAGCAAAAAGGGAACGGACGTGATGGATACGGTTGGAAATCTTGCCGGGACGGAAGAAAATGTTGCCGCGGCACTCAATGCCGACTTTTTCTCTGCCCATAAAGGCAATCAGGGACTTGCGCTCGGCGTGGAAATAAAGGACGGAGCGCTTCTAGAGTCCCCCATAAACCCCTCTACAATGGCAACGGTTTCGTATATGGACGCTACCGTTTCCATGTCGTACCTCGATTTTCATATTATGGCTGTGGCACCAAACGGACAGTATAATGAAATCCGCCATTTAAATAAGCATACTGCCTACTATGGAGATATTTTAATGTATACCGCAGAATTTAACGGCGGGCTTTCTCCCGCACCGGGCGGCGAGGTGCTTGAGGTTGTGGTGTCTGGCGGGGTAATTACGGAATTTCGCCGAAATATGCCCCCCGCGCAAATCCCCGCGGACGGCTGTGTATTGGTCGTATCCGAGGGCGTTAATATGTTTTTTGCCAATAACTTTGCCGTGGGCGACCCCATTCGCTTTGATTATTATATCACGCCCGACATTGGAAGCGCGGATACGGCTTTTGGCGGCGGTGCCATGCTCCTTTCCGAGGGCGTTATCCCCGAAGCCTTCTCCCATGTCATCTCCGGCTATAACCCCCGCAGCGCCATTGGCACAGACAAAAGCGGGCAAACCCTGTATCTTGTTGCCGTGAACGGACGGCAAGAGGGCAGCCGCGGCATGTCTATGCGGGAGCTGGCACAGCTTATGCAGTCCCTCGGATGTTATAACGCCGTAAATCTTGATGGCGGCGGCTCTACCAACATGGTGGCTTCCACCGTTTGGGCAAAAGAACTCCACACGGTGAATTCGCCCACGGAAAACCGACGGGTGATAAACGCCGTGGGTCTTACCTATGATAAGGGAGCCGGCGCGCCCGCAGGCATTATTCTGGAAAGCGACAAGGAAGCCGTGCGGGTGGGCGAGCCAATACGTATTTCTGCCGCCGCGCATGATGCAAACATGCGCCCTGCCGAAGGAGAAATCCTGCTTTCCTCGCCTCATGGCACAGTAGAAAACGGCATTTTCACTCCCACCGTGGGCGGTGCGGTGCGTGTGGATGCGGTTTGCAGGGATGCAAAAGGCTCTATAGAGCTTTATGCCGTGGATACGGTGAGCGGCATTGAAGTGCCCTCCCACATCCGCCTTGCCGAAGGGGAGAAACAAACACTTTCCATCCATGTTTTTGATAGCTTCGGGCATTACGTTCCTGTAGGGCACACCGACGGGTTTACCATCACATCCTCAAATCCCGATGTAGCCGCCGTAAACGGAAAAACTGTAACCGGAGCGGGAAGCGGCACGGCAATTATCTCTGTTGAAAAAGACGGGGCTGTTAGCTACACATCCGTTGCCGTCGGCAACCGCACCGAGCGCCAAACGGAAGCATTTGAATTTACGTCCGGCAAGTTTTCCGGCTATCCGAAGGAAGTGCAGGGCGAATTTTCTAAAAGTGACAAGCGGGCTAAAAGCGGTGCCGCATCCGGCAAGCTTGTATACGACTTTTCGGAGGCGGGCGAAACCGATAAAAGCGCCCACTTTGTCCTTGACACACGCCCCGTTTTATCCGGCACCGATAAAACACTTTCCGTATATTTCTATACCGAAAAAGAGTTCCCGCACGTTCTTTGCGCCCAGTTTTCCGGCGGGGACGGGATTCTTGCCTACCCCTTTGAAGGGGACTATTCCAAAGGGAAGTGGCAAAAGCTGACGCTGGAAATCCCCGCATCTGCCCCCCATCCCCTTCGGCTTGACAGCGTGTATGTGTCCGCCGAAGGGGACGCAACGGACTTTGGATGCGTGTATCTCGATGACCTGACCTTTGCAAAAGATACGCCCACACCGTTCCCCACCGCCCCGCAGAATATCTATCACCACGGGCAAACAGGCACAGAAACCGATTTTGCCGTAGGGGCACTTTCGAAAGACGAAACGCTTCTTGCTTCCTTATTAAATGAGAAAACAGAAAAAGCCGTAAAAGCTGCAGAAAGCCATGCGCTTTTAGGTGAAATAGACGGTTTTAGCGCAAACGAGGATGAAAATGCACTGTATATTACGCTAGACACCCGCGGCGGCGGCATTCGCGGCACGGACGCTTCCCAATGGAATGCCCTGGCAGACGCCATCGGTAAAACGGAAAAGAAGAATATTTTTCTCCTTGCGGACGCTTCGCTTTTCGGTTCTTCGGACTTTGAAAACCGCGTTATCCCCGATTACCTTGCGTCCCTTCCTCAAAACGTGTTTGTTATAACCCGCGGCACCCGAAATACCTATAAGAATATCGACGGTGTACAATATTTCACCCTCGGTGTCGAGAGCGGGGAAGCCGTTTCTGCGGCACATGTGAAAAGCTATCAGTATCTTGCATTTGATTTTGGAACGGAAACGAATTTTACGTTTCGAAGTCTATACTAAGTTTTAGAAAGGAATGGCTGTCATGGCACGAAAGAGAAGACCGGAAATATCTTTCCTGAATGTTATTTTTTGCCTTTTGGTAATTTTTATTCATATTCCTAATCTCTCCGTGTTTTCAAAATAAACAAAAAACGTATATTCCTATACAGTAAAAAAGATCCCGAACGCATAATGTTCAGGATCCTTTTTTATGTCTACCGGTTAATTTACACTTTAATTATAATGTCTTTCCGCGTCTAAAAACGGTTGATTAGCGTACCAAGAGTTTCCAATATCAATCGCATTCCAAGCTTCCTCGTCCCCTGCATAATAAACATCTTTTATGTTTGTGCTTGCATTAAAAGCGAGTCCGTCGATTTTTTGCATACCCTTCCCGATATAAACACTTTCTAAATTCTCACAGCCTTGAAAGGCGATTTCGGCAATGGACGTGACCCCGTCTTCTATAATCACCGTTTTAATCTTCTTCGTTGTGTCCGCATCCACCCACATCGTAAAAATATTGTATTCCATTTCGCCTGTTCCGCTTATAATAAGCGTTCCGCTACCATCCAATGTCCATGTTAAATTTTCACCGCAAGTACCAGATTTTATGATTGTGTTGTCCGTAGCAGACGATTGCTCTGTGTCAGGAAAAATTTCCTGATAACGGTACGATATTGGTGGTCTCCACCACGCAGAAACCACTGTTGTTGGAGTTACCTCATATGCACTTTTAAGCTTTCCGTTTTCATCATATTTATAGCATAATTCCCGATGAAGTCCGCCTCCGATCTCTACTTTTTCCAAATCTCCGTATTCATTATAAAAATACTTATCGCTCCAGATTCCAGAATCCCAATATTTATATTCTTCTACTAATCCCAGTTCATTAAAGATATATCGGTCTCCTTCCAAAAATTTCCCATTAATATAAAGGTCGTCCCCGATTTTGCAAATGTTTTTTTCAGGATATGTATACTTTTTCTCATTTTGCGTCCCCCATCTACAAATATACACATCATTCTCATATGCATAATTCGCATAAGATTCTTCCCCTTCTTCCTTTGTCGGCACGAAACTTATCGATGTAATATGACCGCCCCCATAGAGAAACTTCACTTTATATCCGTCATTCCGATATCCTCTATACAAATCATTCAACTCTTCAAACGTATTTCCATTCAAATTCACATAAACCGGCGCCAACCACTTCATTTCCCCTGCCATCTCAGTCAACAAACCATTGCTGTCAAAATCAGCATTTGCAATAACATTATTATCACTATCAAGCACCTCTATGCGATATGGTGTTTGATTGTTGGGTCTAATCATTACGTAACGCTTATGTCCATTCCATTTAACAGAACAATCAAAAGCTTCGGAAACGGCTCTGACCGGAATCATCGTCCTGTTGTTAACCAGCTGTGCCGGCACGTCAAGCTTCCTTGTTTCATCATTTATTATTAAGCTGTCAATGCCGATGGTAAGAGACATGGTTTCGGCTTCTCTTCTTGCGGTTACGGTTTTCGTCTCTTCATTCCATTCCACAGTCGCCCCCAACGCCTCAAATATGGCACGCATGGGAACTAAGGTTCTGTTTTCCACCAAAACAGGCGCTTGATCACACTCTAAAAATTTATCGTTAATAAGAATTTTTATATCCGAATGTACACCCGCCTGTTCTTCCGGAGCGGACATGCTCCTCTCTTCGCCTAAAGCACATGGAGAAAAAAAGGATACCATCAAAAGCATGCTACCCCAAAAGGCAATAAGCTTATTCTTCCACCCTTGTAATTGTTTTCTTTTCTGCATAAAAAACCCTCCCAAAATTTCTTTTTGCTTATAATATCACAATTTGAGATAAATGTCAACATCTATTTTTGAGAATATATATAATAGTATTTATTAAGGCGGTGATATTGATGAGATTAAAAGATTTAAGAGAAGATTCCGACATTAAACAAAAAGATATTGCTGCATATTTGCATATAAAACAAAACACATATTCGCAATACGAAAACGGACAACGACAATTGCCCATTGATGCTTTGATTATGTTAGCTAAATTTTATAACGTTTCTACCGATTATATTTTAGAACTTACTAATATACCCACGCCATACCCTAAAAACAAACCAAGAGAAAAGTCCGCGGATTGATATTTCGCATGCGGCGCTCCTTGATTTATTTGATATAAATTTGTGTAAAATAAGAAAAAACAAAGGTTGACAGCAGGGGGAAGGGATGGTGTAATAAGCTCGAAAATTACTGATTTGGAGGTCTTTTATAGAAAGGATACACGATTATGGCACGAAAGAGAAAACCGGAAATATCTTTCCTAAATGTTATTTTTTGCCTTTTGGTAATTTTTATTCATATTATATCCTATCCCGTAGGGGCATTCCCGCCGGGCAGTACGAAATATACGCTCGTTATGCTCCCCTGGCGGCTTGCATCCTTTGTGGTGCCGGGCTTTATTATGCTTTCGGGTGTGAAGGTGTTTCTGACAGGCAAGGATGCTCTTCCTTTTGGCAAATATATAAAAGGCAGACTGCGCGGGGTCATTTTGCCCTATACCGTTGCCTTTTTAGTCTATTATATCGGCTTTATGCTTGCCTACGACTATCCTCTCGATATTGGGTTTATCGTAAAGCACTTTCTTCTTGGGAGCTTAGTGTATCACCTGTATTTTATTCCCGTACTTTTTCAGTTTGACCTTTTGTTCCCTGTTTGGAAACGGGTGGTAAATGCATGCTCGCCCCTTTTACTTATCCCGTTCGCCCTACTTTTTTCAGGGCTTTGCGAAAACTATCTGCCTTCTCTCCTTAGTGCGGCATTCCCTCGCATCACCTTTCTCTATAACGACCGCATATTTACCACCTACCTCGGCTATTGGCTCGCAGGCTGTTATATTGGAAAATACTATGATGCCTTTTGCGAAATGCTGAAAAAGAATTTCCGCACCGTTTGCAGCATTTTTGCATTTTGCGCGATATGCATGGGTTTTTACAGTGTGCTTGCCTACGGCGGCTTCTCTACCGTTCCCGCCATGAACGCTATTCATTCTCTGTATATTCTCGCAGCCCTTCTCTTTTCCTATGCGCTCGCCCTGAAAATTCCCGAAGCCGCCTTTGAAAAGCTTTCTCTTTTCGCAAAAATTGACGGCGCAAGCTTTTATATTTATCTCTACCACGTTCTGGTGCTTTTCGCCGCGGATAAGCTTTTATCCCATTTCGGCATCGAGGCGCAAGGGCTTGCCTTCCTGCTTCGCGCTCTTGTTTTGTATACAGTAACGCCCCTTGCAAGCATTTTGTATCTTGGTTGGAAAAAGAAGCTTCGGGCTGCTTTCCGGCGTACCCCGTCAGGCGGCATAAGCGCATAGTATCATTAGGGAACCACCGGCAAAATGAACCTGTCAAGTAAAAATAGCATAGCAGTCATCAAAACTACTATGCTATAAAAAGTCTAACTTTTTGGGGTCACATCAAAATTATCGGTTGCGGTACGCCCTTTTTTTATTCTTCTGTTTTCTCCGGCACGGCAATGCCTTTTACTGAAAGCAAAAGCACGATCATCCAGCCAATCCCCGTCCAAGCCGTAAATAAATTCCAAAAAAGCAGTTTACGCCTTTTGGGGTGCTCCCGCTTTGCCGCAATGAATGCAGGCAGGAAATATACAGGGAAGCCGAGAAAAATAATCGCAATTATCAAAAGCGGTCTGAACTGTGCAGGCATTCTTTCTCCCCCTTCCTTTAGCGCGTCCCTTCAAGGCTGTATATAATTTCCATGGCTGCGCCCACCGCATCTGCCATACGGTAAAAGCCTAAATCATTGGGATGGCAGCCGTCCACGGTGCACCCGTCGCGGCAGTCCCCGCCGAAAAGGCGCTCGCCGTCCACGTAGTATACGTTCTTGTCCCCTTCCAAAGCCGCTTTAGCATATGTTTCGAAAACAACAGCCCTTCTTGGCGTCCAATCCGCCCGATTGGTATCAAAATTCGGCGCGCTCATAATAATAATGGGAATTTCCGGATGGGCGGCACGCACGGCACGAAACAGCTTTTCGTGGGTGTTTTTCAGGTGCTCTAAGGTCTTCGCATTATGGTCATAATCACACACAAACATGGACATATCCATACCCGCAAGGTATTCTATCATCGCATCCTCTGCCTTTGCATTGCCGGAAAAACCAAAATTAATATAGTTCGCATCAAATCTGCGGGATAAAAAGCCCTCATAGCTGTTTCCGGAATGGGATGCGCACCCACCCTGTGTGATGGAAGAGCCGTAAAATACAATCGGCTTTTCCCGCTTGTATGTATCGCCGGGCAAGACGACGGCGTCCTTCGAAAGCCCGATGTAAAGAGAATCCACCGCGGCATACAGCGGGAAATATATCGTCACGTCCCGCATATCTTCGTCCGGAACGTCTACAAATTCCACAATACCTGTAATTCCCTCACCTTTCATCAATTTTTCCACCGGAGGCTTAAAGGTGCGGTAATAGGTGCTGTGCCCATTTTTATTAAAGTATATCGTAAAGCTTGCCTGCCCCGTAAACGGCATGTGGCTCATGGGCGATACCGGCGGCATCTCGGCGCGAATGGCAATAAAGGGAGAATTCGTTTTAAAACGCACTCGCCCGCCGGAGGTGTTCGTGGAAAGATACGAAACACCGGGGCTTACCGTATCCGCCACTTCCTTCGGCATACGGCGGAATATAGGCTCCGTTTCGGGGTTATACAGCCCGTAAATCCGAAAAGGCGCCTTTCGCACATCATAGAAAACCACGTCATCGCGATTGAATGCGCCGGTGGCAAAGTTTTTGTCAATTTCTTCAATCTTCATTTTAATCTTCCTTTCTCTTTTACATCTCTCTGGCTTTTTGTGTAAGTGTATATAGTGTATTCAGTGCCTCAATGGGAGAAAGCGTCTCGGCATTGATTTTTTTAAGTTCCTCTAAAATTTCACTTCCCGCAAGCGTTCCAAACCCGATTTGCCCGTTATCCGTCTGTTCTTTTTTGGCGCCGCCGCGTACCTTTACGCCCTCGCCGCCTTCTTCAATTTCATGGAGGATTTGTTTTGCGCGCTTTGTGACCGTTTCCGGAACGCCTGCAAGACGGGCAACCTCAATTCCGTAGCTGTCGTCCGTGCCGCCGCGTACGATTTTACGCAGGAACAGAATGTCGTCCCCCCGTTTTCTGGCGGCAATATTATAGTTCACAACGCCTTCCATTTTTTCTTCCAATTTTGTAAGCTCATGGTAATGGGTGGCAAAAAGGGTCTTTGCACCGATTTTCAGCGCGCAATGCTCTAATACCGCCCATGCAATGGAAAGCCCGTCATATGTACTGGTTCCGCGGCCGATTTCATCTAAAATCAAAAGACTCTTGCGGGTGGCATGCCGCAAAATATCCGACACCTCACTCATTTCCACCATAAAGGTACTGCGTCCCGTAGAAAGGTCATCCGATGCGCCGATACGGGTGAACACCTTGTCCACAATCCCCATTCGGCAATATTCTGCGGGAACAAAGCTTCCCATCTGTGCCATAATGGCAATTAAGGCAATTTGCCGCATATAGGTGGATTTACCTGCCATGTTCGGGCCGGTAATGATAGCAAGGCGGTTTTTATCTGTATCTAAAACGGTATCATTCGGCACAAACAAAGTGTTTTTCAACACCGATTCTACCACCGGATGCCGCCCTGCACGAATTTCCAGCGTTTCAGACGTATCCATCTCCGGACGGACAAACCGGTTTCGCACCGCCACCGCCGCAAGGGAAGCCAGCGCATCCGTTACGCCCACTGCGTGTGCCGTGCGCTGTAATTTTTCTGTTTCTGCCGCAATTCGAGCACGGATATCCTGAAAAATCTGGTATTCCAGTGCCGTGATTTTCTCCGAAGCCCCTAAAATTACACTTTCCACTTCCTTTAGCCGCTCCGTAATAAACCGCTCTCCGTTTACCGTGGTTTGTTTCCGGATATAATCCTCGGGTACTTTGCTTAGATTGGATTTAGAAACTTCAATATAATAGCCGAATACTTTATTGAAACGAACACGCAAATTTTTAATGTCTGTCCGTTCTCTTTCCGCCGCTTCGATTTCATTTATAATGTCGGCACCGTTATCACGGGCGCGGCGCAAAGCATCCAGCTCCTCCGAAAAGCCTTCGCGAATAATATTGCCGTCCCGCATGGCAAGCGGCGGCTCGTCCACAATGGCGCGCCCGATAAGGTCGCATAAATCCGGCAGCGCGTCCATACGCTCCTCCTGCTCGCGTAAAAGCGACGATTTCACATCGCGCATCGCGGCTTTTATCTCCGGCACGACCGCAAGCGAAGAACGAAGCTTAATAAGGTCACGGGGATTTGCCGTGCCCATAACCACACGCCCTGTCACCCGTTCCATGTCGGAAATTTCGTTCATAAGGTCACGAACGGTTTCTAAAAGCTTCGGCGCTTTCGTAAATTCCTCCACGCCGGTATGCCGGGCAATAATCTGGGTACAATTCAAAAGCGGACGGATAAGCCATGCCCGCATGGTACGGCTTCCCATGGTCGTTCTGCATCTGTCCAGTACCCAGTAAAGCGAAAATTTCTTTTCTCTGTCTCGCATGTTTTTGCAAATTTCAAGATTATTCAGTGCCGTCAAATCCATTTCCATAAACTGGGCAGTCGTATATACCGAAATATCCGTAATATGGATGGGTTTAATTTTCTGCGTTTGGGCAAAATAGGAAAGTAGCGCCCCCGTTGCCATTTGGGAAAGCGGCGAAAGCTCTGCCTTTTTGTGCCCGAATTGTTCTTCTACCGCCGCCTCTGCATATTCCGGTGAAAAATACGCATCATTATATAAAACCGTAAGGCTCTGGCAATCCTCTGCCACAAGCTGTACCTTTTCACATTCCTTTGCCTCAAGATTGTACACAATTTCTGCAGGCGACATTCTGCCGATTTCCTCCGCCAAAAGCGTGCCGTCCGCATCGTCCGAAAAATAGGTCGTCTGCATTTGCCCCGTAGAGGCTTCGCAAAAGGTGATGCCGCTTTCTGCCCCGTTTTTGCAAACGGCGCAAATATAATTTTCGCCGCGAAGTGTCAGGATTTTTTCATCCAGCGTTGTTCCGGGCGTTACAATCCGCACCACATCCCGTCTTACAATGCCCTTTGCCGCCTTCGGGTCCTCTACCTGCTCGCAGATTGCCACCTTATACCCGCGGGACACAAGCGTCCCAATATAATCATCCGCCGAATGGAAGGGAACACCGCACATGGGTGCTCGCTCGGGCAAGCCGCAGTTTCGTCCCGTCAAGGTTATATCCAGCACCTTGGATGCAATCAGGGCATCGTCAAAAAACATCTCATAAAAGTCACCAAGCCGGTACAGCAGGATGCTGTCCGGATACTGCTTTTTGACATCATAATACT
>JAZROH010000070.1:0-14664 GCA_045648645.1 Clostridia bacterium | reverse complement strand
GATGATGTTACGCTCGAAATGATAGAGTCGGCACCCTGTATTTATCTGGAAATGGATAGCTTTCTGTATACAGAACAAACAAATTGTCCTGTATCCGTAACGCCGAATACAGATGTGTATACCTTCGCGAAAACGGATTCGGTGTCTATTTCGGTTTTTGAAGGGGAAACGAAAACAGGCAGTATGGATGCCCTTTCGATTTCCGAAGCCGCAGACTGCAGCCTTCCCATGGCTCTCTTCCCGAAGGAGGGAACGGCATACACAGTAAAGGTTTTCTTAAACGGAACCGAAGCTGCGTCACAAACTATGTATAAGTATAAACGTCCTTCCAGTCTTGATGCAGAGGGAAACGCCTATGTAAATGACGCTCCTTTTACACCCATGCTCGGCTACCATGTGTATAGAAAAGCAATGCTTGAGGATGCGAAGGCGACGGGGGTAAATCTTGTGCAGTCCGCAGGGGCTACAGGCGAGGAACTTTGGAATTATCTTGAAATTGCAAGAGAAGTCGGCGTAATGGTTTTAGCCTCTCTTTACGGAAAAAATGCAGAGGACCCTGCCGGAGAACTTCGTCCTGCCGGGCATCCCATGAACGAAGCGCGCTCCCGAGAAGTCGTAAGTAAGATTTGCAAGCATCCGAATCTTTTTGGGTTTTTGGTAATGGATGAGCCGTTTACCCAGGGGACGGATTCCTTTGATGATACCGTTGCGTATTTAAGAGATTCCTATAAACTCATTCGCGAGGAAGAAATGAAAGCGGGGGCGGAGCCGCATCCTGTTTTAATTCAGGAAAGCCACAGCGGCTCCTATTATGAAAGCTCCAAATACTGCGATGTTTTGATTATGCATACTTATCCCATCTATCCGGAAAATATAAAAGGGACATTTCTTGCATATGAGCAGACAAAGGAAGCTGTTGAGGTATCAGAAGGGACTGCCATTCGTCGCCGTCCTGTCTATTTCCTCGGGCAGACCTTTGGCAGAAATACAGCCGAGGAAGAGGGGACAAAATATATTGTTCCGGATATAGATGAGGTGCGCGAAATGCTGACCTATGCCGCGAAAGCGGGTGCGAAAGGGCTTGGCTACTTTTCTTTTCATGATAACCAGAACGGCTATCTTTCAAGACGTCCCCTATATGCTGATTTGGTAGAATTTGCAAAAGAAGGGCTTCCTGAAATTATGTTTACATATATCGGGAAGGGTAAGCCGTATATTCAAAAGAAAGACGGAAAAGTTGCAGAAGTATTTTTGCCCGGAGAAAGCTATACCGCAGTATTCCCACGCCCTTCCGGTGTAAATAAGCAAGCAATGTGTATCGTGGCACAGTATGCTTCGGAAGGCGAAAAAAAGGAGCTTTTGGATATTGCTTTATGCCCCTTTCCTGCTGCAGGAGATGGCACCGTAACCTTTACTATAGCAAAGGCGAACAAAACTGCCGATATCCGTGCCTTGGTGTTGGATTTAGCTGCCGCAAAACCATTGTCCGGCGTTTGCAAAGTAACAATTGAATAAAAAAGTATGAAAACAGCGTAGAAGACTCTCTACGTTGTTTTTGATGTATTCCGCTTGAAAACGATTGACTTTTTTTGCATGCTTTGTTATAATAAGAAAAAAATATACGGAGAGTAAAAATGCGAATTAACAAATTTATTGCAGCTGCCGGTATATGCTCCCGCCGAAGTGCCGATGCGCTGATTTTAGACGGACGTGTTACTGTAAACGGCGTTTGTGTACGAGAGCTGGGTATGGATATTGGAGAAAATGACATCGTGCTTGTTGACGGTGAAAGAATTCGCGCGGCTGAAAAGAAATATTATATTGTATTAAATAAGCCCGATGGGTTTGTTACAACGACCGATGACCCCTTTGGCAGAAGCACCGTTATGGAGCTTGTAACGGACGTAAATGCCCGCCTGTTTCCTGTTGGACGGCTGGACTATCATACGGAAGGGCTTTTAATTTTAACAAATGACGGGGAGTTTGCCAATCGCCTGATGCATCCGAGACATCAGATTTATAAAACGTATATTGCGCATATTCCGGGTTTCCCAACGCTTGCAAATTTGGCGGCGTTGCGACGCGGCGTACATTTAGAGGATGGAAAAACAGCGCCCTGTAAGGTAAATGTTATCCGTCAATATCCGGATGGGGTAGATGTTTCTATTTCAATTCGTGAGGGACGAAATCGACAGGTGCGTCGCATGTTTGAGGCAATCGGCTATAAGGTTGCACACCTTGAACGCATTTCGGTTGGCAATATAAAGCTCGGACATCTGCCCAAAGGAAAATGGCGGCATATGACGCCACGTGAGCTTGAAGAAATAGTAAAGGAAAGATAATAGTGGATTATTTGGTAATACTTTTTGCAAAATTTGTCGGAGCAGTATGCAGTCTTTTGGGCGGTGGTACAAATTTGCCGGGGCAGCTTGCTCTTAAATTTCGCCCGAACATTTTAAAAAGACTGGTACGCGGTTATCGCGTGATTTTAGTAACGGGTACAAACGGGAAAACAACAACCACCGCTATGCTGCAAAATATTTTAAAACAAACGGGCAAGCGAGCAGTAAGCAGTGCGAGCGGTGCGAATATGAAGGGCGGCGTTGTGTCCTGCCTTATCCGTAATTTCCCCTTCTTCGGTAAGGTGAACGGTGATTTTGCGGTGCTTGAGGTAGATGAAGCCTACATGCGTCACATTACTGCCGAAATCAGCCCTGAGGTCATTGCAGTCACCAATATTTTTCGTGATCAGCTTGACCGATATGGCGAGGTGGATAAAACGCTTGCACTTATCGAAGAAGCCTGTAAAAACGCCCCTGATGCCACACTCGTTTTAAATGCGGACGAGGTAATGCTCGGGTCTTTTCTGCCGGACGGCAAGCATTTTTATTATGGTTTTTCTGTTCCTGTGCGCCAGGAGAAAGAGGAAAGTATAAATACAGAGGGAACGTTCTGCAAAAACTGCCAAACCCCGTACGCATTTGACTTTATAACCCTCAGCCATCTGGGTGCCTATCGTTGTCCGTCTTGTGGCTTGGAAAGACCCATGATGCAGCTTTGTGTGGACAGCATTGCTTCGATTTCAGCGGATGCATCCGTTGTCACAATGAACGGTATGCCGGTTACCATTCCTCAGGCAGGAGCTTATAACATTTATAATGCGCTTTGTGCCGCGGCTTGCGCGAAAGCTTTAGGCATAGCGGATGAACACATTCAAAATGGTATTGCCGGACAAAAAAGTAAGTTCGGGCGGCAGGAAACAGTTCAGGTAGAAAATACAAGCCTTCGCATTATTCTGATAAAAAATCCGGCGGGTGCGGAGGAGGCAATTGCATCCATTTCACCGGATACAGACGAAGTCAGCATCGGTGTTCTTTTGAACGATAATGTGGGGGACGGAACAGATGTTTCCTGGATTTATGATGTAGAGTTTGAAAAACTTTCTCAAATGCACATTAAACGATTTTTTGCCGGCGGCACAAGAGCCTATGATATGGCAGTACGGCTTAAAACAGCGGGCTTTGAAGAGCTTAGCGTCTGCACAGAGTATACAGATCTTTTATCCGCACTTTATAATATGGAAGGAAAGGTTTATCTCTTTGTAACCTACTCTGCCATGATAGAATTTCGAAAACTCTTGCATCAAAAAAAGTATATTAAAAAGCTATGGTTTTAGCATAAATTGGATAAAACAGGTACAAAATAACACCGAGGTGATATAAAATGCTCGGTGTTATTTTTTCCATTATTGCAGGGGCAGCTATGAGTTTTCAAGGTGTTATGAATACGCGGCTTGGTGAAAAGGCAGGTCTTCTGGAAGCAAATACATTTGTGCAAGGGACGGCATTTATACTTTCCCTTGCGGCAATGCTCATTTTTGGGAATGGAAGCTTTAAGAATGTTTTTGAAGCCGACAAGGTATATCTTGCAGGTGGTGTACTTGGGCTTATCATCACAGTAACGGTAATGCTTGGAATTAAAAACTTAAGCCCTACGGTGGCAATTTCCGTAATACTAATTGCTCAGCTTCTGGTTGCGGCGGGAATTGATGCGTTTGGACTTTTGGGGAGCGAAAAAGTGGAATTTGGGCTATATAAATATATTGGAACAGCGCTTATGATTGCGGGTGTTGTGGTGTTTAAGCTGAAATAAACCTACCATGCATGGGAAAGCGCAACACCTGTATAATATGTTTTGAGAATATCTGCATAGCCGCTTCCGTTTTCTGCCATGTAATTTGCACCGTACTGGGAAAGACCTACGCCGTGTCCGTTCCCTTTTACATGGAAAATAAAGGTTTCTTCCGTTTCTTCAATTTCAAAATTTGCTGAATTTAAATCGAAATGTGCTCGAATATCTGTGCCGCGAAAAGAAGTACCGCCGATGTTTACAGATAAGACAGCACCCCCCTCACTTCGCGTATAATCACCCACGGTTGCGTCTGTAATGCCCAGAGTTTCACATATTTCCGTTTTGTGATATTCAGCCGTCGATATAAATTTGGGGGAATAGGCATCTCCGGCACTTTCCACACTTTTAAGGTAGGGGAGGTCACCGCCCCATACATCCACCGAGTTTTCTGTTTTGCCGCTTCCTGTGGAGTGAAATACAGCTACAATCGGTGCATCGTTATAGGTGACAATTTCCCCGCGTGTTTCTGTGACAGCGGACCGGATTTTCGGGAAATACGTTTCGTACCAATTTTCTCCCATTTCTGTGTGCATTGCAGACTCGCTCATCCATGCCTTACAGTGTGCGCTGTCTGTGCACACATCAGCCTCCGGATGATCCGGATTTGGCTCGCTCTTTGTCATACTGTTATAAACATACGTTCGCGCTGCAACCGCCTGTGCTTTGAGTGCCTCTGCATGAAAGGAGGCGGGCATTTCTGCGGCAACAACCCCTTCCAGATATGTTTCAAGATTTGTATTTTCTACTTGTCCTGTGTCTGCATGCAGAACAGTTACAAATGGTGCATACACAAGGGATTCCTTCTTTTCCGGTTTTGTAATACAAAGAACAAGAAAAGTGGGTAAAAGGATTAAGGTTAAAAATAAAAACAAGATAATAAGAAGTAATTTTTTCAAAAAGCTCGTCCTCCAGAAAGGTTTATTAAAACCTATGCAAAGGACGAGCTTTCTATGCTGATTTTTTATGCGGCAAGTTCTGTGCTGGCTTGTATAACCGAAGCTTCCGGCGGAAGAGGTGCTACGCCTGCATTTTCTACGGGCGGCGCCTCTTGAGGAGAAACGCCTTCATCTTGCGGTGCTGCATCGGCGGTTAATTCCCCACTTTCTAAAGCTGTATGCACAGTACATGTGCCGATTGCAGTATCTCCAATATAAAACGGCGGCGCCGCTTCGGTATGCGTTTCGGGGCAGAAGGGGGAGGCTATAGCATTACTTTCCAAACAAAGCGTTATGCTTGTATGCGTTGTACAACGTTTGTCGGCAATATACCCTTCCTCGGGTTCGTCTGTGGAGGTGCCCAGCGCAGATACTTCCCGCGTTCTTTGACACGCAGAGGTCGCAAGCATTTCTGTTTCGGTGCAAAGAACAAAAGACTTATGCACTTTACAGTAAGAGGTTGGCATTTGATTTTCCCCAAGGTAAGAGTAGGAAACCTTGCTGCCGCGTACATCTTTAAAGCAGGCAGATGTGGCAAGCTGTCCGCTTTCGGTACAGATAGCCGTGGTCTTGATACCATTGGGAAGAGAGAAGGTTTTGCCTTCCTTGCCTTCGTGAATTTTATTCATGATTTCACGCCAGATGGGGATAGATGGATTGTAACCGATAGAGCCGAGCGATTTTGGCTGGTCATATCCAAACCATACAGCAGTAACGTAGTATGGCGTATAGCCGATAAACCATCTGTCGTTGTCATTGGAGGTTGTACCTGTTTTTCCGGCTGCCGGAATTTTACTGTTATCAAGCCGAGCAGAACTTCCCGTTCCGTATCGAACAACGCCTTGCAGAAGCTGGGTCACTTGATAGGCGGTAAGTTCGCTCATGGCGATTTTAACATCATCACTGTTTTTTTCTAAAATAACCTCACCGTTATGATTTTCGACCTTTGTGTAGGTTGTAGGCTTCGTATATAAGCCTTTGCTTACGAAAGGAACGTATGCTGCGCACATTTCGGTAACGGAAATACCGTCGGTAAGCCCGCCGAGCGCGAGAGCTGGATAGCCCTTATCGGTGAAAACCTTGCCGTCGCGCGTTTCGCTTTCTACAAGGCTGGTAATACCAAGGTTCTTCTGTAAAAAGTCAAAGGATGCATCGGGCGTAATTTTATCTAATACTTTGACAGCCACTGTATTTAAAGAACGCGCCACGGCAGTGCTGACAGAAACTGGACCGGAATACCCGCCGCCGGCATTTCGTGGTGACCAGCCGTCAATCGTAATAGGCCCGTCGACAACTGTGCTGGTTGGATTTATATGTCCATATTCAATTGCAGGTGCATAAACTGCAATTGGCTTTATGGTTGAGCCGGGCTGACGGAGCGTGTCGGTTGCCCGGTTTAGCGTTCGGCTTGCCAATTTTTCACCGCGTCCGCCGATAAGTCCTACAATATTTCCTGTTTCAGGATCAATAACCACAGCAGCGCTTTCGGGCTGCACGTCACCGGAAACCTTGGGGAATTTATCGGGATTTGTATAAAGGTCTTCTAATGCTTTTTGCACGTTTATGTCTACAGTGGTATAAATCTTAAGACCGCCGGAATACAGCATTTTCAGTGCGACCTGCCGTGCGTAGCCTTTTTCTTCCTGTAAATCCTGGAGAACTTCTTCAATTACGGCATCTACATAGTAGGAATTACTCCGTATGACAGCGTCCTTGTTTTCTTTTTGTGCAAAAACAAGCTTTTCTTTTACAGCCTCCTCGTATTGTTCTTCAGAGATTTTTCCAAGTTCCAGCATTTTTTTGAGAACAACTTCCTGTTTGTCTTTATTGTTTTGGGGGTTAACAATTGGATCGTAAAGGGAAGGGTATTGCGTAATTCCTGCAATGGATGCACATTCTGCAAGGGTTAATTCGCTGACATCCTTTCCAAAATATACATTTGCTGCCGCTTGTACACCGTTACATTGTTGACTTAAATAAATCGTGTTTAAGTACAGCTCTAAAATTTCATCCTTGGAAAATTCTTTTTCAATTTGAATTGCTCTATAAATTTCCTGAATTTTACGCTCGATTGTTACTTCATCATCTCCTGTGAGGTTTTTTACGAGCTGCTGGGTAATGGTACTTGCACCATAGCTGTAGCCGCCTTTTTTCATCATGTTAATGGCTGCACCGATAATTCTTTTCACATCAAAGCCGCCGTGCGAAAAAAAGCGTTCATCTTCAATAGATACAAAAGCATCCTTCATAAACTGCGGAATTTGTTCGTATTCCGCCCAAATGCGGTTTTCGTCATCGTACAGCCTGTCCATTTCATGCGCTTCTCCCGTTTCGGGGTCGTTATAATAAACTAAGGTTGTGAAATCCATGTTCAAATTTTGCAGGTCAAAATCGTCTGCTCTGGAGATGCTGCCAAACACCGACCCTGCAATTACACCAAGAAGAATTACAGAAAGAATTACAAGCGCAATCCAAAAATATCGCAGATAAGTTTTCTTGGAGATTTTAAGTTTCAACCCACACACCTCCTAGTATCATATAAGTTAAGTATAAACAAAAACCATTAAAAAAGTATTACAAAATTGAAATTTTTGGAATAAACTATGCCTAAAACAGGAATACTGAGAAAAAAAGGAGAGATTTTATGCATTGGAAATGGACTGTAGTATGTTTTGCTCTCTGCACGGCGGCATTTGGCGGTGGGCTTATAATTGGAAACAATGAAAACAGGGAACCGGAAACTGTAACAATGGCGGCACCGGGGTATATAGCGGCAACAAGCACGCCGCATGCTTGTTCACCAACACCTGTCCCTTTGCCTTCCAATACTCTTAAAGAAGAAACAAAATATTTGCTTATGCTTTCAGGAGAGTCTATTTGCATTTATGAGCTGTTGGAGAATGGCGAAACGGAGCTTTTGCAAAAAACAGAAATCAATACGGGACAGCTACGGCAGGAGGACTATGAAAAGCTTTGCCGCGGTATTACGGTAGAGAGCCTTGAAAAGGCAAAAATTCTTTGCGAGGATTTCGGAAATTAAAAATCGGCACTGCAAAATGATAGATTTTAAAGAAATTGCAGTGCCAATTTTTATAGACTATAATGTCCGCGGCGGACAGACTTTTGTTTTTGTGCATGACACACGGACTTTTTGACGAAATGAAGAAAAAATCAAAAAAACACGAAAAAATGTATTGCATTTTTAAGATAAATATAGTATTATATTATGAAATAATAATTTTAGAGGTGTACATAATGCAGTTATCAAAAAAATATTCAGCCATCAGTCCTTCGCCCACACTGACGATAGACGCAAAGTTTAAGGCGATGAAGGCTGAGGGGGTTGATGTTGTCGGCTTTGGTGCGGGCGAACCGGATTTCGATACGCCTGCGCATATTAAAAAAGCGGCAATCAAAGCTATAGAGGACGGGGAAACAAAATATACACCCGCTTCCGGTACCTTGCTGCTGAAACAGGCAATCTGTAAAAAACTGCAAACGGAAAATGGGCTTTCCTACGCGCCTTCCGATATTGTTGTCAGCAATGGTGCCAAGCATTCATTAACAAACGTTTTTGGTGCAATTTTAAATCCGGATGATGAAGTAATTATTCCGGCGCCTTATTGGGTAAGCTATCCGGAGATGGTAAAGCTTGCAGACGGCGTCCCTTGTATTTTACAGACAAGAGAAGAAAATGCTTTTAAATTCACGGCGCAGGAACTTGAAAATGCGATTACATCAAAAACAAAAGCATTGGTTTTAAATAGTCCGTCAAATCCTACGGGAATGGTATATACCCGCGAAGAACTTTCTGCTATTGCCGATGTTTGTATAAAGCATGATATCTTTGTTGTTTCCGATGAAATTTATGAACATCTTATATATGAAGGCGAACGGGTTTCGATTGCATCTTTAGGGGAAGAAATTAAAAAGCGTACCATTATTGTAAATGGTCTTTCCAAGACTTTTGCCATGACAGGCTGGAGAATCGGATATACGGCATCTGAAGGAGAAATCGCAAAACTCATGTCCGGTGTACAGAGCCATGCAACATCTAACCCCAATTCTATTGCGCAGGCAGCTTCTGTTGCAGCGCTTGAAGGGGGACTTGATTTTGTTTGTGAAATGAAAGCCGAATATAAGCGTCGGCGTGATTTTATGGTTTCCCGAATCAACAGCATTTCCGGTCTTTCCTGTAAGAAACCTGCAGGTGCATTTTATGTTATGATGAACATGAAAGACTTGCTTGGTAAAAAATGCGAGGGGGAAGTTATTGATTCTGCTGCAAAATTTGCAGAGCTTTTCCTTGAAAAAGCAAGAGTTGCCGTGGTTCCCGGGGAAGGGTTTGCTGCGGATGGATATGTAAGATGGTCCTATGCCACCAATATGGAAAATATTAAAAAGGGTCTTGAAAGACTGGAAGCGTTTGTAAAAGCGCTTTCCTAAAGGAGCCGAATAACGAATGAACATTATGTCACTGCTTCGTGCCAAAAGCACAGTAGCTTATTTGGTTGACACCTGCACCGTCCGGCAGGGGCTCGAGAAACTCCGTGCGCATGGCTATACAGCAATTCCGGTGGTCAGGGAAGACGGAAGCTATGCAGGCAGCATAAGCGAAGGGGATTTTCTGTGGCATATTTTAGAAACCGGCGGTGATATCCATACACAAGAGGAATATAGAATTTCACGAATTATTCGTCCGGATTGGAATCCGGCTGCGCGGATAGATGTAACGCTTGCAGAACTTATGGAGCGTATATTGCGGCAGAACTTTGTTCCAATGGTAGATGACCGAAATCTTTTTATAGGCATTATAACAAGACAGGATATTATTCGTTCGTTTGCCGAGAAGCAATATACTGCATCAGCAATGAAGCAAGAGGATACTGCACCATATTGGCTGGAAACAGTGTGTGAAAAAATGCGAGCACATGAAAATTTTTCAGAAGGACTTGGGCGTATGGTCGAACTCAGCGGGAAGACACGGGAGCATCTGGCGCGGAGTATGCAGAAATATAAAAATATGACCGTCAGCACATATATCAATAATTTGCGCCTTAGCTATGTGGCGGATATGCTCATAAACAGTAACAAAAGTATTGTAGACCTTTGCTATGAAAGTGGTTTTACAAGTCTTGATTATTTTGGAAAACAATTTAAGAAAAAATATGGTATGGCACCCTCAAAATATCGTGCTGCTGTAAAAAAAGAAAACAATTAAGATAAATTACGCTTGACATAGAGGTACAGCATGTGTTATTATCTAATAAGAATATGCTTTCACTGTTCTCTACTCTGAAAGACGCGGTATCCGCTGGTTTTGCTCTTTGCAGATATATTGCATTTCAGTTTCCCCAATGACTGTTTTGCAAAACACTATATCGGTGAATAACAGATGCTGAATCTCGGGTACCCGGTGCTTTTAAAGCTCCTTTATGAAAGAGAGCATTGTAATAAGAAGGGCGCTTGTGTAATTTATGCAGGTGTCTTTTCTGTTTTTGCTTGACAATACAAGCTTTTTGGTATATAATACATTAAATTGGATAATTTTTATGGAGGTAATTGAAATGGCAATGAATCGTGTTTATAATTTTTCTGCCGGTCCGTCCATGCTTCCCGAGGAAGCGCTGAAGCAGGCCGCAGAGGAAATGCTGTCATATGGTGATGCCGGTATGAGCGTTATGGAGATGAGCCATCGCTCAAAGCCTTACGAAGCCATCATCGAAAGTGCGGAGGCACTTCTTCGTCGGCTTATGAACATTCCGGAAAATTATAAGGTGCTTTTCCTGCAGGGCGGCGCGTCCACCCAGTTTGCAATGGTGCCGATGAATCTTTTGAAAGAAAGTAAAAAGGCAGATTATATTATTACAGGGCAGTTTGCTAAAAAAGCGGCAGAGGAATGCGAAAAGTTCGGCACGGTAAATCGCGTTGCGTCCAGTGCTGACAAAACGTTCTCGTACATTCCGAAGCTGACCCGTTCGGACTTTGATCCGGAAGCAGATTTTGTTCATATTACCTATAATAACACCATTTTCGGTACACGGTATACATATGTGCCTGATACAGGGGATGTTCCGCTTGTGGCTGACGTTTCCTCCATTATTCTTTCGGAAGAAATTGATGTTACGAAGTTTGGACTTCTCTATGCAGGTGCGCAGAAAAATATGGGTCCGGCAGGTCTTACAGTTGTTATTATTCGCGATGACCTTATTGGCGAGCCTATCCCGGGTACACCCACTATGCTTACGTATAAGATTCATGCGGATAATGGCTCTATGTATAATACACCCCCCACGTACAGCATTTACATGTGCAAGCTTGTAATGGAATGGGTAGAGCGTATGGGCGGCGTATCCGCAATGCAGAAAATCAATGAAGAAAAGGCTGCAATCTTGTATAACTTTTTGGATAACAGCACGCTTTTCAAAGCTGCTGTAAATAAAGAAGACCGTTCTCTTATGAATGCCACCTTTGTAACGGGTGACGCGGATCTCGACGCGGCATTTGTTAAAGCGGCAGCGGCAGAAGGTCTTGTAAACCTTAAAGGACACCGTTCCGTAGGCGGTATGCGCGCGAGCATTTATAACGCTATGCCGATTGAAGGCGTAAAGAAACTTGTTGCATTCATGCAGGAATTTGAAGCCAATACGAAATAAGAAGGGTGAAGAAAATGTATACAGTTAAACCTCTAAATAAAATAGCCGCTTGCGGTCTGGATTTGTTCGGTGCAGATAAATATAGCGTTTCCACAGAATGTGAAAATCCCGATGCGATTATTCTTCGTAGTTTTTCCATGCATGAAATGGAAATGCCGGAGAATTTAAAAGCCATTGGTCGTGCAGGTGCCGGTGTAAATAATATTCCGATTGATAAGTGCACGGAAAAAGGTATTGTTGTATTCAACACACCGGGCGCAAATGCCAATGCAGTAAAAGAACTGGTAATTACGGGCATTCTTTTGGCATCCCGTAAGGTTGTAGACGGCATTATGTGGGCGAAAACCTTGGAAGGGAACGGCGCAGAGGTAGCAAAAATGGTGGAAAAGGGTAAATCCTCCTATGTCGGTCCTGAAATTGAAGGGAAAAAGCTGGCTGTAATTGGTCTTGGTGCAATCGGTGCTATGGTTGCAAATACTGCATATGCCCTTGGTATGGATGTTGTCGGGTACGACCCGTATTTGTCCGTCAAAGCTGCACTCAGTCTTTCCCGCCATGTACATGTTGTAAATACAATTGAAGAAGCACTCTCCGTTGCTGATTATGTTACACTTCATGTGCCGCTACTTGACAGCACAAAGAATTTGATAAACTCGACTATGATTTCGCATATGAAAGATGGCGCTCGTCTTTTAAACTTTGCACGTGGCGGTCTTGTAGATAATGCAGCGGTTGGCGCAGCACTGGAAGAGGGCAAAATTTCTGTTTATGTTACAGATTTTCCGAGCGATGAAGTTCTCAGCATGAAGAATGTTATTCCCATTCCGCACCTTGGTGCCTCCACACCGGAGTCGGAAGATAATTGTGCAGTTATGGCGGCGAAAGAACTTATTGATTTCCTCGAGAACGGAAACATTCATAATTCCGTAAACTTCCCGAACTGTGAATGTGCAAAGGCAGGCGTTATGCGTATAACGGTAGCGCACAAAAACGTACCGAATATGCTCAGCCAATTCTTAGGGCTCTTGCAGGATAAAAATGTTGAAAACATGGTGAATAAGAATAAGGGTGAATGGGCATATACAATTATTGACACTGCTGTCGAGGTGCATGACGATATAATTGAAAAGCTCAGCGCGATTGATGGTGTATTAAAAGTTCGAGTAATTGGTTAATTGAATCGGGCTGCCTGTAGTGGGCAGCCCTTTTTGTTAGGAGAGATAAAATGGCAGAACTTGAAAAAGTAAAAGATTTTTTTAAAGATGATAAATTTGCAATGGATATGGGAATTGAAATTCTAAAAGCGGATGCAGAGGAGAGTGTTTGTGCTTTTTCTGTGACGCCTTCGCATTTCAATGCCGGCGGCAGTGTGCAGGGCGGTGCGATTTTTACGCTTGCGGATTTCACTTTTGCTGTAGCTGCGAACTGCGAGGGAAGCCGCACGGTATCGCAATCCGCATCTGTAACCTTCATAAAACCGGGCATAGGAAAACGTCTTTATGCAACTGCGAAAAGAATATCATCCGGCAAACGCACCTGTCATTATAGCGTGTTCGTTACAAATGAAGATGAAATGTTAATTGCCCATATTACAGTTAACGGTTTTATCGTAGAATAGGTGAATCAGGCTCGGGGAAAAAGGCATCGTTATGGGTGCCTTTTTTGTTGTTTCGAAATGAGGTTGGCGAGACACCGTTTTTTGCTTTAAAAAGCTTTATAAAATAGCTCAAATCATTAAATCCGGTTTCATACGCAATTTCCGTAACCGTATCTGATGTCATGATAAGTTGGTTTTCTGCTTTGTAAATTCTGTAAGAATTTAAATACCGAATTGGAGATTTTCCGGTCATTTCCTTGAAAATACGTTCAAAATATTTCGGTGAAAGTTTGCTTTGTGAAGAAAGCATAGAAAGCGTTATAGGTTCGGAAAAATGCTTTTCAATATAAGTAATAGCTTTTTTCACCGTGTGCTCAGTCTGCATTGCCGGCCTTGGCTGCATTTCTCCTTGGGATAGGAATTCTCCGTATAAGGCATGAAATGCACCTTTTACAGAGAATTTCCAGCCCGAAGGTTTGTTTGCAAGTGTGGATAGAATGTATAAAGCAAAATCTTTTGCCCGTCCGGAAAGCTTTGAAGGAAAAGCATACTCGGAGATTAGTCGATGACATTCGGCACCGAGGAGAGCGAGCTCACAAACTGTACATTCATATATACAGTCTGTAGGGGTCGCAGCGTGAAGGTGCGTGCTGTTTACATAAAAAACGTCACCTTCCATGCCTATAAAAGTTTCGCCGCCTATAGTAACATGCAGTGTACCGGAAATAATATGAATTAACTCCGGCTCTTGATGCCAGTGGCAACGCATTGTGTAACGAAGATGGTTTTTATTTAAATAATAATAAGAAATTGGAAAATCAAAGCTACCGCGGGCTTCTATTTCTTCATATTTCATTTTTGCCTCCAAAAGTGTATTTTGTTATGTTTTTTATTATTATACTACAAGACGAAGCTGTGTTGCAAGTGTATAATGAACAAAAAGGAAAAGGAGAACGTAAAATGAGAAATCGAGAAATTACAAAGTATCCCGTTATCGGAATTCGTCCGACAATTGATGGGCGCGTGGGTCCCCAGGATGTACGCGGAAGCCTCGAGGCGCAGACGATGGCAATGGCTATGTCTGCTAAAAAGCTTTTTGAGGAAAATCTGCGGTATGCAAACGGGGAGCCGGTTCGCGTTGTCATTTCGGACAGCACTATAGGACGCGTAGCGGAAGCGGCAGCCTGCGCGGAAAAGTTTAAAAGAGAGGGCGTAAGTGTAACGCTTACCGTCACGCCTTGCTGGTGCTATGGCTCGGAAACCATGGATATGGACAAAATGACCA
>JAZROH010000069.1:0-2697 GCA_045648645.1 Clostridia bacterium | reverse complement strand
TGCTGTTAAATATGCGACAGCAGCATCTTCAATTACTGTTAGCAGAAAAGGTGCGAGCAAATCAATACCAACAGGTGCCGAGGTTAATGAACTGATAAAAAACATAAAGTAGAATCTTTTTTTACTGACTTGACATAAACTTTCTTTAAAAATGGGCTGCATCTAAACCTTATGTCTCTCAATTTCAAAAAGGCTGGCATCCAGATTATACAGTCTTTATATAGTAAATTGCAAAATAATAAATACTATTGACGACGAAAGCCTCAGAACAGTATGCAAAGATTTTGATATAACCGTTAAAGAAGGTTGGCTGTAATGTAAAAAGAATTAAAAAATCAATACAGAATATCAGCGTTGTATCGTACATGATGAACAATGCAACGCTGATGTTTTTTTATTGGAAATTGCGTCAAGAGTTGTGAGTGACAAGAAATTTACCTTATGAAAGGTAAATGAAGCTAACATGCATTTCGAAGTCAATTTTTTAGAGCTTTCTGACAGAGTTTTTATAAGTGGTAGGCGTCATATTGGTCTGCTTTTTGAAAACCGTAGAAAAATAATGCGGATTATCAAAAGATAGCATATCCGAAATTTCAGAAAAATTATACTTTTCTTCGCGGATCAGCTTTTTTGCTTCGCGGATTTTCCGCATCAGAATATATTCCAGTATGGTATAGCCCGAGGCGGCTTTGAATATTTTGGAAAGATACGCACGGGAATAATTCAGACGTGTACAAATCGCTTCTACCGAAATTTTATCATATGTATTTTCCTCGATGAGGTGCATCATCTCGGACACAAGATGATTTTCCATGCTCTCTTTTGTGGGAAACACGCGAAGATCATGATTGTCAAGCTCAGAGCGCATGAGCATAATCAGAAACTGTTCAAGATGCGTGCGGATCATCTGCTGACCGCCAATCGGCGGATTTTCAAGAATTTCAAGCTTTTTATCCTCCCAGGACATGGGACGGAAAGTTTCATAATATTCTTCTATAATAGTTTGAATGTACTTTTTCAGCTTCGGCGGCACGGTCATGGTTTTGCCCTTGAAAAAGTTCACGGATTTCGAGGAGCAAACAAAGGAGATAACAAAAACGTTTGCCGCAGTACGGGAATCCGCTTTTAATGTGTGAAATTCATTCGGTTTATGAAAAATGATTTCACTTTGCGTCAGGTGATGCTCGCGACTATCAGCATTGATAATCACCTGACCGGCATCGACATACACCATTTCCCAGAAATTATGGCTTTCGCCGTCAAAGCAAAAGTGTTTGTTAAGCTCATAGTAATGAATCGATACTATCTTATTGATACTCAAAAGATTTGCAATTTTGTGTTTTATATAATCCGATTTCATTTTATCATTCCTGTTTACAAAATTATACGTTTTGAATAAAAAAACAGATTCCTTTTTTGATATAAATAGTATATCATATAATTATAAAAAAATCAAGGAGGCGTTTATATGAAAAAGGGAATCAGTATCTGGTCGTTTGCCGAATCCGATCTCAGAAAGTGTTTTGCACTTGCAAAGGATACGGGATTTGACGGTGTTGAGGTGGCGCTGGATGAAACGGGTCCTGTGTCGCTTGCATCAACAAAAGAAGATATTCTTGCCGTAAAAGAGATGGCAAAAGAAGAAGGCGTTGCACTTTACAGCGTAGCAAGCGGTCTTTACTGGACGTACAACTACACGTCTGAAAACGAAGAGAACAGAAAGAAAGCAAAAGAAATTACATAAAAACAGCTTGAGGTTGCCGCATGGCTCGGTGCAGATACGATTTTGGTTGTACCCGGCGCTGTCAATGTAGCTTTTGAACCCCAAAGTGAAATCGTAGACTACGACGTGGCATACGAAAGAGCGCTCGCAGCATTAAAAGAGCTTGCCCCCATTGCAGAGGAATTGAAGGTCTCCATCGGTGTTGAAAAC
Source organism: Clostridia bacterium (assembly GCA_045648645.1). Taxonomy (GTDB): domain Bacteria; phylum Bacillota; class Clostridia; order UMGS1883; family UMGS1540; genus SIG447. The sequence continues at coordinate 764 of JAZROH010000069.1, read as the reverse complement.
GTATGGAATAAGTTCCTTCTTTCGCCGCTTGAAATGCGCAATTTTATTGATGCTGTCGGTTCGCCTTACGTCGGTTCCTACTTTGACGTCGGCAACGTTTTATACTGTGGTTATCCCGAACAATGGATTAAAATCTTAGGCGAAAGAATCAAGAAGGTACATTTAAAGGATTACAGACGGAACGTTGGCAGCCTTGACGGGTTTGTGGATCTTCTTGCGGGTGACGTGGATTATATCGCTGTTAAGAAAGCACTTGACGCAATCGGTTACGCGGATTGGACAACGGCAGAAATGCTGCCGCCTTACGCACAGTATCCGGAAACGATTTTATATAATACGTCCAATGCGATGGATAAAATTTTAGGCAGAAAGTAAAAGGAGGTATACAAAATGTTAAAGGTTGGTCTTATCGGTTGCGGTTTCATGGGTGCCATGCATGCAAATTGCTATAAGAATATTGAAGGTGTTGAAATCGTAGCTCTTGCGGACATCCGCAAGGAAAAAGCGGAAGCACTTTCGGAAGGGACGTCTGCGACTCTTTACGGGGACGGGAAAGACCTCATCAAGAATGCGGATGTAGATATCATTGATATCTGCCTGCCGACCTTCCTGCACGCGGAATATGCGATTGCCGCAATGGACAAAGTAAAATATCTTTTTGTAGAAAAGCCGGTTGCGCTGACAGCAGAAGAAGGCGATGCCATGCGCAAAAAAGCAGAAGAAACAGGCTGTCAGGTACAGATTGGACAGGTTATCCGCTTCTG
>JAZROH010000068.1:0-2244 GCA_045648645.1 Clostridia bacterium | reverse complement strand
GAGAAATTGCATCTGTATTTTTTATGTTAAATGCAGAAAAATCTCATTATATTCGATTTTTCAAGGTTTTTATGCCTTTTTGCTACGAACAAACTTCGCCTCTCGCTGTACCCATGTACAGCTTCGGGTATCCCAAAGCTTACGCTTTGGCTCAGTTTGCCCGTTCCAAACTATTTTTTCTCATCCCCATTTTAATGTTAAAAAATGTCCGGAACGCAAATATTATGTTTTCACTTACGCGCAAACTCGATATGTGCTTCGCGCTCGATATGTCGCCGGCGCGACGAGAAGGGAAAGCGTTATGCAGAAGCATTTATATAGGAAAGAAGCGGTGCAATGGCGGCTTTATCGGAAAAATCGCCGTCTGCATCACAAAGCTCCACCAAAAGGCGTTCCATTTCCGTGGGGTTTTCCTTGCCCGCCATAATTTTCTTCAAGGCTTTCAGCGCCGCACGATGCGGCAAGGACAGCTCCGACTGCTTCATTTTACCGAGAAAATGGAACAGGCGCACATTTTCGGGCACACCGTTTTTAAAATTCTTTTCGATTACATATTTAGTATAGTATTCCGTATATTCGAGGGGGGTAATCCCCGTAGAAAATACGGCAATTTTTTTATCCGCCAGTTTCTCCATGTTTTTGGTGAGCAGGGTAAGCCCTGCAATTACCTCGGCGTACAGCCCGCCGCCGTAAATCAGCGTGTCATATTCTTCCAAATCCGTTATGCGCACTTCTTTGGCATCGCGGGCGCGGCAACCGATTGCCTCGGCAATCCATTCGGCGTAGGCGCGGGTGGAGCCGTATTTTGATTTATAAAGTACAATTGCGTTCATAAAAATCACCTCGTAATATATCTATGCATTTTTTCTTTCTTTAATTTCCAAAAAAGATTTTACTTTTGTGTTTGGCATCAAACATGTGGTTATACACAAGCGCTTCGTATAACTTCAGCTGCTTTTCTTCCTCTCCTTCCGCCTCTTCATACCGGGCAAAGCGGTTTTGGGCGGGGGAATAATACCCGTATGCGTTCATGGCAGGGACTTTCGTTTCCATTTGGGCCAGAAACCGCTGATAGGGTGAAGAAGGCAATCCCGCCGTTTCGAGGAGATGCCCCGCAAGGAAATTCAGGCTTGTGCAGGGAATGGTCTTTTCCTCTATATCGAAATTTGCCCACAGCAAAAACGGAACGGTGTAGGCACGCATCTGCACATCGGGCGTATCCGCCGCCTCACCCGAAAGGGTTTCATAAAATTCTGATTCCAATTTGGGGAAATGGTCCCCGAAAAGCAATACCACCGTTTTCTTCTCCCGCTTTGCAAGTTCAGTGAGGAGATATTCTACGGCACTGTCCGTTTCCTTTAGGAGATTCACATACTGCTGTGCCAAGGGATACGCGCCGTCCAAAATTTCTATCGGCTCTGCAAAGTCTTCCCCATGGTAGTCATACCCGCCGTGATTTTGCATGGTGACGCCGAACAAAAACAAGGGCTTTTCGTCCTCATTCTTTTCCAGTACGTCCAGAACGTGAGCAAACATATCACGGTCGCTTATGTAATTGCGGACAGGGTATTCCGTTTTATATGCCTCGATGAACGTGCTTTCCTCAAAACCCAAATACGGGTATACGCGGTTTCGCGACCATCCGTTTGCATAATAGGGATGGGTTGCCACCGCTTTATAGCCGTTTGCCCGCATATCCCATGCAAGGGTGCGCGTTTCCCCGCGGACATATTGCTGATAGGGGACGGAATTTTCAGGCAGAAACGCCATGGAGTGTCCGGTCAAAAATTCAAACTCCGCATTGGCGGTATTGCCGCCGAAAACGGACGTAAGCGCATAGCCGCGCACGGTGTTATCAGACAGGGAATCGAGAAACGGCGTGGGTGGCTCGCTTGTCGGCAACTGCCCCAAAACACGGAAATCCGCGAAAGATTCCTCCATCAAAACCAGAACGTCGGGCAAATCCGCCGCAGCCGCACGAATGGTATTCTCCACAATATATTGCTGTGCATGGATTTCAATTTTATCCGTATCATAATCTGCAGGCTTTCGGACGGCGGAATCGCGTATGCCGAGATAAAAATTTAAATAGTACCCATTCAGCCGCGTCCCCTCATTATCCCATGTTTTAATAGGAAGCGCCGCTGCACCGCTGCGCAAAAGCAAAACTAGAAGCGCCGAGAGCACAAAGGATACCGCGCGGACACGCTTTCGGGGCATGAAGTCGGATCGTAGCCATGTCGT
>JAZROH010000067.1:0-32756 GCA_045648645.1 Clostridia bacterium | reverse complement strand
AGTTTTGTTTTTCAAACAAAGTGAAGTTAAGTTTGCCACTGCACCACAGGTGCAACTTCACTTACGCAGTAAACTTCACTATCGAAGATAACTTCACTTGCCCAAAAGGGCAAACTTAGTTGTTGAAGCGGTACCAGAATTGTTTAGAGAATATGGCATCGTATTTACCTGTCACTGCGTATTCTCCTTTGCGGTATTAATAGACTTAACCAGCATCCGCCTTATAACACCACATTCACGCAGAAGTTCTTTTGCACATTCTTCCGCAATACAATTCGAGCCAACAAGCATTTCTACCCAGTATTCGGTTTCAACACATTCTTTTAATGCTATGTGAAATTTATTAATAAAATCTGCTTTGCTTGCGCCGTAATTTGCTTCGTGGATATTTGCGCCGATTGATGTGGCACTTCTTGTAATTTGGTTTACAAGTACGCCTCTGCCTTTTCTTGTGTCAATTGTGTCACAAACTGATATAACTTTTAGCGCTAGTGCTTTTGCTCTTGACCTAAGTTCTGAATCTTTCATTGTTTTCTCCTTTGGGTGAAGTTTTTGCTGTCGCAAAAGTGAAGTTGCTTACGCAGTGAAGTTTTGTTTTTCAAACAAAGTGAAGTTAAGTTTGCCACTGCACCACAGGTGCAACTTCACTTACGCAGTAAACTTCACTATCGAAGATAACTTCACTTGCCCAAAAGGGCAAACTTAGTTAGAAAGCGTAAGCAAAGCTACGCTTTCCACATGGTTGGTTTGCGGGAATAAATCATACGGGTAAACAGTATCGCACGTATACCCTTTATCAGCAAGGAATTTGACATCCCTTGCGAGAGTGGCGGGGTTACAGGAGATATAGAGAATTTTTTCGGGCTGCATATGAAGAAGTGTATCAAGCAGGGCTTCGCTGCAGCCCTTTCGGGGCGGGTCGACAACCGCAACATCTGCCTTTTCGCCCTCCCTTATAAGCTTGTCCGTGACTTTAAAGGCATCGCCTGCGTAGAAAAAAGCATTTGAAAAGCCGTTTCTGCGGGCATTTTCTGCCGCGTCCAATACCGCCTCGGGCACGATTTCAACGCCAATGACCTTTTTTGCCTGTTTTGCCAGAAAGAGGGAAATCGAGCCAATGCCGCAATACAGGTCAAACACGGTTTTATCGGAGATATCCCCTAAAAGGGACAGCCCTTTTTCGTACAGCTTCTCCGCCATGGGGGCGTTGACCTGAAAAAAGGAATGATGCGAAACGGAAAAAGTAATATCCGAAAGCGTTTTCGTAATGCCGCCCGTGCCGTACAGCACGCGGGTTTCTTCGCCCAAAATCACGTTGGTACGGGCAGCGTTGATATTTTGCAAAAGCGTGGAAACGCCAAGGGGGCGAAGTGCCGCCCAAAGCTTTTCCTTTTCAGGAAGCGCGCGGGTGCGTGTTACAAGGGAAACCATACATTCTTCCCCGTCCCCCTCCCGCACATAGATATGGCGGACAAGACCGCGGTGGGTTTCCTCGTTGTAGGGCGGGACGGCGTATTCTTTCATCCAGTCAACTACCGCATCTATAATTTTTCCTGTTTTTTCAGACTGCAAAAGGCACCCCGCACACGGTACAATCCTATGACTTCGGGGCGCAAAAAAGCCTGCGGCGATACCGTCCGGCACCGCCGCCACAGGCATTTGTATTTTATTTCGGTAGGAAAAGGCGCAGCCGTCGGTGTACACAGGCGCGACGCGCACCGAAAGCCCGCCGATATGGCGAAAAGCATCCGCGACACGGCTTCGTTTCCAGGTAAGCTGCGCTTCTCTGTCCATATGCATCAGGCTGCATCCGCCGCATTTTGCATATACGGCGCAGGGGGGTGCGGCGCGATGGGGTGACGGCGTTACGACCTCTAAAAGGCGGGCAAAGCCATGGCTTTTGGCAAGCTTTACCACTTGTATCCTGCATCGTTCGCCCGCAATGGCACCGGGGATGAAAAGCGGAAAGCCTTCCGGCTTTGCAATGCCCTCCCCCTCACAGCCCTGGGACAAAATTTCAACTTCTAAAATATCGTTTTTCTGCATGTTATCCAATCTGCGGCGATACTCCGCTCGGCAAAAGCATAACCCAAGTCTGTCCGGGGTTTAAGCAGATTTCCTCGCCCTTTTCATTTTTCCATACGGTTTTTGCACTGCGTGCCGATTTTTCCCATGTAATCGGCGTTGCTTTTCCAAGAGAAATGTAATACCCTTTGCCGCTTCCAACGGTATCTACATTAATACGGGCAGAGCCGTCACCCAAAGGATAGGTGCGCATCTGCATCACAATAATATTTTTTACGTCCAGCGCCGTCCCGCCTTGCAGTGCATGGGGTGCGCCATTCATGAATTTTTCATATGTACCGGCTTCGGCATCATAGGAAAAGCTCGAGGAATAAAATCCCGAATAGGGGATTTTTACGGTTTCGGCCAAAGTGCCGTCCGCAATTTCCGTATTCTCATCAGCAAACACAAGGGGCGCTTTTTCTCTTTCGGTGCGGTAGCCCTTCTTTCCAACGGTGTCGCTAATCTTCGCCATGGAAGTGAAAACGCTGTGATAATTGCTGCTTTCACGCCAGAAGGTGCCATAATCCGTGCCGAGAACGCCGTTTATGTTATTTACGCCGAGGGCGGGAATATCACTTTGGGCACGGGGGCTGTAGCCGAAGTGGGTATAAATGGCGTCATGCTCCAGCGCGTAATCGAGAAAATAGTGCCGCGAGGAACGGACGGGCCCGATTTTTTCGGTGGTCTTATCATTAAACAATGCCATCAGGCGGGTGGAGCCGCCCTCAACGGGCACTTCGTAAACCAGATAAGCATCGGCAAGACCGGCATGCGGCCAAGCCGCGCGGTTATCGTTATCTACCATAACGGCAACGGGGCGCACGGCGGCATCTCTATATGCGGTGGTAAATTCGTCCACGGGGGCAGGTGTGTCTGCAGCGGGTGCCGAGGCAGATGCAGGCGCGGGGGCGCTTGCAGGCTTTGCACTGCAGCCCGAAAGCACAAGTGCACCAAGGAGTAAAACGCTCAATATTTTTTTCATTTGTCAATCCTTTCCGGCACCGCACAGCGGTACCTTCCAAATTTTCCTGCTTCTATTATACCAGTCTGCACCTTTCCTGTCAAGACGTCTATTTTTTAAGTAAGGGAGAGAGGGGCTTATACAAAACCATCGTAAGTGCAGAAATAATAACGGCTTTTATGGCGTTGAAGGGCAAAATGGCAGTAAGTAAAAGTCCCGTATAAACCTCGGGCGCGGCATCTGAAAGATACAGCGGCAACAAAAGGAGGCGATTTGCGAAAAGTGCCATAATAATCATCAGGACTTCACCCAGAATGAGCGCAATTGCCGCGCCGCGTTTGGTGTGGTTATTTCTGTAAAAGGTGCCGGCAACAATAACGAGAACGCCGCTTACCAGCACGTTGGCAAGCTCGCCGATGCCGCCGGAAAAGGTCTGCAGAAGGTGCAGGCCGTTTTCAATGAGGACTACGCCGAGTCCCGCCAAGGGGCCCATGGAAAATGCTGCCAAAAGGGCGGGGAGGTCACTGAAATTCAGCTTCAGGAACGATGCACCCGGCAAAATGGCAAATTCCAAAAGCATCAGGATATACCCGATGGCACCCAAAACGGCAACGCGGACAAGATTTTTTGTTTTCATACTACATTCTCCTTTCAAATTTAAAAAGGGCTGTCTTCTACAGATAGAGACAGCCCTAAAAGGGGTACAAAATAACCTGCTCTATCATCCGGACTCTAACCGTCGGCTTCGGAGTTTCACCGAATCAGCCGCCAAAAGGCGGGTCGCGGGCTGTAACCGCCGGTAGGGAATTTCACCCTGCCCTGAGCTTTCTGAAATGTATCAGACCTGATATTTACGTTTGCTGATGCTGACGTTTTCCTTCAGCGCATCGATGTTATCGAGTGCCTTACCCGTACCGATGGCAACGCAGGAAACAGCATCCTCTGCAACGCGAACGCTGATGCCGGTTTCCTTCTGGAGCAGAAGGTCAAGTCCGTGAATCAGCGAGCCGCCGCCCGTAAGCACGATACCGGCATTACTGATATCGCCCACCAGTTCCGGCGGTGTTTTTTCCAAAACGGCGTGTACGGCATCTACAATTGCGGTTGCCGGTTCTTCCAGTGCTTCCAGCATTTCCGAGGAGGAAACCGTAACCGTTTTCGGAAGACCCGTTACAAGACAACGTCCGCGGATTTCCATGGTTTCGTTTTCTTCTCTGGGATATACACAGCCGATTTTAATTTTCATATCCTCCGCTGTGCGGTCACCGATAGAAATATTATGTTTTTTACGAATGTAACGCACAAGCGTTTCGTCAAAGGCATCGCCCGCAACCTTGATGGAATTGCTGACAACAATACCGCCGAGGGAAATAACCGCAACGTCGCTTGTGCCGCCGCCGATATCTACAACCATACTGCCGTAGGGCTTGGCAATATCAAGCCCCGCGCCTATCGCAGCGGCTATCGGCTCTTCGATAAGATGCACCCGTCTTGCGCCCGCCTGCATTGCGGCATCAATGACTGCGCGTTCCTCAACCTCGGTAACGCCCGAGGGCACGCAGACGATAACGTTGGGACGGAAAAGACGCTTGTTGCAAACCTTTTTGAGAAAATATTTAAGCATTTTCTCTGTGGTGTCATAGTCAGAAATAACACCGTCACGAAGCGGACGGATTGCCACGATGTTACCGGGGGTACGCCCAATCATGCGCTGTGCTTCAAGACCTACCTGCTGTACCTTTCCGGTGTTTTTGTCGATAGAAACTACCGACGGCTCTTTGAGAACGATACCCCTTCCGCGCACATAGACTAAAACGGAAGCAGTACCTAAATCAATCCCTATATCCTGCCCATATCCAAACATATTGAACCTCCTAAACTAAAAGACTCTGAAAATATACGTGCATTTTCATGCGTCCGGAATTTTACGGATTAAGTCATTTATATATTATATAATTTTTCCTTTAGAAAAGCAATTCTTTTTTTGAAAAGATTTGCACGAATTTTTTTCGGATTTTTGGTGTATATTGCCAAAAGCTATATTTCCCGATTATGGTCATCCGTAAGACACAGGCGCGTATACCGGCAAAAGCCGGGTACATAGCCTTCGATTTGCTCGCCCATGGCGTCCATCACGGTAGAGGGCTTAAGGTTTGCGCTGCTTCCTGCGGCAAGACGCAGAAGAATGCGGTCCTCTCCAAGCTTTGCCCCGAAAATATCGGGACGGATATCCGCCGTTTTTACGCCGCTTTTCGTGCGTTTTTCGGTCAAAATTTCCGTTTTTTCCATAAACGCTTCCAGCTGTTCCTCGGTGGGCAATACCTCGGGACGAACTGCGTAAACCGCCCGCGAAATCTGTGCGAAATTATTTTTTTCACACGGGACAGCCTCTACAATCTCAATGCCCCGCGGCATTTTCGGTGCAAGCCGTGCTGCAAGGTCGGGACATGCCTCCAAAAGCTCCACCTCAAAAAGCTCCCGTTCCCCTGTAGTGCCTACACCCAGCGGCTGGGCAAAGGAGAGGCAGGGATGCGGGTTGAAGCCCTCGGAAAATTTCAGGGGCAGCTGTGCTCTGCGCATAGCGCGCTGAATAAGGCGCAGAAAATCCAGATGGGAAATAAATTTTGCATCGCCTCGTTTTGCATACCGTACCATATATTTATTCATAGCAGACACCCGCCTTCCGGGACGCGGCACCGCAGCCACTGCATTTTTCGCGGCAGTTGGGCGTTACTTCGCCCCGCGCCGCCCGTTCCCGCTCGCGAAGGAGAAACGCTTTGCTGACGCCGCAGTCGATAATATCCCACGGGAGCATTTCATCCGTCCCGCGTTCTCTTGTGTAGGTTTCCATTTTCACGCCGCAGGCATCAAACGCCGCCTGCCAACGGGCAAAATCAAAATGCTCACTCCAGCCGTCAAAACGGCATCCTGCTTCCACCGCTTTTTCGAGCACCTTGCCAAGGCGGCGGTCACCTCTTGCAAACACGCCCTCCAAAACGCTCAGCTTGGATTCGTGGTAATTGATGGTAAGGCGCTTCGAGCGCACAGTTTCACAAAGAATTTTCTGTTTCTCCCGCAAAACGTCCGCCTTGTCCTGCGCCGCCCATTGGAAGGGCGTATGGGGTTTTGGCACGAACGAAGAAACACTTGCCGTAACCTGCACGGGCTTTTCTCCCTTTTTCTTCGGCAGCTCAAAGGCGGTATCCACCACCTTCTTGGCAAGAAGCGGAATCCCTGCCACATCCTCTTCCGTTTCAAAGGGAAGTCCAATCATAAAATACAGTTTAATATTTTTATAGCCGCCCGCAAATGCAATTCGGGCGGATTTTAATACATCCTCTTCTGTAATTCCCTTATTGATTACGTCACGCATGCGCTGCGTGCCCGCCTCGGGCGCGAAGGTAAGCCCCGTTTTCCGTACCTTTTGTATACGCTGCATCAGCTCCATGGAAAAATTATCAATGCGAAGCGAAGGAAGCGCAAGGCTTATTTTCTTTTCCTCCGTCATATCGAGAAGCTTCTCGGTAAAGGGCGCAAGGCGGGTGTAATCACTCGTACTTAAAGAAAGCAGGGAAATTTCTTCATAGCCCGTGCATTCGATAAGCTTTTCGGCAAGATCCAAAAGCCGCTCGGGAGAGCGCTCCCGCACGGGGCGGTAAATCATGCCCGCCTGACAAAAGCGGCAACCGCGGATGCATCCGCGAAACATTTCGAGGGAAATACGGTCATGCACAATTTCGCCATAGGGAACAATCTGGGTTTCGGGGAAATAGCAGGCATCCATATCGGCAATGATGCGTTTTTCCACCTTGTCAGGCGCGGCGGGATGCAGTTTTTTTACGCCCACCTGACGCTCGCCGTCATATTCCGGCTCGTAGAAGGCGGGAACATACACACCCTCTATGCCCGCCACCGTTTCCAAAAAGGCGGATTTGGGCGCTCCGCTGTCCTTCCAAATGCTGTATGCATCCAGAATTTCCATATTGACCTCTTCCCCTTCGCCGATAATGAAAAAGTCAATAAAATCAGCAAGCGGTTCGGGGTTTAGCGCGCAGGAGCCGCCGGCGCAGATAAAGGGATAGCCTTCGGTGCGGTCGGCACTTTTCAGCGGAATGCGGGAAAGACGAAGCATTTCGAGCACATTCGTGTAGCTCATTTCATACTGGAGGGAAAAGCCCAGCATGTCGAATACGCCGAGGGGGTCACGACTTTCAAGGGCAAACAGCGGCAGGTCATGCTTTTCCATTTCCGCTATCATATCGTCCCAGGGCATAAAGGCGCGTTCGCACCAGGTGTCCTCCCGCGTATTTTTTAAATGGTATAAAATCCGCATGCCCAGATGGCTCATGCCCACCTCATATAAATCGGGAAAGCACATGGCAAAACGAATTTTTACGTCTTTGGGATTTTTGTATACGGCGCCGTACTCCCCGCCGATGTATCGCACCGGCTTTTGTACGGCTGTTAAAATTTTTTCAAACATAAGTAGCTCCATTTATCAAGGCACGTATTTATTGGTATTTATTCCGTCTGCGAATTTCCGCCTGCCTTACGCGCCGTCTTTTGGCGCGGGTTTTGCGGGTACGGCGTACAGAAATCACAATAATAAGTATAAGCAAAATACCGTATGTCCATACGGACGAGAAAATCCATGCCAGAAAGCTTACGATAAGGCTTCTTTTTTCTACATCTTCGTCGGCAACCAGATACGTTTGCCCGATTATCTTATCTCCAAGCTTATACTCCACTCTGCCTAAAACCGTATCGGCACGTACCGGGGCTTCCAAATCGGTTTTAATATATTCCAGCGTTTCCACCGCTTCGGCGGACACGCCCTCGGGAAGCGCCGCCATTACTGTATCACGGGTATGTACGCTTACCGTATCCGTTCCCTTTGCCTTCTTTACGGGAATGCCCTCTGCCGGTGTGCCGGCTTTGGAAAGCGTTACGGCGGGGCAATACTGCGCGCCGTAGGTTAAAAGGGCGCGGCTGTCTACAAAGGACATGGAAAGCCCTTCCTCATTTTCTGCACCGAGCACCACAGCAATATACGAAGCATTTTCCGTTTCCGAAGCGGAAACAAGACAGCTTTTTGCATCGTCTGTATACCCTGTCTTTATGCCGATGGCATCCTTATAATAATATTGGCTTTGCGGATTTAAAAGGTGATTTGTGGAATTTAAGTGGCGTTTCTCTTCGTATTTATCCGTAGGCTCCAGCACATACGACCGCATGGCAACGATTTCGCGAAAATGCGGAAGCGTAAGCGCATGCTTTGCCAAAACGGCAAGGTCATAGGCGGTTGTATAATGATTTTCATGATGCAGCCCGTGCGCATTGACAAAGTGGGTATTTTCCGCCCCGAGCTCTTTGGCGCGGGCGTTCATCATTTCTACAAATCCATCGATATCCCCGCCGATATGCTCGGCAATAACATTTGCCGCGTCATTGGCAGAGCAGATAAGAAGAGAATAAACAAGGTCACGCATGGAGAAAACCTCTCCTTCAAAAAGCCCCGCCTTACTGCTGTCGTAGCTTATGCTGTTTACGGCATTGAAGCTTACGGAAACCTTATCCTCCATATTGCCCTTTTCAAGCGCCAATATTGCCGTCATTACCTTCGTGGTACTTGCAGGGTACGCCTTTTGGTGCGCATTTTTCTCATACAATACCAGTCCCGTTTTTGCATCCATCAAGATGGCGCGGGGCGCGGAAACCGCAGGCGCCGCCTCTGCGAAGGAAGCCAAAAGCGGAAGCAATATAAGGCAAATTGCCAGAAGCTTTCGTTTCAAAATAAATCCTCCTTTAATAAAAGAAAAAATATTTTCAATTTTTGATTGAAAAATTCCGGATAATGTTATATAATATACCAAATAGCATCCAAAAGCAAGGTTTTTTGCAAAAAAAGACGAAAAAAGAGCCTCGGAAAGGAGCAATGCAGCGTTGAAAATTCTGATTGTTGACGATGAAAAGCTGTTAGTTAAGGGCATTAAATTTAATTTTGAGCAGGAGGGCTTTGTGGTGGAAACCGCCTATGACGGCGAGGAAGCCTTAAAGCTTGCAAGAGACAAAAGCATTGACATTATTATTCTCGATTTGATGCTGCCGAAGGTGGACGGCCTTTCCGTCTGCCAGAAAATCCGTGAATTTTCACGCGTGCCGATTATTATGCTCACCGCAAAGACCGAAGACATGGATAAAATCATGGGTCTTGAATACGGGGCGGACGATTATATGACAAAGCCGTTTAATATTCTGGAGCTGAAAGCCAGAGTGAAAGCCATTTTGCGCCGCGCCCAAAGCGGTGCAGGCACGGAAAACCGCGCAAAAACCGGCAGCGGGGATGCGATGCTTGACTATAATTTACGCAAAATCCGTATCGGCGAACGCTGGATTGAGCTTACCGCCAAGGAATTTGACCTTATCGACCTTTTGGTTTCCAATGCGGGCAAGGTGTATTCCCGCGAAAGTCTTCTGGACATTGTCTGGGGCTATGATTATCCCGGCGACATCCGCACCGTGGATGTGCATGTGCGCCGGCTTCGGGAAAAGATTGAGCCGAATCCCGCAGATCCGAAGTATATCATCACCAAGTGGGGGGTAGGGTACTATTTTAGAGAAAGCTAAGCTGTTTTTAACAAGTTTGCGCCTGCGCCTTGTGGCAACCTATTTTGTGGTTATCTCTCTGGCGCTGGTGGTTATGATTCTCTGCATTTTGCAGACTATACAGGGCTATACGATAAAGACCCGCTCGCAGCAGCTTCTGGAGGAAGCCAACATTCTGGCAAGCTTTGCGGGCAATTACATAACCGGAAAGGCGGACACCGCCGCCTTTGCCCCGAGCCTGTATCTTGAAGACAGGGATGCGCGTACCATTTTGCTCGACCGGGACAGCCGTGTTGTATATGATTCCAGCGAAGCGGCGGCGCAGCGTGGCAAAATTATGTCCGCACCGTGGATTGTGCATGCCTTTTCCGGTGAAAACAGCACACGGGAAACGGTTGAGGATGCGCAGCACTACCTGCAGGCGGCAGTACCGGTTTACAGCGGCAACACCGTAGTCGGTGCGCTTTTGGTGAAAACCTCTTCTGAGCCGCTTTATGCGTTTTTTGCCCACATCAGCTACCGTCTTATCGTAATCGGCATATCCGGCAGTCTTTTAATCGGACTTTTCGGTGTGTTTATTTCCGCTATATTCACCGTTCCCCTTTCCCGCCTTACAAGCCAGATTAAAGAAATGAGCGAAACCGATGCACGAAAGCTTACGCATGTGCGCGGGGGAAAGGAAATTACGGAGCTTGTTTCCGCCTTCAACTTGATGGTGGAACGAATTGATGATATTGACAATCGCAGGCAGGAATTTGTTTCCAATGCCTCTCATGAGCTGAAAACGCCCTTAAGCTCCATAAAGCTAATCTGTGATTCTCTTTTGCAAAATCCCGACACCGACCGGGAAATGGTCAACGAGTTTCTTGCCGATATGAACGAGCAGGTGGATCGGCTTACCCGCATTGTCAATAAGCTTTTAAGCCTTACGAAGCTGGATTCCTCCACGGATGAAGCGGAGGTCTTCTCCTTCTCCACCGTGAATCTGCAAATTCTTGTGCAAAACGTTGTGCGGGCGCTGACGCCGCTGGCACAAAATAAAAATATTATGATAGAAACCCATCTGCCCGACAGCGTTTTTCATCGGGTGGATGCGGATAAAATCTGGGAAGCTGTATACAACATTTTAGATAACAGCATCAAATACACACCCGAGGACGGACGCGTATATGTAGAGCTTTACCGGGATGAGAAAAATGTGTATATCACCATTTCCGATAACGGCATCGGTATGGCGGAAAATGAATTTGACAAAATTTTTGACCGCTTTTACCGCGTTGACAAAGCCCGCGCCCGCGAAACGGGCGGGACGGGGCTTGGCCTTTCCATCGCTCTCAGCGCCGTGGAAATTCATGACGGTTTTATAGAGGTGGAAAGCCGGGAAGAGGAAGGAAGCCTTTTCCGTATTGTCCTTCCGGTAGCACACGATTTATAAAGGAGGACGTGTATGAAGAAGTGTATTTTGCTTTTTTTGGTGCTTTGCCTTCTGGCAGGGTGTTCCCCCGCTGCCAAAAGCACGGTAAAGCTTTATTTTGTTGACGCACGCGGGCAGGAAATTTTAGAGGAAAGCCGCGCCGTGCGCGCCGAGGGCAGTCTTCTGGAAACTGCCGTGGCAGCGCTGCTGCAAGGTCCGCGCGTTGCGGGCAATACCCGCATTATTCCAAAAGATACCGCCCTTTTGGGCATTAGAATGAAGGGGACGGTGGCGGAAATCAATCTTTCCGCGCCCTTTGATACGGGAACGGACGAAGCACGGCTTCTTGCCCGCTACACGGTTATTTATACCGCCTGCGCCGTACCGGATGTGCAAAAGGTGCAGCTTCTGGTGGAAGGAAAGCCTCTGACGAGTCTTCGAAACGGCGAGCTTCTCGGTGCACTTGGTGCTTCGGATGTAACACTTGCCGACCCCGGCAGCGGTACGCAACAGCTTTTAACGCTGTATTTTCCCGACGAAACTGCCACATGTCTTCTCCCTGAATCCCGACAGGTTACCTTAAGGGAAGGCACAACGGCAGCAGAAGCAATTGTAACGGAAATTATCCGCGGCCCTGCCGCCACGCACCTTGCGCCTGCGCTTTCCGACGATACGCGCCTTCTCTCCGCGGAAATCCGCGCCGGCGTATGCTTTGTAAATGTAAGCCGCACATTTTTTGAAAAGAATGCAGGCGATACAGCGAAGGAAACCATGGCGGTCTACGCCGTTGTCAATTCTCTTTGTACCCTTCCGGAAATTACCGAGGTACGTTTTCTGGCAGAAGGGCAGACCGTGGAAAGCTTCGGGCACCTTGCCATGAATCGGGGCTTTACGGAAAACAAATCTCTGTATCCCCGCCCATAAACTTATACTAAATACAGAAAGGAACCATACATCATGAAACAAACCTTTGAACAGCTTTGCGAGGCCGCAAAAGCGGCGTACTCCATAGATGCCCCGCTTTATCAGCGCTATAATGTAAAGCGCGGACTTCGTAATGCCGATAATACAGGCGTTTTGGTGGGACTTACCAACATCGGGGATGCCCACGGCTACGTCGTAAACGAAGGGGATAAAATTCCCGACCGCGGCATTCTCCGCTATCGCGGGATTGACGTTTTTGACATTGTCCGCGCCTGCCGCGAGGAGGACAGACACGGCTTTGAAGAAATAACCTATCTCCTTTTGTTCGGCGTATTGCCCACAAAGGCGGAGCTTGCAAGCTTTACGAAGCTTTTAGGCAGTCTGCGTACCCTTCCCGAAGGCTTTACCGAGGACATGATACTCAAAGCCCCCAGCCAGAATATAATGAATAAGCTGGCACGTGCCATTTTGGCAAGCTATTCCTACGATGACAACCCCGATGACCTGTCCATCGAAAATATGCTTCGCCAATCTATTGAGCTGATTGCCCGTATCCCCACTATGGTAACCTACGGCTATTATGCCAAGGCACACTACTATGATCATAAGAGCCTGATTATTCACGCGCCCGACCCGAAGCTTTCCACGGCGGAAAACTTCCTGCGTATGATTCGCCCCGATAATGCCTATACGAAGCTTGAAGCGGACACGCTGGACGAATGCCTGATTATCCACGCCGAGCATGGCGGCGGTAACAATTCATCCTTTACCACACACGTTGTTTCCTCCACCGGTACCGACACCTATTCCGCTATCGCCTCCGCCGTCGGCTCTCTTAAAGGTCCGCTTCACGGCGGTGCCAACATCAAGGTGCGCGAAATGATTGACGATATTAAGCAAAACGTTAAGGATATTACAAGCCGCGAGGAAGTGGGTGCTTATATCGAAAAAATCCTGCGCAAGGAAACGTTCGACGGTGCAGGGCTTGTTTACGGCATGGGGCATGCCATCTACACATTAAGCGACCCGCGCGCCGTTATCTTAAAGGAAAAGGCACAGGAGCTTGCCAAGGAAAAGGGAAGAGAGGACGAATTTGTTCTCTATGCACTTATCGAGGAGCTCACGCCCGAGCTTTTCTGCAAGGTAAAGGGTGTGGAAAAAGAGATGTGCGCAAACGTCGACCTTTACTCCGGCTTTGTGTACAGCATGCTGGGTATCCCGCATGAATTATATACCCCCATCTTTGCCGTTTCCCGTGCTGCCGGCTGGTGCGCACACCGCATGGAAGAGGTTATCACGGGCGGCAAAATTATCCGTCCCGCCTACAAGAACGTATTCCGTAAAAAGGACTATACGGTCATTGGCGAAAGATAGTATAAAACGCGCGTGCGTTTAAAATATGTATATGAAAGGAAGCTTGCAAATGGATTTTTTGGAAACTTTAAAGGACAAAATCAGTCACACCACCCGCGCGGTGGCAAAAAAGTCGAATGAGCTTGTGGAGCTTACGAAGCTCCGCGCATCCCTTTCGGATGCCGAGGCTGAAATTGACAAGACGCTTCGGCGTATGGGCGAGGCACTCTATGAAGCTTATAAAACCGGTGCCGAATCCTATACATCCCTTGAAGAAAACTGCGAAGAAATTGACGCAGCATACGCCCGTATCGAAGAACTAAACGCTCGGATTTCGGAGCTGAAGAACGTAAAGGTCTGCCCCGTATGCAAAAAAGGCATGGATAAGGACGCCATGTACTGCTCCGCATGTGGGGAACGATTCGAAGCATAAGGAAAAAAGACCTTAAAAGAGCAAAAGAGGATGCGATATTCGCATCCTCCTTTGCGTGTGTCTAGAAATGTGTGGTAACTTTTCGAAGCTGTGCATTTTTCAAAATAAAAATGCGCCGGACAAAGCCGACGCATGAAAAACGCAGCTTCGATTATGCTGCTACGCATCTCATTCCAAACACAGGATATGACAATCAAAGCCTGCGCTTTTACCAACGCAAACCTATGTTTGGAAATATTAAGATACGTAGCAATATGTATTATAGCATAAATAAAAGCTATTGTCCAGTTTTTTTGTTGTTTTTTCTTAGACATACATACAAAAGGAGGAAAATTTATGTCCAGACTTCGTGCATTACGGAAGGAGCGCGGCTATTCGCAGATAAAAATGCAAATGCTTACGGGGATTGACCAAAGTGATTATTCAAAGCTTGAAACGGGAAAGCGGTACTATACGTTCGAGCAGTGCAAACGCATTGCCGCCGCCCTCGGCACAAGCATGGATTATCTCGCAGGGCTTACCGATGAAATAAAGCCCTATCCGCGCAAAGAAAACAGGTAACGGAACAAAGGAACGACCATAAATGCATACAGTCGTTCTTTTTTATAGAAAAATGCGCGTTTGCGCTTGACTTTACCGACCATACATGGTATACTTTTCCTAATTGAACTTTATTTTTAAAAAAGGAGAAGTACCATGAAAGTATTTGAAAAATCCGTTCGCGAAAAAGACGGCAAACGCATTTACATGGCGGAAATTAACGGCGAAACAGCCATCCTGACGGAAGGCGATGCCGGTTTTAAGGGTGAAAAGGCCGTAATTGACGGCAAGGAAGTTTTTGTTTGCCCCCTAAACCACGAAAATGCATGCGTTCTCCGGAAGCTTTTCCCCTTCACAGCCCCGACCCGTGTTCTCGGCAAAGAGCGCAGCTTCGGCGTGGGTGACCGCCTTGGTATTGCTACCCCCGGCCACATTGCCGTATTTGAAAAATACGATGCATATCCGGTGCTGGCACAGCAGTCCATGCGCGAACTGACCCTTACCGACCGCACCTATGAAGACGTGCTCGACTGCGCAACCTTCGCCGTATACCGTGACGGCTTTGAAAAGGGCTTCGGCGCTGACGGTGACCATCTGAAAAAGGCAGAGGATGTACGCTACGCGCTCGACCTCGGCTTTACCATGATTACCCTTGACTGCTCCGACCATATTGACAATGCAGCGGCTGACCTTTCCGACGCGGAAGTAGAAGCAGCCTACACCCCGAACGCAGAAATCGAAGGCATTTACCTTGGTAAGAGCTTTGATGTTGGCGAAGGCATCACCATTTCCTTCACGAAGGAAGAGCTGCGCCGCATCGTGCTTGTATACGGCAAGGCAATCGACTTCGCTGTTTCCATCTACAACGAATTCTTCAAAGATGGCAAGTACAATTCCGACTTTGAAATTTCCATTGACGAAACCTTGACGCCCACCACACCCCTGCAGCACTTCTTTGTTGCAAACGAGCTGACAAGACGCGGCGTAAAGTTTGAAACGATGGCTCCCCGCTTCTGCGGTGAATTCCAGAAGGGTATTGATTACATTGGTGACATTGCCCAGTTTACCGAAGAAATGACCGTACACAGCCAGCTTGCCCGCCACTTCGGCTACAAGCTGAGCATTCACTCCGGCTCCGACAAGTTCTCCACCTTCCCGATTATCGGTGAAAAGTGCCGCGGCATTTTCCACGTTAAGACGGCGGGCACAAACTGGCTCGAAGCTATGCGCGTTATCGCAATGGTAGACCCGAAATTCTACCGCGAAGTACATGCTTACGCACTGGAAGCTTTTGACGAAGCTACCAAGTACTACCATGTAACCACAGACCTCGGCAAGGTTCCGGCACTCGACACCATGACGGACGAAGACCTGCCGAAATACTTTGATATGAACGATGCCCGTCAGCTTATCCACATTACGTACGGTCTTATCTTAAGCCGCAAGAATGCAGACGGCAGCTTCACCTTCCGCGACAAGCTTTACAGCCTGTGGCGCGAGCATGAAGCCGTATATACGGATGCACTTGTTCGTCATATCGGTCGCCATCTGAATCTCCTGGGCGTAAAAGAAAACTAATAAACCGGGAATGTAAAAAAAGTCCAGACCGCAAAAGGCAAGAATGTTTAGAAAATTCAATCAATGGCATCTATAACATTTCTTCAAAAAGGCAGAAAAATCTCATTGCATTCAATTTTTCAAATCATTTAAGCCTTTTTGCTACAAACAAACTTCGCCGCTCCGCGTACCCGTGTACGCGTTCGGGTATCCCAAAGCTCTCGCTTTGGCTCAGTTTGTCCGTTCTGAAACATTTTTTCCTATTCCCAAATTAGAAGGGTCTGTAAAAAAACCAAAGTTTTTACAGACCTTTCTTTCTCCGGAGGATTTTTTATGAGAATACATTTACTGGGAGATTCCCTTGTACAGTCAAGACAGGCCCGAAGCGGTAAATTTTACTGCGGCTGGGGTGATATGCTTTCCGCATTTTTTACTGCAGAAACGGAAATTTTAAACTATGCGATGGGCGGGCGAAGCAGCCGCAGCTTTATAAACGAAGGCAGATTTTACGATAACGGACGGTTTGGGGCGGAAAAGCCGCCCTATGGCATGGGACCTGCATTGCCCCGCATTTCGGAAGGGGATTATGTGCTGATTCAGTTTATGGCGAATGATGATGATTCTATCGGCTGTTCCTATCGGGTGAATAAGCACGTAACCCTCGGAGAGCCGGATGCAAACGGCATATATCCCACGGTATTGCCCACGCCTTCCATGCTTTCCTCCCCCGCAAACTGGCGGGACGGCTATGAAGACGCCCTTAAAAGTGAGGGCAAAACGCCGAAGGAAATAGAAACGATAGTAAAAACCACAAAGGAGCTTATCGAGCTGTGCGGCGAGGAATATTATGCCTTTGATTGTGGCGCAACCTTTAAAGGCTATCTGCAGTTTTATATAAATGCCTGCCGTGAAAAGGGCGCAATTCCCATTTTGGTTGTCAGCGGTGCACAGCACAAATTTACAGACGGCGCGATAAAGGCGGTGCCCAACTATTACGGCGGGCGAGATGCCTATCATGACTTTCCGTATGTTGAGGCTGTGCGGCAACTCGGAAAGGAAGCCCGTGTACCTGTTTTAGATTTATTTGCAGCGGAAAAGCCGCTTTATGAAACGCTGGGACCGGAAAAAGCAAAGTATCTCCATAATTTAGGCGTTGCGACGGGAGATATCGAGGACATCGATGCCACCGACCCGTTCGGTAAAGCACCGGACTGCGCCGATTGGCTTGCCGAATTTAACCGGCGGTGGCGCGAAATGGATTTTCTGTCCTTTGACGGGTGCCACAGAAACCATTTCGGCGCATTCGTGCAGGGGGCAATTCTTGCAGACCGCTTATATGACATGGATATTCTAAGACCCTATATACGCATGACACCCGCCTCTTTCCCCGGTATCCCGGAAAAAATAGAGGAGGACAAGGCGCTGTTTGCATCCCTTTGCAAGCATGTGCGGATGTTTGGCTAAAGGAGGAAACTATGTTTCAGGCAGAAAAAGTAAAAAACGACTGCATTCGGTGGATACAGGATTTTTTTGAACATAACGGAAAGGGCTGCCCTGCGGTTGTGGGAATTTCCGGCGGTAAGGACAGCAGCGTTGTGGCGGCACTTTGCGCAGAGGCTTTGGGGCGCGATAAGGTCATCGGCGTTCTTATGCCCTGCGGCGAGCAGGCGGACATTGACGCGGCGTATCACCTTGTAAACCATCTGGGCATCCGGCATTACGAGGTGAATGTGAAAGACGCGGTGGAAGGCGTTCTCGCCGCACTTCCGAAGGATTTGCCCCTGTCCGCACAAACGCGGACAAATCTCCCGCCCCGCATTCGCATGGCAACGCTGTATGCCGTTTCCCAGAGCGTAAACGGACGGGTGGCAAACACCTGTAATCTTTCCGAGGACTGGGTGGGCTACTCCACCCGCTACGGCGATGCGGCAGGCGATTTCTCGCCTCTCGCCCACCTGACGGTGACGGAAATTCGTGAAATCGGCATGCTTTTGGGGCTTCCCAAGGAACTCGTTTTTAAAACACCCATTGACGGGCTTTGCGGAAAAACGGACGAGGAAAACCTCGGCTTTACCTACGCGGATTTGGACGTATATATCCGCGAAGGAAAAATGGAGGACGAGGCAACACGGAAAATCATCGACCAAAAGCATAAAAACAATCTTTTCAAGCTGCAACTGATGCCCGCCTTTGTACCGGAAGGCATGACGGAAGGGCAGTAGCGCTTAAAGCATTCTAATTTCGCTTTATAAAAAGCAAGACCGGCGGTAGTGATTACCGCATGTCTTGCTTTTTTGTTTTCATAATATTTAAAACAAAACTTTTGCGTCATAAAGTTTTTCTGTTTTTTTCAAAAATAGTATATGCAATTTCCAATTTTTGTGGTATAATGGAAAAGAATGTAAATATGATGGGTGAAGTGTATCCTATAATCCGATTACGGAAAGAAAAAACATGCCACCTGTTTGAATTTTTGAATGTCTGCCCCGCAGGCATTTTAGGAGGTTTACGTATGCTTTCGGATATTGAAATCGCCATGCAGGCAAAAATGGAGCCGATTTGCAAGATTGCGGAGAAAATCGGTGTTTCTAAGGCGGAACTTGAGCCGTACGGACACTATAAAGCCAAGCTTTCTCCCGCACTTTGGGAAAGGATTAAAACAAGACCGGACGGGAAGCTCGTTTTGGTCACTGCCATAAACCCTACCCCTGCGGGTGAGGGGAAAACCACAATCTCCGTGGGGCTTGCCCAGGCACTTTGCAAAAAGGGCAAAAACGCCATTGCGGCACTTCGCGAGCCGTCCCTCGGTCCCGTTATGGGCATTAAAGGGGGCGCGGCAGGCGGCGGGTATGCGCAGGTTGTGCCGATGGAGGATATTAACTTGCATTTTACGGGGGATATGCATGCCATAACGGCGGCAAACAATCTCCTTTCCGCGATGCTGGATAACCACATGCAGCAGGGCAATGCGCTGGGGATTGACCCGCGCCGCATTGTTTTCAAGCGCGTTCTTGATATGAATGACCGCGCCCTTCGTAATGTGGTGGTCGGGCTTGGCGGGGCAGTCAACGGCGTACCCCGCGAGGACGGCTTTATGATTACGGTGGCAAGCGAGGTTATGGCAATTTTGTGCCTTTCCGAAAACCCGATTGATATGAAGGCACGCCTTGGGCGGATTGTGGTGGCATACACCTACGATAAAAAGCCCGTAACGGCTTCTGACCTTGGCGCAGAAGGTGCAATGGCGCTTCTTTTAAAGGACGCTATAAAGCCCAATCTTGTACAGACGCTGGAGAACACGCCGTGTATTCTCCATGGCGGTCCGTTTGCAAACATTGCCCACGGCTGCAACAGCATTATCGCGACGCGCCATGCCTTAAAGCTTGGCGATATTTGCGTGACGGAAGCGGGCTTTGGCGCAGACCTCGGCGCAGAAAAGTTTCTCGACATTAAGTGCCGCATGGCAGGCCTTTCGCCCGATGCGGTGGTGCTTGTGGCAACGCTTCGCGCCCTTCGCTATCACCAGAGTGCGGACAAGTTTGCAAACCTTGGAAAGCATATTGAAAATTTACGGGCATTCGGGCTTCCTGTGCTCGTTGCCATCAACCGCTTTGCGGATGATACGGAAGAGGAAATCCGGGAGCTTCGCGCCTACTGCGAAAAGTATGGCGCGGCATGCGCACCGGCAGAGGTCTTTGCCCGCGGCGGCGAAGGCGGAAGCGAGCTTGCGGACGCACTTTTGCATATCCTTGAAACAGAAAAATCCAATTTTGCGCCGATTTATCCCGATGCTATGTCCCTGCGGGAAAAAATTGAAACGGTGGCAAAAACCATTTACGGCGCTGACGGCGTAGACTTTACGCCCGCAGCAGCGAAAAAACTGGCAGACTTTGAGGAAGCGGGATACGGAAGCTTCCCCGTCTGCATGGCGAAAACCCAGTATTCCCTTTCGGATAATCCGAAGCTGCTGGGAAGACCCGAGGGCTTTCGCATTACGGTGCGGGATGCCAGAGTTTCCGCAGGTGCTGGCTTTGTGGTCGCGCTGACAGGTGAGATTATGACGATGCCGGGGCTTCCTAAAGTGCCCGCGGCAGAAAAAATGGATATTGCCGCGGACGGCACCATTACGGGGTTATTCTAATGGAAGCAGAATATATCATGCATTCGGTGGAAGAAACCGAAGCTTTTGGCGAAAGCCTTGCAAAACAATATCCCGCCCCCCATGTGTTTTGCCTGACAGGGGATTTAGGCGCGGGAAAAACCGCCATGACCCGTGGCATTGCCCGTGGTTACGGCTTTTCGGGGAGAGTTTCAAGCCCGACCTTTACGATTATGCACGTATATGAAGGGGATGTGCCCTTGCACCACTTTGACCTTTACCGCATAGAAGACGAGGAAGAACTGGATGCCATCGGGTTTGACAGCTTTTTAAGAGAGGGCATTTCCGTTATTGAGTGGCCCGATTCGTACAGGGAGCGCATTGGAGCCTGTACGGAAATTACTATTACGAGAATTTCAGATGAGGAAAGAAAGCTCTCCGTAAAGGAAATTGACGCATAAACCATTTTATTGGCGAATAGACAGGGAAAGGAATCGTTACACATGGATATACGAACAGCAAAACGAATTGTAATTAAAGTGGGGACATCGACCTTGACCCATTCTACGGGCAGGCTGAACCTGCGCCGCATTGAGCACCTGACGCGTGTGCTTTCGGGGCTTAAAAACATGGATAAGGAAATTATTCTGGTATCCAGCGGTGCGGTGGGCGTTGGCATGGCAAAGCTTGACATGAAAGCCCGCCCGAAGGAAACCCGCGAAAAGCAGGCAGCGGCGGCAGTGGGACAATGTGAGCTCATGGGAATTTACGGGCGGCTCTTTGCGGAATACGGCTATAAGGTTGCCCAGATTCTTATGACAAAGGACGTTTTGGACCACGCCGAGCGGGAGAAAAATGTTATGGGCACAATTGACACACTGCTTTCCTACGGTGCGATTCCGATTTTCAACGAAAACGACCCTGTTTCAAGCTACGAATTGGAATTCGGGGATAATGATACCCTAAGCGCCGTTGTATCCGTGGTTTCAAGAGCCGATGTGCTGATTATTTTGTCGGATATCGACGGGCTGTATGACGCAGACCCCAGAACAAACGACGAAGCGCGCCTTATCCGCACGGTGCGGGAAATCACCCCCGAAATTGCAGAAATGGCAGGGGGCGCAGGTTCGGGACTCGGCACAGGCGGTATGGCAACGAAAATCAGCGCCGCCCGCATTGCCACGGAAAAGGGAATTGACGTTATTATTACAAACGGCGACCATCCCGATGTTTTATATGATATTTTTGAGGGGAAGCTTACGGGAACGCGATTTTTAGGGAAGGAATAAGACCATGACAGATTTGATTGCGCTGGGAAAACGGGCGAAGGAGGCTTCGCGTCTTCTGGCAAGAGCCACCACGGAAAAGAAAAATGAAGCCCTCATGCAAATGGCGGCATCCCTTCGGGCGCATGCCGCGGATATTTTAAAAGAGAATGAGAAGGATGTTACGGCGGCACGGGAAAAGGGAACGAGCGACGCGCTGATTGACCGTCTTTCCCTCACAAAGGAACGCATTTTTGCCATTGCATCCGACATGGAAAAGGTGATTGCCCTTGCCGACCCTGTGGGGCAGGTGTTGGAACGCTTTACGCGCCCAAACGGCATTTCCATTGAGCAGGTGCGCGTGCCGATGGGCGTTATTGCCATCATTTACGAATCCCGTCCCAATGTGACGGCTGATGCCGCCGCCCTTTGCATAAAAACGGCGAATGCGGTTATCTTAAAAGGCGGGAGCGACGCCATTTTTTCAAACATTGCCATTGCCTCTGCCCTTCGGGAGGGGCTTGCGGCGGCGGGACTGCCTGAAGATGCGGTCCAGCTTCTCTCGGATACCGACCGCGCCGCGGCAACTGCGCTTATGCGCCTTCGCGGCTACGTGGATTTGCTCATCCCCCGCGGCGGTGCGGCACTTATTAAAAACACGGTAGAGAATGCAACCGTTCCGGTTATCGAAACGGGAACGGGGAATTGCCATATATATATTGACAAGAATGCAGACCTTTCCATGGGCGTAAACATTATTGTAAATGCCAAAGCCCAGCGCCCCGGCGTGTGCAATGCGGCGGAAACGCTACTTGTGCACGAGGCGGTAGCAAAGGACTTTCTGCCCCTTGCGGCAAAGGCACTTCGGGAAAAGAAGGTGGAAATCCGCGGCTGTGCGAAAACGCGGGAAATCATTGACTGCACGGCGGCAACCGAAGCGGATTTTGCCACAGAATTTTTAGACTATATTCTTGCCGTGCGGGTGGTTACCTCGGCAGAGGAAGCCATTTCCCACATTGCAAAATACTCCACGCTTCACTCGGAAGCCATTGTGACGGAAAATGCAGAAACGGCGGAATATTTCCTTGGGAGCGTAGACGCGGCGGCAGTATATGTAAATGCCTCCACCCGTTTTACTGACGGCGGTGAATTCGGGTTTGGTGCCGAAATCGGCATCAGCACCCAAAAGCTTCACGCAAGAGGACCTATGGGGCTTCGGGAACTGACGGCTTACCAGTACCGCATCCGCGGCTCTGGTCAAATACGATAAAAAGGAGAACACATATGAGTGCACCGGAAATTACCGTAAAACTAACGAAACTGATTTCAGAATTTTCTCTGGAAGTGGTTTATAAAACAGAGGATTTGGAAGAGCGGCTTGTCCGTTCCAAGGACGTGCTTCGCCCCGGCATGCAGCTTGCCACCGGCTTTTTTGACGATTTTGATGCGGAGCGCATTTCCATCCTCGGCAAGATGGAAAATACATATCTTGCAAAGCAGACCCCCGAAACCCGCTTTATGGTTTTGGAGCGGCTTTTTTCCAAGGGGATTCCCTGCTTTCTTATTACCAGGGGACTGGATGTATTCCCTGAAATTTTAAAGGCGGCAGAAAAATGCAATGTTCCCGTGCTTCGCACGGAGCATCACACCTCCGCTTTTATTGCGGCGCTGATTGCCGCCCTGAACATTCATCTCGCCCCGCGGATTACCCGCCACGGCGTTCTCGTTGAGGTGTACGGCGAAGGCATACTGCTTCTTGGCGAAAGCGGCGTCGGCAAAAGCGAAACGGCAATTGAGCTTGTAAAGCGCGGCCACAGACTCGTGGCAGACGATGCGGTGGAAATCAAACGGGTTTCCTCGAAAACGCTTGTGGGCTCTGCACCGGAAATGATTCGCCATTTTATTGAGCTTCGCGGCATCGGCATTGTGGACGTGCAGCGTATATTCGGTACAGGTGCCGTAAAGGAAACGGAGCGCATTGACTTTATTTTGAATTTTGAGCCATGGCAGACCGGAAAATTCTACGACCGGTTGGGGCTTGAAAACGAATACACAACCCTTTTGGACGTGGAAATCCCGTCCCTTACCGTGCCCGTAAAGCCGGGGCGAAATCTCGCGGTAATCGTAGAAGTTGCGGCGATGAACAATAAACAAAAGAAGCTTGGATATAATGCCGCAGCGGCGCTGAATGAGCGCTGGATGCAGCAAAAATCAGAATAACGGAAGGAAGAAACGAATATGTATTATATCGGCATTGATGTAGGCGGTACGAACATTAAAGCAGGACTTGTAGACGCGGCGGGAACGATTGTTTGCCGCGCGGGAACGCCTACCCTTGCTACGCGCCCGAGTGCAGAAATCGGCGCGGATATCGGTCGGCTTGCCGTGCAGGTTTTGGAGGAAGCTGGCATTTCCAAGGCAGAAGTGCACAGCATAGGTATCGGCATGCCCGGTGCCTGCTCGGACGAAAGCGGAACCGTTCTCTATACGGCAAACATCAATTTTACCGACTTTCCCCTTCGCTCTGCGGTGCAGAAGGAAATAGACCTTCCCGTCCATCTCGGAAATGATGCCAACTGCGCCGCCCTCGGCGAATATTATATGCTGCCCGAAAGACCTTCTGACATGGTGTTTATCACCCTCGGAACAGGTGTGGGCGGCGGACTGATTGTAAACGGAAAGCTGTATACCGGCTTTAACGGCATTGCCGGCGAGGTGGGGCACATCATGCTCCGGCAGGGGGGCGAAAAATGCGGCTGCGGCAGATGCGGCTGTTGGGAAGCCTATGCTTCCGTCACCGCGCTGATTCGCCAGACCCGCCGCTTTGCCGAAGAAAATCCGGAAAGTGCCGTGGCAAAGGCTTGCGGCAAGGATTTTGCCGAGCTTTCAGGCAAAACCGCATTTGTTTTGGCAAAAGAAGGAGAGAGGGACGCACAGCGCATCGTAGATACCTGGATTCGGTATGTTTCCGAAGGTGTTACGGATATGATTAATATTTTTCAGCCGAAGCTTCTATTAATCGGCGGTGCCATCAGTCGCGAAGGAGATACGCTTTTAGTCCCGCTTCGCCGTATGGTGGAAGAGGATATGTATAAAAGCCGCGTGCCGCAAACGGAAATCCGCATGGCGGCGCTCGGAAATGACGCCGGTCTTATCGGGGCGGCGTTTTTAGGAAAGAATGAATAAAGGAGTCCTATGCAAGCAGTATTTCAGGCGATAGAAAAAATTTGCCCTGCAGAGCGCGGGGCGGACATGAAGAAATATACGAGCTTTAAAATCGGGGGAAATGCCGACCTTCTGGCAAAGCCGGAAAGCCGCGAGCAGCTTTCCGCGGTGCTTGCCTTATGCAAAAATATACCCCATGCCGTGATTGGCAACGGCTCCAACCTTCTTGTGGGGGACGGCGGCTATCGGGGCGTTCTCATTCGTATCGGCAGCGGGTTTTCCGCCATTCGCACGGAAGGAAACCGCATTTTTGCCGAGGCAGGCGCAACCCTTGCGGCAGTTGCCCGTGCGGCGCTAGAAGCCTCCCTTACCGGGTTTGCACCCCTTGCGGGCATTCCGGGAACGGTGGGCGGCGCTATGGTGATGAACGCAGGCGC
Source organism: Clostridia bacterium (assembly GCA_045648645.1). Lineage (GTDB taxonomy): Bacteria > Bacillota > Clostridia > UMGS1883 > UMGS1540 > SIG447. The sequence continues at coordinate 7,935 of JAZROH010000067.1, read as the reverse complement.
TTACGGCGGGGAAATGGCAGACGTTGTGGAAAGCGCTACCTGCATTCTTCCGGATGGGACGATACGGGAATTTCGTGACCACGGTTTTTCCTACCGCCACAGCGTGTATCAGGAAAACGGTGCAATTATCACAAACGTAGTTTTTTCTTTGCAAGAAGGAAATCGCGAGGAAATCTGCCGCCAAATGGAAGAACTTGCGCAAAAAAGACGGGATAAACAGCCGCTTACGCTTCCCAGCGCGGGCAGTGCTTTCAAGCGCCCCGCGGAAGGCTACGCGGCGCAAATGATAGATGAAGCGGGGCTTCGCGGCTTTGCGGTGGGCGGTGCCGCCGTTTCGGAGAAGCATGCGGGCTTTGTGGTAAATCTCGGCGGTGCTTGCGCGCGGGATGTGCGCACGCTTTTGGAAAAGGTACAAGAGAAGGTTTTGAAAACCCATGGGGTACTTTTAGAGCCGGAAATCCGGTTTTTGGGGGATTTTACATGAAATTTATTGTAATTACAGGGCTTTCAGGTGCAGGACGCACTCGCGCACTGCGTTGTCTTGAGGACATGAATTTTTATTGTGTGGACAACCTGCCGCCCATTTTGGTCAGCAAGTTTGCAGAAATGTGCAGCCAGTCACAGGGGAAGCTTGACCATGTGGCGGTGGTGGTAGACGTTCGAAGCGGCAGTATGTTCCGTGAGCTTCGGGGCGAGCTTTCCGGCATGGAACGCGCGGGGCTTCCCTATGAGCTTCTGTTTTTAGACGCAGCGGACGAAACGCTGATTGCCCGTTATAAGGAAACGCGCCGCGCACACCCCTTATCTCCCGGCGGTCGTGCCATTGACGGCATTGTGCGGGAGAGGGAAATTTTGCACGATATAAAAGACATGGCAACCCATGTTCTGGATACCACCAATATGCTGCCGCAGCATTTGAAAAAGCGGATGCGGGACCTTTTTTCAGACACCTCGGCCGGCGGCATGATGACAATTGATATTATGTCCTTCGGCTTTAAATACGGGATTCCTCTCGACAGCGATTTGGTATTTGACGTACGTTTTCTGCCCAATCCCTTCTATGAGCCAACGCTTAAACCCCTGACGGGACTGGATGCACCGGTTCGGGATTTTATTATGGCTTATCCCCAAAGCCGGACATTTTGCGATAAGCTTCTCGATATGGTGCGGTTTTTGCTTCCGCAATATGTGGAGGAGGGCAAGAGCAATCTCGTCATCTCCATCGGCTGTACGGGCGGAAAGCACCGCTCGGTCACGGTGGCGGACTTTTTGGGAAATGCGCTTGCCGATGGCGGCACGATTTGCCGCGTTTTACACAGAGATAAAGAAAAAGCGTAAGGAGCAGAGCGTATGTTTACAAAAGTTAACACCTGCTGTCTTATGGGCATTGACGGGCATCTTGTAACGGTGGAAACCGACGTATCACAAGGGCTTCCGGGCTTTGAAGTTGTGGGGCTTCCGGATGCAACCGTAAAAGAAGCCCGCGAAAGAGTTCGCGCCGCTATCAAAAACTGCGGCTTTGAATTCCCTGCACGAAGACTTACGGTAAATCTCGCACCCGCAGATATAAAAAAGGTCGGCAGTATGTTCGACCTTCCGATTGCCGCTGCCCTTCTGCTTGCTACGGAGCAGGTAAAGGGGAATGCGGACGAATATGTTTTAATTGGTGAATTATCCCTTGCCGGTGCGCTTCGCCCCGTTCCGGGCGTTTTGCCCCTTGTGATGGGTGCGGCGGCGGCAGGTATTCATAAAGTGATTGTACCGAAGGAAAATGCCGCGGAGGGCGCACTTTGCGAAAACGCCGAGGTGTACGGCGCATCTACCCTTGCGGAGGCTATGGCGCACCTTGCAGGCACAGCTTCTCTTCCCCAAACCACGGCAGATGTTTCCGCACTTTTGGAAAGCGGCACTGCGGTCACAGGTGATTTTTCCGAGGTTAAGGGACAGGAAAATGTGAAGCGTGCCCTTGAAATTGCCGCCGCGGGCGGACATAACATTCTTATTGTCGGCTCACCGGGGTCAGGCAAGAGCATGCTGGCACAGCGGCTTTCTTCCATTTTGCCGCCCATGACGGCAGCGGAAGCACTGGAGGTTACCCGTATTCACAGCGTAGCGGGCGTTTTGCCGCCCGATGCCCCGCTTCTTACGAAAAGACCCTTTCGTGCGCCTCATCACAGCGCATCCACCGTGGGACTCACCGGCGGTGGCGCAACGGTTCGACCGGGGGAAATCTCGCTTGCCCATCGGGGCGTATTGTTTTTAGATGAATTGCCGGAGTTTCGGCGGGATGCCATGGAGGTTTTGCGGCAGCCCATGGAGGACGGCACCGTTACCGTAACCCGTGCCGCGGCATCACTTACCTATCCCAGTGATTTTATGCTGGTGGCGGCAATGAATCCCTGCCGCTGCGGCTATTACGGCGATAAATCCCACCGTTGCCGCTGTACGGCTTCATCCATTGCCCGCTATGTGGGGAAAATCAGCGGCCCGCTTCTCGACAGAATTGACATTCGCGTGGAGGCAGAAACGGTAACCTATTCCCAACTTGCCGCCCCGCCCGCAGAAAGCTCGGCTACCATTCGCGCCCGGGTTTCCCGCGCACGGGAACTGCAGGCAAAACGCCTTTCGCCCCTTGGTCTTTTCTGCAATGCGCAGCTTTCCAGCGACGTGGAACAGCATTGTGCGCTTACGCCCGCCGCAGCCCGTCTTGCAAAGGGGGCATTTACGGAACTGCACATGAGCGCCCGCGCCTATACCCGCGTTTTGAAGGTGGCAAGGACGATTGCAGACCTTGCGGAAAGCGACAGCGTGGAGGACTACCATATTGCAGAAGCATTCCGCTACCATCTGGCGGGGGATCGGTTGGACGTATAAACTGCATCTAAATAAATTATAAGAAAAAGGAAATACTATTTTTAAGGAGGGTTTACCATGTCCGTAAAATGTACTGTCATTATTCAAAAAGAAGAAAACTGGTATGTTGCTACCGATGTAGTAAGCGGCGTTGCATCACAGGGAAAAACGCTGGATGAAGCACGGGAAAATCTACGGGAAGCCTTATCACTGTATTATGAGGATAATAAACCCGCAAATCCTGCGCCTGCCATTTATGTTACCACTATGGAGATTGCTATTTAATGGGGTCAAAATATCCTGTATTAACACCAAAGGAAATCACTTCTGCACTTGAAAAACTTGGTTTTGTCTTTGTAAAGCAAAGAGGGAGCCATATGAAATATCAAAAAGGTGCATATTCTGTCATTATTCCAATCACACAGAAGTGGCGAAGGGAACATTAAAAAGTATTCTGTCCATGGCGAATATAGAGCTTGCGGATTTTATGCAGTTACTATAAAAAGTGGGTCTGTAAAAAAGTTTAACTTTTTTACAGACCCTTTCTCTTTTTTAGATGGGCGGTACAGGGGTTGGACGCTCATTGTCCCACACCTCGGAAACGGGGAACAGATCCTCAAGCATTTCGGGATTATAGTACATGCGGTAGCCGTCTAAGTTCCGCCGTCCCTGCCGGAGATACGTATCTCCAAGCTGTACCCAGTAGGTATGGGCATCCACGTTACAAAAATATTTAAAACCGAAATCCTTTAAAATCGTAAATTTCTCGTTTTCCGCCGTATAGTTTTCAATGCCGGCAATATCCTCGCCGTGGGCATAAATAATAACATCGCTGTCGCCTAAAATGGGCTGTACCTCATTCTCCCATTTTTGCGCGTCCGTGCGAAGTTCCTCGGTGCTGATAGAGCCATACAGCCTGTGACCCCAGCTGTGGCTTGCAAATATCCAGCCCAGCTCCTTCATCCTGTCCGCCACGGCTTTCGCTTTCTCGATTTCCGCTTCATTATAGCCTTCGCCCGAAGGACAGGTGCGATACCCCAAAACGCCGTCATATCCGGTAATGGCAAGGGTTGCGCGGGCACCCTTATAGGAAAAATCGGGGTGTTCCTTTATAAAGCGCTCCAAAATGGGCACTAAATCATAATCGCCCCTTATAACAGTTCCGTCCTCCTGTACATATTCGCAGGTGGGATAGCCGTCCTCGCCGATAACGAGTCGGGTGGCAAAGCCGTCACCGGTCATATACTGGTAGTAGCTTACATCATCCTGACTCATTACCATGGGTTTTTTGCCGGGCGGCAGGAGAATTTCGCATGCCTGCATCCTTTCTGTGCCGTCCTCGCCCATAACGGGCTTTGCCATATCGTCAAGATTTACAAGCACAAAGCCTCGCTCATGCATAATGCGCAGCATCGCTTCAAATTCGCTGACGGTAGTCATATACTGATTATATCCGTCCTCTGTATATTCGCCGTCAAACGCCTTGGCATTGTCTGCTATCAGCGTGTGATAAAATACATGGGTTACTTCTTGCAGGTTTGCCGGCTCGAGCGTCCCCTTCGTTTCTTCAAAGCGGGCAATTGCACCCGTGAGGCTTTCGTTGGTTTCATACCCCGCAAAACTTTGTACATGCAGAATTGCCGCATCATAGTCATATCCCGCCGCAAGACGCTCCGCCTCGGAAAGCACGGCTTCTGCTGTAAGGGGTGCCGCCACTTCCTCTGCCGGTTTATCCCCGCCGCCCGCCATCAGCCGCACAAGCCCGCGGACACCGAAAAACAAACCCAAAATAATAAGGGCGCAAATGGAATAAAATACAATATAAAAAATAATTTTTTGCTTCCTTTGTTTTCTTCGACGTTCTTCCCGTCTTTCTTCTGAAAGTGCCATATTCTCCCCGTCCTTTCTTTTGTATAGTTTATCATATTTCCCCTGTTTTGTCAAGACGGGAACAATTCTTGCATGTTCTCGTTTTGTAGGTTTACAATTCATGGCGATTTTTCTAAAAAGATGTTGAAATAATATAGATTATGTTGTATAATGTATCTGTCGGAGAAATCTGACAGATAGGTAAGACTGAAAACAGTGTAAAAGCTGGGCGGTTATGCCATCATCTCCCTGAAAGGAGGTGATCGCTATGGAATATGTGTACATAATGATATATATTATCACTTTAATTGTGTTAATCATAACCATAAAAAAATAACGCCAGCCCTTGCAAAGCATTAGCGTTATTTTTCTAAATAATTTTAATGTTTTGGCATAACCGTTTACAGTCTTGCCTTTTTCTATATTCATTATATAAAAATAAACTTGTTTTGTCAACTACTTTTGAAAAAAATTATTCCGCAGAAAATAAAGTTATAGGTTTTTTAGAAAAAACTGGACATTTTCTTTTCTTTATGCTATAATCATACTGCTACGTACTTTAATATTACCCGGTCGAGCTTGCGTTCGGTAAAAACGCAGGCTTTGGTTTCATATTCTCGATTGGGTATGAAGTGCGTAGCGGCAATCGAAGCTGCGTTTTTCATGCGTCGGCTTTGTCCGGCGCATTTTTTATTGGAAAAACGCGCTTCCCTGCATGTTACCACACATCTCACTACGAAAGAAGGAGGACGCGAAAATTCGCGCCCTCCTTCAGCGTGTCGATAGGTTTATCGACACGCTGGCAGATTTCGAAAAAGAAAGGTAAATCTTTTCAGCGGGTGCTCGTCGGCGTACATGGGTACGGCAGAGAACGCGCTGGAAAGAAACAAGCAGAAACGGCTAAAAACCAACAGTTTTAGCCGTTTTATCAATGGTATTTTCACTAACAAGCACCTCATCCGTCAACCTGCGGTTGCCACCTTCTCCTCAAAGGAGAAGGCTATCCTTTTGCTTCTGCTTGTGGTTAACCGACTTTTTCGACAGTCTGGGAGGATGCGAATTTTCGCATCCTCCTTTCTTATCCCTTTTCTACAGTTTCTTCATAAACCGTGTCGCGGAGTAGGTTTTCGCCCGCCGCCGCTTCCACGGCAAGCTGGTCGCATCGGTTGTTCTTTTCATTATCCGCATGCCCCTTTACCCATACGCAGGTCGTGGGATGTATATCCAAAAGTGCAAGGAGTCTTTCCCAAAGGTCGGGATTCAACGCTTTGCCGCCTTTTCGTTTCCAGCCGTTTTTTTGCCATGTGCGCGCCCACCCCTCTGTTATGGCATCAATTACATATTTGGAGTCGCTATAAAGCGTCACCTCGCACGGCTCCTTGAGGGCTTCCAGCGCACGAATCACCCCGAGAAGCTCCATACGGTTATTGGTGGTTTTGCGGTAGCCCGCGCTCATTTCCTTTTCCCGCGCGCCGTAGGCAAGAATAATGCCGTAGCCCCCGGGGCCGGGATTGCCGCTGCAAGCACCGTCTGTATAAATTGTTACCTTTTTCATTTCTATCCGTCCACTTTCTACAATTCTTTTACTACCGCTTCCAAAAGCCGAGAAAACTGTTCGCTCATTTTCTTCGCCGTTTCCTGCACCTCTTGGTGGGTAAGCGGCGTTTTGGAAAGCCCTGCGGCAGGATTTGAAATACAGCTGAGCCCTGCCACCTCCATGCCCGCATGATGTGCCGCCATTGCCTCGCAAGCGGTGCTCATCCCTACCGCATCCGCACCAAGGGCACGAAATGCACGGATTTCCGCAGGCGTTTCATAATTCGGGCCGGGTGCCTGCAGGTACACCCCTTCCTGCAAGGGGATAGAAAGCATGGCGGCGGTTTTCTTAATTTTATCCAAAAGCCGCGGGCTGTATACGGCGCTCATATCGGGAAAACGCGTGCCGAGTGCATCCTTGTTTCTGCCCCGCAAGGGCGAGGGCACAAAGGTGGAAATATGGTCGGAAATCGCCATCAGCGTTCCCGCACCGAAATTTGGATTTATCCCGCCTGCAGCATTTGTCAGAAGCAAAATTTCCGCACCCATAAGCCGCATCAGGCGCACGGGCAGCACAACGTCCTCCATCGAATACCCTTCATAATAATGGACGCGCCCCTGCATCAGCACGACCGATACATCCCCCGCATAGCCAAGCAAAAACCGCCCTGCATGCCCTGCCACGGTGGATACGGGGAAATCCGGCAAGTCGGCATACGATACGGTCTTTTCCACTCGTATCTGCGTCGCAAAGCCACCGAGCCCTGAGCCGAGCACAATGCCCACCCGCGGCACAAAATCCGTAATTTCCCGAATTTTTGCAAGACAGCGATTGATTTTTTCCACGCCGAACCCCCTCCTTGCTGCGTTTACAGTCAGCGTCACGAAAACACCTCGTGATTATTAATTCCCATTATATCACAAATGTACCGAGGGCACAAGACGAAAGATAAATTTATCAAAATACTCCCCCTCTTTTTGAAAAAATCTATTGCCAAATTAAGGAAAATATGCTAGAATAGATTTAACAAAGTTAAATCTATTCAGCTAAATTCGCTGACGCGAGCTAAATTGAACAAGTTCAGCTAAATTGCCTGCGGCAGCTAAATGTGCTTCGCACGCTTATGCGAATTTTATTTAGCTACTCCGAAGGAGTTATTTAGCTATCGAATGTAATGAGATAATTTAGCTTTGAGGTTTAGCTCAAAATTTAGCTAAAAGAAATTGATTGGATGTGAGAATATGGCAGAAAGCATAATGCTTGATAAAGCAAAGAATTTTGCTGTTGAAATAATAAATATGTGCAAAGCTATTAAGGAAACAAAATGAGAAAGTGTATTAACAAATCAGCTTATGCGTTCTGGTACATCAATCGGTGCTAATATTCATGAGTCAAAATATGCTCACGGAACTGCTGATTTTATATCAAAAATGCAGATAGCTTTAAAGGAATGTTATGAATCAGAATATTGGTTAGAACTCCTAAACAGAACAGGTTATATAGAAGATGAAACATATAAGTCAATAGTTAATTCTTGCGGTCAAATCCGCCGAATGTTGATTTCATCAATAAATACGGTTAAGGAAAAGGCGAATAAATGAGGTGTTTATGAGTGAAAATACATATTATTGGGTGCAGCGGTTCAGGGAAAACATATTTAGCCAAAAAACTCTCTG
>JAZROH010000066.1:0-16531 GCA_045648645.1 Clostridia bacterium | reverse complement strand
GGCATGGCATTTGCAAATACGGAAAACACCGAAGTAATTCCTTTTTCATACACCGCTTCAAAGCCCTCCCCGATACCGCCGACCATAGCGATGACCGGCACGCCGCCGCATCTTCCGGCAACGCCTACAGGGGCTTTCCCGAACGCAGATTGCCCGTCCATCTTCCCTTCTCCCACGATGACCAAATCGGCATCTTTTACTTTTTCATCAAAACCGATAATGTCCAGTACCGTTTCAATCCCCGGGCAAAATTTCCCGCCCGCAAACGCTAAAAGCGCAAAGCCGACGCCGCCTGCAGCGCCGGCACCCGAAAAGGTATCATATCTTTTTCCAAGGGCTTCTCCTACGCATGCGGCATAGTTTTCCATACCTTTTTCCAAATACTCCAAATCTTCATCCGTTGCACCCTTTTGCCGTCCGTAAACGCGGGTTGCCCCCGTTTCTCCGAGAAGGGGGTTTTGCACATCACAAATTATATGGCACTTTGCCGCCATAAGTTCAGGCATAAGCCCGCTTGTATCAATTTTGTGGATTTTTGCGAGATTTTCACCCGTACCGGAAAGCGTTTCCCCATTCTCATCCAAAAAACGAACACCAAGTGCTTCCAGCATACCGGTACCCCCATCATTTGTAGCACTGCCGCCAATGGCAAGATACAAGGTTTTTGCGCCACCGCGAAGTGCATGGGCAATGGCTTCACCAAACCCGCGGGAGGTTGTCTTTCTTGCAGAATGAAGCGAAGAAAGCGTTATACCGCTCATTTTCGCCATTTCGATGTATGCTGTATCTTCTTTTTTGGCATAGACAGCATTTACGGGCGTAAAATCCGGTCCAGTTGCTGTAATCGATACGGTTTTTAGCGAAAGTCCCTCTATAATGGCTTCCAGCGTTCCTTCCCCGCCGTCCGCTACCGGTGCTTCTATAATTTCGGCATCGTGGAAATTTGCTCGTGCCGCCCGAGCTATAAGCGATGCCGCTTTCCCTGCCGAAAGGCTTTCTTTGAAGGAATCCGGTGCAATTACAATTTTCATAAATCTGCCTCCTTTTCCAATATTATACATACTATGCAAAAAAAACGCAAGACCTTTCTTTTACATGTATGTTCACCTTCTCTTTCGGCAATACTGAAATTGAAACCAAAAACTTATAAAGGAGCGATTATTTTGACCCCGAAAGAACTTATGTATCTGGAAGACTCTTTAGGTATGGAACAACAGCTGGAAACCAAATGCAATGACTATGCATCCAAAGTGCAGGATGAAAACCTCAGAAACAAGCTTTTGCAGTTTGCAAGCCAGCACGCACAGCACTATAACTGTCTTATGTCGCAGCTGAATCAGTAACAGAAAGGAAGGATAAAAATGGCAGCAAAACAAAATATGACCGACCGCGAATATATGGATGATATTCTCCTTACGTCCAAGACCATGGCAGGGCTCTACCACTATGCCGTGCAGGAATCGCCCACACCGCAGCTTCATAATGAATTCAAGACGATTTTAAACCAATCTCTTGATATGCAACACAACATCTATACGATAATGGAACAAAAGGGATGGTATACAACGCAAGAAGCCCCTGCGCAGCAAATTAATCAGGTGAAAACAAAGTTTGCGAGTAACTGATAAAACGGGGATTGTCGTATTCGGCAATCCCCGTTTTCAATTTCTATAGTATATTTTGAATTTCGCCGAGTGCGTTTACTGTGAAATCTGGCTTTATCATCGCCCGCGTTTCCTCATGATTATGATTATACCAAATGGTTTGCATGCCGCTTATAATCCCGCCGGCAATGTCTGCCGTTAAAGAGTCCCCGATTACAATGCATTCCTCAGGCGTAACATCGCCAAGTTCCGTAAGGCATGCATCAAAAAATGCTTTTTCGGGTTTGGGATGTCCAATTTTTTCCGATGTAAAAAGATGCTTTATATACTGCATCATGTTTGCTTTTGTAAGACGTTTTACCTGCCGCGCATACGATGCATTGCTGGCAATACACAAAACATATTTCCCCGAAAGATATGCAAGCAATTCGTATGCCCCGTCTATCGGCACGGCAACCTCCCCGATATATTTCCTAAAGACTGTATCAAATTCTGCGGGGTCAGGCCCTTCCATCTGCAGCTTTTCAAATATAAGCTTCCAACGAATTTTATATAATTCTTCACGCGTCAGGCGGTTTTGCTCAATTTCTTCCCATAAATGTCCATTCACCTCTAAAAATGAAGGGAACATTTTTTCTTCAAAACGCAGGCCGAAATCCAAAAACGTTGCTTTCATTGACTCCTTTGCGCAAATGTTGAAATCTAAAATCGTATTATCCACATCCAGAAAAACTGCTTTTATTCCCATTTTCCAAACCCCTTTTCTTTGCAATACACGTTTATCGCCCGCACGTACTCCCTCTTCTAAGTACAAGAATCAACGGGTAAATCAATACACCACAGAAAAAATTACTGACCCCATGAATTACATCCCAAGGAAGCCCGGCTACAATCCACGAAACCATGCTGTTAAAATTCAAGCCGAACAAAAGTGCCTGCGCAGGTGCATAAAGTGTTCCATACAGAAAGCCATGCAAAGCGCAGACCCCCATATAGACAACCGGACGAATTTTTTCAGGCATTTTTAAAGGCAAAAGCATGGTCATACCCCACAAAGCCGTCCAAATATATAAGTATGGAACCCACCAAGCGGCAAATCCGGCATACAGTCCCGTAAGAAAAACAAACACATATATCGGATAAAGTGCCTTTTTCCGGTACACCACCGTAAGCGCAACAATAAATACGCCTAGTAAATGCATATTGGGCAATAGCTCCATGAGCAGTTTGGAGCAGTACATCACTGTCCCGAGCATGGCAAAAAGCGCCATTTCCTTTACTGTAAGTTTCATTCGTCTACTCCCTTTTTCTTTGCAGACAAACGACGATACTATGCATTATACCATATTTCGCCGCAATCTGCAATCCTTTTCTTCTCAGCTACACGTATAGATAAATTCTACCTTATCCCCATTTTTTAAAATGTACTTTGAACAGCCTTGATTTTGAAACGTGCCGTTAATCTCATATGTCCAGCCCGAAAAGCCGCCGCAATCCCGTTCATATAATCCCGCTATTCCTTTAACATATGCACTGTCAAACATGGTATTATGCGTATAATCAAGCGGTATATTTTCTTTCTCCATTTCTCTACAAAGCAAATCAAATGCGCTTTCGCCATCATAAAACACGACCGTTTTTTCTGCGTAAATAATGCCGCTATCAGGGATACTTTCTATTTTTTCCTTTTTTAATTTTGATAAGTTTTCCAAAATAGAGTCACATCGAACTGAAAGCAGGCAAACATTGGTTGGCAATACTTCCTCCGCCCGCTCATGGGTGGGGGTTGGTTCCGGTACTTCATGGGGTGTATTTTCGTCAAAAGGTGGCAAAGATGTTTCTATCTGTTCTTTCGCCACCGACTCCGCTGGTGCTTCCGACACTTTTGCTATGTTTTCCGGCGATGGGGTGCCGGCCTTCTGTTTTGGCATCGGCGTTATATCGTCCAACGCATCCATTTTCGTTTCCGGTGCCGGCATCGTTACAACTGCATCCGGCACTGCTTCTTCAGGCTTAGAACCCGGCACTGTCCCCGTCCGTATAATTACCAGCAAAAGCAAAATGAATACTATGCCGAAAATAAAACCGATTTTATGCTTATTTATAAAATTCATTTGTGTCCAACACCTCCTTATCAAGATTATCCTCGCATATTTTCACAAAAGCGCATTAATATTGTTGCCATTTGTGCGCGCGTTGTATCTTTTTGCGGTGCGAGACTCTTCGCGGTTTCTCCATTTATAATATCTTGCCCAACCGCCCATGTAAAAGCGGAAACAGCATATTTCGAAATTGCTTCTGTATCTTCATAGGAAGAAAGGTCAGCCATAAGGGACACATCCGCATTTTTATAGGCTGCATATCTGTACAGTATTGCCGCCGTCTGCTCGCGGGAAACCACAGCATCCGGTGCAAATGCAAGCGGACTGATTCCCTTTATAATACCATGCTCTGCCGCCCATGAAACCGCAGAGGAATACCATGCATCACTCTTCACATCTTCAAACGAAGTTACATCGGCTGTTTCCGGCGAATTTTCCATGCGGTACAGTACACAGGTAAGCATTGCACGTGTCATCTTTTCGTCCGGTGCAAATCCTTCGCCCATACCTTCCATAAGTCCTGCACGGCACGCATACTGAACCGGTGCATAATACCAGGCTTCCCTAGGCACATCTTCAAAGAGTATCTCTTCTATTTCTTTTTCGGGTTCAGTTTGCTTCACGTCTTCTTCTTCTTCTTCTTCTTCTTCTTCTTCTTCTTCTTCTTCTTCTTCTTCTTCTGCTTTATCTTTATCTGCTTCTGTTTTTACCGCACTCTGATTCTCTTTAGAAACCGTTTCCGTTTTCGTATAAGATATCGTTCCACCATTTTGATTTGTGAAGCTTGCAGGCTTTTTATTTAAAGAAATCGTTATCGTTTTGGGAATATGTTCTGTTTCATCCTCTAAAAGTACAATAATAGTTCCTTTTTCGCTGCTGTAGCCGGATTTCGAAACTCTATAGGAATATGTTCCAGCCGGTAAGTCAAATTTATTTTCTAAGGCGGCAGTTGCCCCCTCCACCGTTACAGTTGCATTCTCGGGTGTGACCACAAATTCCACCGGACAATTTTGCGCCCATGAAGCATGCGCCTCTTCCATGGGCATATCCGAAAAGTCATACAGCATCTTTTCCTTTTGTGTTTGCAGTAGCTGCCAAGCCAGAAGCCCGCGCAACCCCTGTTCGGTAGAAAAGCTGTTTTCAATGGGCAAAAATCCATCCAGCGACTGTGTACACATCGTCATCAGCCCATCAATAAGGCTGTTTCCATTTTTCTTAACCTCGTTTGCATCAATCCCAAGTGCGGAATATCCCGCGATCACAAGACCCGTTGAAGCCGCTGCGCCCCATGAATCTATCCATCCACCGTCTGTTTGTAAGGAATCAATAAGAGCACATGTTTCGTCTATTGCCGAAGTTACAGCCGCATTTTCTGCATATTCCGGTGCAAGTGCAAGCAACATCGGTGCAGCCGCATCCGGTCCATATTCCATGTTTTGCCAGCTCTCTTTTGTAGAAAGTGCAGTATTTATCAAATATTCCATTTGGGAATCGGTTGCATAGGTATCGCTTTGTCTGAGTGCAAGAATAACATACGGCAGCGTATACGCCCCTGTTGCATCTGCATCCTCCGCATCCACGAGTTTAGTAAGTCTGCTTACAATATCCAATTTTTCAAATGCAGCATTATACACATTTGCTGCATCATACCCGAGTGCGCGAAGCGCTAAAATTGCTTTTGAAAGGTCGCCCGGTGTCCTGGCAGTATCGGCAAATGCAATCACCGCATCAAGATATGCTTGTTTTTCTGCATCTGTCCAGATTGTTTCTTCATAAAGCTGTCCGTAAACAGCCATATCCGCAATAAACCAAAGCATATTAGCATCTTGCAAAACGCCATTTTCGATGCATCTTCCCATAATGTTTCTGAGTACTGTAACCGGGTCATGCGCTTCTACTGTCACAAAGCATACAGGTGCCGTAATTGCCGGAACAGACTGTTCTTGCAATTCTTTTGTTTTTTGTGCCGAAACAATATATGTTCCGCAAGTATCAAATGACAGGACTGCCTTTCCTTCCTCGTCTGTAAAAAGCTCCGTAGCTTCACCATTTATCGTAATGCAGGCATTGGCACATGGCGAAAACAACATATTCCATGCATTATCATATCCGCTTGCTTCCTCCACTAAAAGTACAATCTGCTCTCCTTTAAAACTACTGGTTTTATACGTACTGAACCTCGCATAATTTTCTGTATCCGGATACGCATTTTTATAAATACAAAGTTCGATTACGTCCGCATCTTTTACCGTATGAGCGAGTCCCGTTACAGACTCTGTTCCCCTATTAATCTGATAGCCGAATTTTCCGCTTTCATCTCCCCACGCTTTCGTGACGTACATACCCCACTCACCTGATGCTGCGGCATATCCGCTTTCTGCACCGCCTTCAAAATATAAATCATGTGTAGTCATAAACACATCATCAAGCGTATATGTATCCTTTCCGGCAAGCTCCACCGGCAAAAGTGCCACGACTTCACCGTCTTTACTTTTCACAATTTCCCCATGCCTGCTTACTGTTATAAATACCGTAATCTCTGTTTCTTCCGCCAAAGCTACACCATTACACTGTATGCAAATTAGAAGTGCAACCATCAAAAACGCCAATCCTCTTTTTAAAATTGTTTTCATTGTTAAAATCCTCTCTATTTGTTTTTCTTATTGTTTTCGTTTCCCGCCCTCCTTGCCGCAGACAATAAAAAAACTGCGGTAATTTTTACATCAAAAAATTACCACAGCAGTGTTTTTCTGTGATCATCACAATTTGGCCGCACTTCCATGCCGCCAAAACTATTATTCCTATGCAAAATGCACGGACGGAATAACATCAAAGCAGGTCTTCTGACTCGCATTTTTATAGAAAAAAATCCTGCGTCTTTACGTCCTGCCTTCTCAGTTTCCCAATGACCGGCTTTCGCCGACGGGCGTAAACACATTCAAATGCATACAGCGACTGGTATCGTCCCGGATTCTCACCGGGTTCCCTTTTCACCGACCATATCATCATGCGACATGACCGACACTTTGTGTGAATATTTTTTTCATAGTATAACACAAGCAAATTCCTAAGTCAAGCTTTTTCAACAGCAAATGCATTTTAGGAATTAATGGACACATCTAAAACGAGGTATTCACGCTTTACGCTTTCCAAACAAAATTGAAATTTATGGACTCGCCGCCATCAACGAGTATATTTTGTCCCGTACAAAATGTATTGGTTACTGTCAAGAAATACGCCCACTGTGCAATTTCCTCGGGTGTTGCCCATCTTTTAAGGGGCGTTTCCTCCATAATTTGCGCCCAGAGCACAGGGTCATTTACAACGCAGTCATTTAGGGGCGTCAGCACACCGCCGGGGTCAAGACTATTACAGGTTGCACCAAATTTTGCCACACGCATCGCAACATTTTTCGTGTATGTCATAACGCCGCCCTTACTTGCGCAATATGCGGGAAACTCTGCACCTGTGTGCCCGCTTGCCGAGCCGATATGGAGAATGGAACGAATCCCGGGCTGTATGGCATACTTTTCCGTAATGTGCAATAAAGCCTCAAGATTAACAGCAATATCGTCCTCGTTTTGCGTACCCGCATTGTTAATTAAAATATGCACGTCCTTAATATCCGGTAAGTTTTCATAGTCCCGCACATCGCACTCATAGTGCGTATAACAAGAGTGTGAAAGACTTGCAGGCTGTCTGTCAATTCCAATTACCTCGTGCTTTTCTAAAAGAAACAATTCAGCAATGGCTTTTCCGATTCCCTGCGAAGTGCCTGTAATTAAAACCTTCATTCTATTCCCTTCTTTCGGCAATATATTCTAAATATTCCTGCCCCACATTCTTTTTCTTCCATGTTGTTATAATGCGATATCCAATCGGTGAAAAAGCAATTTCCATAATAAGCTCCGCCACCGCACCGGTGAGGGCGCACATAGTGCATTGCAGCACAGTCCAATGAAATCCGGCCCAGAATATCGGTGCAAACCACACAAATACGATTACGGAAAATATAAAATTATCAAAAAACTGCCCGAAGAAAGTGGATATGTATGTCTGCATGGCGAACGCTAACTTTCCGTCCGGATTTTTCGTAAACATCTTGCCTATCGCCCAATTGAGCATATTATTGATACACGCCGAGGAAAGAAACGCAACCGTGCTCCCCAGTAAAATAAACCATGTACCGCCAAAAATAGCATTGAATTCACTGTAATCCTTGGCGTTTGACGGAATCCTGCTTGCCGCAAAAAAAATAATACAGGTCAAAAGATTAATCATCGCCGCAAGAACTGAAATTTTGTTAGAAGCTTTCGGTCCGAAGTGCTTTGTGACAACGTCCATGCACATAAAAGAGAGCCAGGATATTAATATCCCGCCGTCGAGTGCAATCCATTCAAGCTTTAAAAGCGTTTTGTTCGCAAGTAAATTCATGCAGATTACACTGACCACAAACAGCGAAACGATCGGTGCAGGTATACACCGAAGCAAAATTTCCGTTTCTTTTTTTTCATCTTTAAAAAATCTTGGTAATACTGCCATTTCCTTTTCCTTCCGTTCATTTGGTTTTGTAAAAAGGTAAACTATTGAATCAATATTTTTTGTTTTTCCATAACGCTTCTAACAAAGAAAATAGCAAGTATCGTTATCAGAAAAGATATTGCAGAAAGTATTTGCTGTCCGTAAATATGTACGCCAAAAACCATGTTGCCGGCACTTTGAACTGCATCCAGAATTTTGCCGCCAAGGACGGATGCGCCAAAACCTAAAAGCCCGCCTATACAGTTTTTAATAGCCATTGCCTGAATCATATATTTGGAATCGACGTAGCTATATACCATATTAAATGAATTCTGGTTTGTTCCGGCAACCGAGCAGCTATATAGAATTGTATAAATAATAATTAGAAACCATGTGGATTTCGTAGTAAACATATTGATAAAAAATGCAACAGCGGCTATCCACAAGCCCAGCTTGAAGCCCTTTACAAACGAATGGTTATCCGAGTATCTCCCCATTCTTTTGGATATCAAGACACGTATAAGACTGGCAACAATATTTACAAGCTGTACCAAAAACACAGACATCATTAAATCTTTAGATTTAAAAATGCCAAGAAAGCCTATAGAAAAATATCTTGCAACATCCCAAAGGACAGTAAGAATAATAAGACTTTGAAAGTTTTTGTTCCCAACCGTATTTTTCAGTACAACCGACAGCGGCTCCGTATCCTGCCTGGGTTCTTCCTTCGGCATATCTTTTTTGATAAGTGCCAGAGAGATGAAGTTACATATGTTTAAAATGAGTATGGACGCTGCAATAAATATAAACCCGCCGTACAAATTATTATGTGCTTCAAAGGCATCGATAATATACCCCATAACGGCAGTAAAAAACATTCCCGAAAATAAGGAAATCATTTCTTTTGTTGCCGAAAAGCTTGCCCGATTTCGCGGAGAAACATAGGAATTTACCCATTTAAAGCACAAATTCAGTATGAGGTATTTACAGAGATAGGCAATAAGGAGAAATAGAATTAAAAGAACCGTCTTCTCACTTTTTCCTATTGGCAATAAAGGGATACAATATAAAAACATAAAGCAGAATACGCTTATCGTATCGAAAAGTAAAACTAATTTCTTAGAACTCATTTTGATTTTTACGATAAACAGCGTCAAAACCTGAAAAACAAAAGCAAGCGTAATAAAGGATGAAATAATTCCTACAAGCGCATCGCTGATTCCTATACTGGAAAGGAGTTTAGCAAGAAAAACATCCGTTACAAGAAGCGATATAAAATATTCAACGGCACTCTGCACAATGTACGCCCTGCGGGAACGAGTATATTCCGGCGAGTTAAATTTATCCATTGTTTCCAATCCTTTCTTGTTACCTCAAAAGATATACTGCGGGTATTGTACCAAGAAACGCCAATATAGTCAATAGAATTTGCAATTTTTTCATGCAATTAAAAAATATAATATTGACAACTCCGTTGTCATGAATTGGCGTTCCGCCATGAATTGTTGCTATCGCAACATGATTTGAATTGCCATTCATGCACGAAGTGCAATTCATGAGCCGCAAGGCTCAATTCATGAAACAGCAAGTTTCAATTCATGCCGAAGGCAATTCATTGCGTTTGCTTTGCAAACTCATTATACCATATCACAATTTACATTACAACATTTTACTTACAAAATGCGCGTTATCATCTTGACAAAACCTCCCGTTTCCTATATAATATGTAAAGATAAAAATGGAGGGGTGTGCGGTATGCATAAGCCTTGTGCGCTTAGAGGTCGTCTTATATTAAAAGACCGAATCGTAGACAAAGGTGCCGTTATTGTGGAAGACGGCATTATTTCCTATGTGGGTCCTGCCGATGGTGTAACGCTTCCGGACAACCAATTTTCTGCAGCCACACGCTTTATTGCACCCGGATTTGTGGATATTCATAACCATCTTATTGCAGAAAACCACGATGACGCTGAAGCAATGCAAAAAGCAGGGCAGTATCATTTACAAAACGGAACAACAGCATGTCTTTTCACCCTTGGCGAAGACGTAACAATGGAAACCGCCGGTAAACTTTTAGGACTTTTCCCCTCTCTTTGCGAGCTTATGCCGCACCTTATAGGGTTTCACATGGAAGGACCATACATAAATCCTGCCCATAGCACAGGCAAAGTAAATCCTACCCCACCATACCTCGACCATTATCTAGAGCTTATGGAAACCGGACACATTAAGCAATGGACATTCTCGCCCGAAATGGAAGGCGCAGACATGTTTTTAAAAGCACTTACCGATGCCGGCATCACACCCGCCATCGGACATTCTTCCGCTTCCTTGGAAGAGGTCGCTACGGCGGTAGAAAAAGGCGCAAAAATTGTTACGCATATATTTAATTACACAGGTGCAAGCCGCGAGGCTTTCCATGGAACGCGTGCACTTTCTTTTGATGCGGCTGCCATGCTGCAGGATGCACTTTTTTATGAGGTTATCTGTGATGCAAAAGGGGCGCACGTTCCGCATGGACTGATTCGCCTATTACTGAAAACGGTTGGACTTGAACGTGTGGTTGCCGTTACAGACTTTCGATACATGCCCAAAAACAACGAAGACGTGGCATACACACCCGAGGGTCAGCTTTCCGTAAGCTGCATGACCATGCGAAACGTTGCACAAAATCTGCGGAGAATGGGACTTTCTATGGTGGATATTTTCCGCCTGACCGCGCTTAATCCAGCACGTGCAATCGGCGTAGACAAAGCGCTTGGAAGTTTAACCGTTGGCAAAAAAGCCAATCTGCTTTTTACCGATGATGATTTTAACGATATTTCTGTTATGATAAATGGCAGATTTTGGACAGGCGATGAATAAAACACAAATTATTTTGCATAAATTTACAAAAAGTATTGCATAAATATTTATTATGTGCTATACTATATAAAAATTATTATACAGAAAGGAATGTATACATATGGAAAAAATCGTACTTGCTTACTCGGGCGGTCTGGACACTTCGATTATTATTGCATGGCTGCACGAGCATTATGACTGTGAGGTTATCGCTGTTTGCGGTGACGTAGGACAAGGCAAGGAAACAGAAGGTCTTGAAGAACGTGCACTTGCAAGCGGTGCTTCCAAGCTGTACCTTGAGGACCTTCGAGAAGAATATGTAAAGGACTTTATCTTCCCCACCGTAAAGGCAGGGGCAATTTATGAGGGCAAATACCTTCTCGGTACCTCGCACGCCCGTCCTATCATTGCAAAGCGTCTTGTTGAAATTGCAAAGAAAGAAGGCGCAACCGCAATTTGCCACGGTGCTACCGGCAAAGGTAACGACCAGGTGCGCTTTGAGCTTACCATCAAAGCTCTGGCTCCGGAGCTGAAAATCATTGCTCCCTGGCGCGTTTGGGACATTAAGTCCCGCGAAGATGCGGTAGATTATGCGGAAGCACATAACATTCCGATTCCCGTAACGAAAAAGGACCTTTATTCCAGAGACCGCAACATCTGGCACATCAGCCATGAGGGTATGGATTTGGAAGACCCCTGGAACGAGCCGCAACTGGATTCTCTCCTGAAGCTTACCGTTCCCCCCGCAAAGACTCCGGACGAAGCAAAATATATTACCCTTGACTTTGAAAAGGGTGTGCCTGTTGCGCTGGACGGCGAGAAAATGGGACCGGTTGCACTCGTTGAAAAGCTGAATGAAATCGGCGGTGCATACGGCATCGGCATTACCGATATCTGTGAGGACCGTCTTGTGGGCATGAAGAGTCGCGGCGTTTACGAAACACCGGGCGGCACCATTTTATATGCAGCTTTACAGGAGCTTGAATACCTGTGCCTCGACCGCGATACGCAAAGCTTCAAGCGTCAGGCAGCCATTAAGTTCTCTGAACTTGTTTATGATGGCAAATGGTATACACCTCTTCGCGAAGCCCTTTCCGCAATGGTGGATTCCATGGAAGAAACCGTTACGGGTACAGTACGTCTCAAGCTCTATAAGGGCAGCATTTCTGCAGCCGGCGCAAAGAGCCCCTACTCTCTCTATAATGAAGACATTGCAAGCTTTGGCGATAGCCGTGAGCTGTATAGCCACAAGGACGCGGAAGGCTTTATTAATCTCTTCGGTCTGCCGCTTAAGGTCCGCGCAATGATGCTGGAAAAATTGGGGGAATAAGCATTGAAATTATGGGGCGGTAGATTTCAAAAAGAAACAGATAAACAGGTGGACGATTTTAATTCGTCCATCCGCTTTGATGCGCGCATGTACCGCGAAGATATTCGCGGCAGCATCGCGCACGCCAAAATGCTTGGCAAACAGAATATTATAGACCCCGCAGAAGCCGACCTTATTGTCAAAACCCTCGGCGAAATTTTAGAGGATATTGAAGCCGGTAAGGTTGAATTTCTTGTGGATGCCGAAGATATTCACATGAATATTGAAAAGCTGCTTACTGACCGAATCGGCGCTGCAGGAAAGCGCTTACACACCGGCAGAAGTCGAAACGATCAGGTGGCGCTGGATATCCGGATGTACCTTATGGAAACTGAAAAAGAAATTGCTTCTCTTCTTAAGGCACTTTTGGAAGTTATTACATCCCTTGCCCGAAAGCACATTCATGTAATTATGCCGGGGTATACACATCTCCAAAAGGCACAGCCTATCACCTTTGCCCATCATTTAATGGCATATGCTCAGATGTTTATGCGGGATTTAGACCGTATTGGCGATTGCTACCGCCGCACATCCGTTATGCCGCTTGGAAGCGGTGCGCTTGCAGGCACAACTTATCCCTTAGACCGGGATTTTGTTCGCGAGACGCTCGGCTTTTCCAAGATTACGGATAACTCGCTCGACGGCGTAAGCGACCGTGACTTTGCACTGGAGCTTGCGGCTGACCTATCCATTTTAATGGTACATTTGAGCCGCTTTTGTGAAGAATTGATTTTATGGAGCAGCCACGAATTTTCCTTTGTGGAAATGGATGATGCCTATTCTACGGGTAGCAGCATTATGCCGCAGAAGAAAAACCCCGATGTAGCTGAGCTTATCCGCGGTAAAAGCGGACGTGTTTTTGGTGATTTAATGGGGCTTCTTACTATGATGAAGGGCCTCCCTCTCGCCTACAACAAGGATATGCAGGAGGATAAAGAGCAGATTTTTGACGCTGTGGATACGGTTTTACTGTGTCTGCCTGTGTTTACAAGCATGCTCTCTACCATGAAAATTCGCGAGGATGTCATGAAAAGAGGTGCGGGTGGCGGCTTTACCAATGCCACGGACGCGGCGGACTATCTTGTGAAAAAAGGTCTTCCCTTCCGCGAAGCCCATGAGATTCTTGGTAAACTCGTGTTTTACTGCATTGGTAAGGGCTGTGCGCTAGATGCGCTCACCCTCGATGAATATAAGCAGTTCTCCCCTGTATTTGCGGATGATATATATACCGCTATCAGCCTTGAAACCTGCGTAAACGAACGTAATCTCCCCGGGGGACCGGCTGAAAAGGCAGTGCTGATGTCCATTGATAAATGCGAAAGCTTTATAAAAGATTTTGTAATGTAAAAACAAATTTAGGGCAGTAGTAAGAAATTTACTACTGCCCTTTTTATTTCATATCCTTTTTACCGGTTTTCAAAGTGATTATAGCGTGCGGTCAGCGCGGCATTGCAGTAGCAGCGCCGTTCCGGAATAAACCTTGATATGTGCCGCATCGGACGTAATTTCATTGCTGATGCCAAGCGTATCTCCCACCGAAAAGTGGGCTTTTTCAACAGGGTATTTTACGCCGGACATAGAAATGACAGCGTCCTCAAAAAAAGGAATAATGGAAAGATAGCGATTTTCTTTTCTGGGAAGCGTCACCGAATCCGAAAGAAGGAACATACAGGTATCGCAGTCCTCCAAAACTAAAGTAGCGCCTCTTTCCTTTGCCCATTTCATCAGGCACACATTTCCAAGGAAATGGTCCGTCCGTCCCCCAAAGGCACCCACCACATACAGGTTCGTATACCCGCGGGAAAGGGCATGGAAAATTGCAAGCTGTAAGTCCGTTTCATCCTTTTCGGCAGGGTATTTCAGGATTTCGCACCCAATAGGCATTGGAACATCTATGCTGTCAAAATCTCCGAGAAGAACATCCGGCACTATGCCAAGCGCTACAGCATGCCGATATCCCCTGTCGGCACAGATAATATAATCATCCGGCAGGGGTGTATAAAAAGAATACTCCAAAACATCTGCACCTGCCATAATAACGGCACGGTGCTTTTGATTTACCAGCATTAGCCCTGATATGCCATTTCTCTAAACTTTTTGATTTCTGCTGCGGGATTTTCCGCATAATAAATTGCCGCGCCTGCAACGATAACATTTGCGCCCGCTTCCGTTACATCATAAATATTAGAAAGCCCGATTCCACCGTCAATCTGGACATCCGTTTCCGGTGCCATAGCGCGAATTTCACGTACTTTTCCAAGAACATCGGGAATAAATTTCTGGCCGGTAAAGCCGGGGTTTACACTCATAACGAGAATCATATCCGCAAGGTGTGCAACCTCTTTAATAGCAGAAGCCGGTGTGCCGGGATTTAATGCAAGACCTGCTTTCATGCCATGGTCATGAATCTGCTGGAGAAGGCGGTGGATGTGATTGGTCGCTTCAATGTGCACAGTTACAATATCCGCGCCTGCCTTTTCAAAGTGATAAATGTACTTTTCCGGATTTTCCACCATAAGATGGCAATCCATCACAAGATTTGTATGGTCGCGTAATGCGGAAACCATGCCCATGCCAAAGGACAGATTGGGTACGAAATGCCCGTCCATAACATCCACGTGCAGATAATCTGCGCCGGCTGCCTCCACAAGCTTTGTTTGTTCTCTGAGCGCGCCGAAATCAGCCGCCAGAATCGAAGGTGCAATTTTAATCATGTTTACTCTTCCTTTCCTATTTTCCAAAATTTATTTTCGCGAAGCTTCTCATAAAAATATTGATAGCTTTCGTATCGCTTCTCATGTATAACGCCGTTCTCTACGGCTTTTTTTACGGCACAGTCCGGCTCTTTAAGATGCATACAGCCGGGGAAACGGCAAGGCTCCAAAACCCTTGCAATTTCAGGATACAAACCCGCAAGCTTATCTGCGGTAATTCCCGGCAGTTCTACACGGCTGAAGCCGGGGGTATCTAATATAAAGCCTCCAAAGGAGAGGGGAAACAGTTCTACGTGCCGCGTTGTGTGCTTGCCGCGGGCAAGCTTTTCGCTGACGCCGCCCGTTTCCAGACATAAGTTATCGCCTATTAAATTCAAAAGACTGGATTTTCCCACACCGGAATTTCCTGCAAAAGCGGTAACGCGCCCGATAAGATACGGCTTTAACGCTTCAATGCCCTCTTCTTCCTTTGCGCTGGTGACTACGGTTTGGTAGCCCGCCTTTTCATACACTTCACAAAATGCCTGAATTTCCTCATCCTTTGATAAATCGCTCTTGTTAATACACAGCATCGCCTCAATACCTGCCGCCTCTGCCGAAAGCAAAAATGCATCAATCATGAACATATCGACTGCCGGCGATGTTAGCGATGCCACAACGGCAATTCTGTCAATATTAGCAACCGGCGGACGAATTAATTCATTTTTGCGCGGAAGGATTTCCACCACGGCATCAAACGCATCCGATAGTTTTACTAAATCTCCCACCCGCGGTATGATATTTTCCTTGCGAAATCTGCCACAGGCACGGGTTTCGTATACGTTCCCGCCTGCCGTCTGTACATAATAAAAGCCACCGATTCCTTTTGTTATAATGCCCTGCGTACTTATCTCTCCCCTCTTACTCAAAGGTCACAGGTACGTTTTCCTTGTAAATTTCATCATCTATATAGATATTCACAACGGCACTGCCGATTTCATCCGTAAGATTGATGGTAACCGGCGAAAGTGCTGTTTCAAAAGCGCCTTCAAAAAGAGTTTTTGTTCCTTCCAGAATTTTAATGTTTGCACTTTCCTTTTCCTGCGGTAAATCCAGCCGCAATGTATGCGTGCCTGTGGGCGGCGGTGTTTCTACCGCACCGCTTGAAAGGACAAAGTCAATTGCCGTGCCAGAAGAAATCATTTCCCCTTCGTCTACTGCTTGTTTAATTACGATGCCTTTTTCCTGCGAGCTTGGCTCTTCTGTTACATTTCCTGCGCGTAAATCGTTTTCCTTCAAGGTCTTTCGTGCCTCTTCCTCTGTTTTGCCGAGAAGCGCCGGCACCGCAACCTCCACCTCGCTTTTTCCGCGGCTGACATAAAGGACAACCGTATCTCC
>JAZROH010000065.1:0-51292 GCA_045648645.1 Clostridia bacterium | reverse complement strand
GCATTAAAGCAAAGTACGAAAGCAGATATATGTAGTAGAGTAAGTGCAAAGGGCCGTAATCACGAATAAGCCTTGTTACTCCATCTGCAACCTCTATTGAAACATTTTTATAATAGCAAGGGAAAAATCCAGGTGTAAGTGCTACGAAAAGCACGGCTATGCTGATAAGTGAAAGCGTAGGCAGAAGCCACTTTTTATAATTAAGACTACATAAATTCAGTATCATTTTCAGCATAAGAAGTGGCAGAAAAACCTGACCTAAATATGCAATCCTATTACCGTTAAGGGCAAAGGAAAGGCTTGGTGCAACTGAAATCAAAAACTGTCCTAAGTTACACACAAACACCGATATAAACAAAAGCAACAAACATATATCTTTTTTTCTATCAACTGCGAGGCACACACCAATCAAAGCCAGCGATATCACGCAGAGGATTCCATAAGCCATACTCATTTTTTATTCCTCCATCATATATTCGTATTGTCAGATAAGTCTATTTCTATTCCGTTTCTTTGGCAGAAGGAGTAGAACTTGCCGAGCAGAGCAAGCTGCGGCTTTCTGTTTTCTCGTTCCCATCTGCTTACAGTTGCAAAGGAAATACCCATTTGTTTTGCAAGATCTTCCTGACTGAGCTGCAGATGCATACGAACAAACTTTATCTGATCCTGAAAGTCCATCGTCTTAACTTTTAATAAACTTACGTTTTCCACCATAGCACCTACCCGAGTCATTTTCCTAATATAGCATATTATAGCATAATTAGTCATAAATTTCAATGCTTTTGAGAAAAATCATCATTTTGACGAGGATTTTTACAAAACAAAATCAACACCTATGAGCTTAAAGAAGCTATCGAAAGATATATAAAGTATTATAATGAGAAAAGAATTAAAGAGAAACTTGGGTGGTTGAGTCCGGTACAATACAGGTTCAACACCTTGGCTGCATAAAAATAGCGTAGCAGTCATCAAAACTACTACGCTATAAAAAGTCTAACTTTTTGGGGTCACATCATACCTATTGGTGGTCTTATCTCTTTTCATATTTCTATTTTAATCCGATTTATGTCGAACAGTAAAATTACGATTCCAAAAGTTCATCCGGCGTAGGCATGGCATTTATTGCCCCGCGCCGTGAAATACAAACGCCTGCCACCTTCGCGGCAAACTGTGCGAATTCCTTAGCTTCCGCCAAGGAGATTTCGGCGGGTGTTTTTTCGCTTTTTGCAAGGCAATATAAAAAGCCGCCCATAAAGGCATCGCCCGCACCCGTGGTATCTACGGGCTTACCTCCTTCCGCCGGAATCTGCACATTGCCTTCTTTCGTAAACACATAGGCGCCATCCCCGCCGCAGGTAACAAGCACAACCTTTGCTCCCTTTTCAATCAGCACTGCGCCTGCCTTCTCGGCACTTTGAACGTCCGTAAGAAGTTCTGTTTCCTCGTCGGAAATCTTCACAATGTCCGCATACGGCAAGATGCTTCGCATTTCTTCCTTCGCCGTTTCTGCATCCCTCCAAAGAGATGCCCGATAATTCGGGTCATAGGAAATGATTACGTTTTCTGCTTTTGCAAAGGAGAGCGCCGCAAGGCTCGCACTTTTTACCGGCTCCGCCGTAAGCGACAGCGAACCAATATGAAAAATACGGCTTTCGGCAATCCTTTCATAATCCACTTCTTCTTTTGTAAGAAGCGTATCCGCCCCCGGCTTTCTGGCAAAAGAAAAACTGCGCTCACCGCCACGTAGGGCTACAAAAGCCAGCGTGGTAAACCCTTCCTCCGTTTCGATAAGGCCGCGCGTATCAATCCCGCATTTTTCCACGGTTTCCCGAAGAAATGCGCCGTGCATGTCCTTCCCCACCTTGCCGATAAAAGCAGCTTTTCCACCGAGATGCGAAACCGCCGAAAGTACATTTGCCGGTGCGCCGCCGGGGTTTTGCTCAAAAAGACGCATGCCGTTTTCGCTGATTCCGTTTTCCGTAAAGTCAATCAAAATTTCACCAAGGGCTGCAACATCAAATTTTTTCATTTCGTCACCTTACACATTTCTTTTCCCTGCCGCATCAATGCGGGGGTCGGTGTAAATATCAAATTCATCCCGGCTTTTCGTGGAGAACTCGGATACAATTGCGCCTTCCTCTCCCGCTTTAAACCAATGCAAGGTGTTCGGCATAATGGTATATTGCTCGCCCGGTTTTAAGATAACTTCGTGCCGGCAGGTGAAATATTCTTCCATGCCTTCCGGTGGATTTACAGAAAGTGTACCTTCTTTTGGCTCGCCTTCCACATAGAGGTACACCGTACCCCAGCGGCAGCGGAAGGTTTCTTCCTTGCCTTCTTCGCCGTTAATTTCAGGATGGCGGTGTTCAGGACAAGTCTGTCCCGGTAAAAGGACCAGTTCTTTTGCGCAGCAACGCTCCGTATTTACATATACAACAAGTTCCAGCCCCACTTTGTCAAGGCATCCAAGCTCGTACTCTGCCACTTCTACATTTTTCCGTTCTGTTTCTGTTAAAGCAATGCCTGCCTTATCCAAAAATTCCAGTGCCTTCTTGCTATATTTCTCATACAATTCTTTTGTCAGCATTTCACATTCATCCTTTCTTTTTTTTGCAGTATACCATAACTCCTTTTGCATTACAAGTCCCATTTTTGTATTTGTTTTTGCATTTTTTACGATTTTACAATGCTTTTTTCTCCCCAAAAAGAAAATTCTTCCCAAAAGCCGCACCATCCATAAGTTTTTGAATAGTATGAAAGCAAAAACAGATTTTTTAAGGAGGATTTCCATGGCAACATTTTCTAATCAGGCCACGCTGTCCTATGGCGGCAATACCACAAACTCCAATGTGGTTACCGGTGAGCTTTTGGCCGTTTTATCTGCCACAAAAACCGCCATCGGCGCTACCTATCGCCCCGGCGACCGTATTACCTATATCATACGCATTGTCAACACCGGTACATCCCCATTTTCAGAGCTTACCGTAACGGATAATCTGGGCAGCTATACGTTCGAAAACAGAACGCTTATTCCCTTGACATATGTTGATAATTCTCTTCGCTATTTTCTTGACGGCATGCCCCAGCCCACGCCCGACGTTTCTCCCGCACCGACGCTTACAGCAAGTGGCATCGCGGTTCCCGCAGGCGGCACGGCAATGCTTATTTATGAAGCGATTGTAAATACATTTGCGCCTCCCGGAACGGGCAGCAGCATCACGAATACTGCGACCATCACAGGTTGTGCCATCACCGTACCGCTTGAAATTTCCGAAACGATTTTTGCCGCTGCAGACGCTTCCCTTGTTCTAAGCAAAAGTATATGTCCCTCTGCCGTGGCAGCAAACGGACAACTGACATACACCTTCGTTATTCAAAATATTGGCAACAGCGCAGCAGGGACTGACCAAAGCGCCGTAATTACCGATACCTTCGACCCCATTCTTTCCGATATTTCCGTCACCTATAACGGTGTCCCTTGGACCGCTCCTGAAAATTACACCTATGATCCACTATGCGGGCTGTTTACCACCGGTCCTTCGCAAATCACCGTCCCCGCGGCAACCTATACGCAAAACCCTGCCACGGGCGGGTACATTATGACGCCGGGCGTGGCGACGGTGCAGGTGACGGGAACGGTGTAAACTTCAAAATAAATACTGGCAAAATCACACTCCCAACCTAAGCCAAGCATTATAAAACAGGTATGTCAAGGGATGACGCATGCGTTGCCCTTAACATACCTGCTTGCTTACTATAAAATCGTTTAATTATTTTGGTAATTCAGTTTCTTTTGTTTACTATATCCGACGAATCCCAAAACTAAAATCGGCACGCCAAACATGGCATACATCAGGAAGAACAGCGTTCCTACAGAATACAAAATTGCAGCCACCAATGCACCCCAGCTTTTCTTAGCAAGAAAACCAATCCAGCCAAAAATTGCTCCAATTAAAAACATAATCATATGCGGTGTTACCAAAGCTGTAGCAATTGCACCCCCGACAGCTTCCGCCCCGCCGGCATTCATTGTTCCTCCAACAAAATATGACAGCAAATAAATTGAATAAAGTGTAGCAAGCGCACTTGCTGTGAATAAAATTTTACTTCTCATAATTATTCCTCTTTTCTATCGTTTTAATAGCTAACTTGTGTTTGCATTGCATATGCTTGAATCTTACTTTTCGATGCATTTCTGTCTCCCCATTCCGTACCATCAGAAAAATAGACGCTGTATACATACAAATCACCTGATTTAATACTTTGGTCTATCATCTGCCAGACCGCCGTATCCGTTCCATTTGCAGCAATTGGTGTATCACATTGCAATTTGTTTTGTGCGAAAATGCCATCTGCTTCTTCCCCATAAACATCTCGGGGCAAGAAATACAATTGAATTGCTGCTATTTCTTTGTCCGTTTTGTTTTTGATCATGCACTTAAGTTCCGGAAAACCGATAATATTATCATACATAGATGCCGAAACAGCTATTGGGCATTCCGCTGCAAATTCTTCTGGGATTTTCGGTTCTGTTTTATCTGCTGCCTTTTCTTGCTTTACCGCAACACTCACAGCTGTTTTCGCTTTACTTCCGTCCTCTTTACCGCTCGTTGTATTTCCATCAAAAACATGTAAAATTCCTGAAAACAAGCAAAGCGACAAGGTAACACTTATGCCGACAAAAACACCTTTAGAAATACCGTTTGTTCTCTTAAAGCATTCTGCCTTTGAAAAAATTCGCGCAGGACCTTTCGGGGTTTTTGCCAGAAACAGAAACATTAGTCCCAAAATGCCAAATAAGCACACCCCTGCCATCATCGATATATCAGCTGTCGCGCCGATTGCAAAAACAAATGCCAAAACAAATGAAAGCGTCATCCATATTTTCATGCTCGTTCTAAGTCTCGGCGCATCTGCCCCGTCATTCTCAAAAATCAAAGATTCGTTATGTATTTGTGAAGTATTTGGGGCAATAGAATTTTCCGCAGTTGCGTCTTTCTCTCCGCATTTTTGACAAAAAACCGCATCATCCGTCAACTGATTCCCGCACCTTGTGCAAAATTTCATTTTCTTCCCTCCTTTCTGTTATTTTCTGCATAAAATCCTGTAAAAACACCTCCTAAATAAAAAATGCGCCTACCGAAGCAGACGCATAAAAAACGCAAACTCCGATAGTCGCTAAACAGATTTAATAGAATGGGTTATCTTTACTCACTCAATCAAATGAAGTTCGCATTTTTATCAAATTCATAATGATTGAGCACGACAAATAAGGGCATAAAATGCCCGCAAAAAAATAAAGATAACACCGCATTATAAAATTATTAAATCTGTTTAGCATATTTATAATACCACATTTTCCTTATTTAATCAATATTTTTTATAATTTTTTAGCAAAATGACCTAGCGTCGATATGTAAACTTTGTTTGCTCGATATCTTTACTTCGTAAATTCGATATGTTTTCACTTCGTTCAAACTCGATATGCTGTAAATCTCGTTAGAGATTTACAGCGACAAAAAAAGACAGATTTCACTAAGAAATCTGTCTTTTTTATGGAGCTGTCCAGCGGATTTGAACCGCCGACCTCTTCCTTACCAAGGAAGTGCTCTACCTACTGAGCTAGGACAGCATTTTTGCCACCTTCATAGTATAGCACGTCCTGCTCTTTTTGTCAAGCATTTTTTTATTTTTTTATCAAAAAGTGTTTTCGCAAAGTTTTTCGCCGCAGCTTCCTTGTTATATGCCAAACAAAGTGGTCTGGCTGATTTCGGGTAAATCGTCTAAAACGCCGCTTTTAGTCATAATTTCAATGACCGATTTATTCGCACCGCTACGCTGCACAAGGTCATCCACAGAAAGAAACGTGCCGCCTTTTCGTGCCTCGGCTATATTTCTTGCCGCCGCAGCACCAAGCCCCTGCATACTGGAGAGGGGTGGAAGGATTTTTCCGTCTACCTCCCGAAACTTTTCTGCATCCGACTCGTAAAGGTCAATAGGACAGAAGGAATACCCCCGGGCATACATTTCGTCACAGACCTCCAGAATGGACAAAACATTTTTATCCTTTTGTGTTTTGCTTTCCAGCGCCGAAAGCTCCTTCATTTTTTCCTTTACCACGGTGTGTCCGTTTGCCATGAGGGCATAGTCAAAATCATCGGCGCGAACGCTGTAATATGCCATATAAAAGGCAAGCGGATGGTGCACCTTGCAATAGGCTATGCGAAATGCCATGGTTACATATGCCGCCGCATGCGCCTTGGGGAACATATATTTAATCTTTTTGCAGGAATCAATATACCATTCAGGCACATCGTGGGCGCGCATGTCCTCTTCCCATTCAGGCTTTAGTCCCTTACCCTTACGCACCGATTCCATAATCGTGAACGAAAGCTTCGGGGCTACCCCTTTGGTAATTAAATACAGCATAATATCGTCACGGGTACATATACAGCCCGAAAGGGTGGCTGTCCCGCTTTTTACTATATCCTGTGCATTGCCGAGCCAAACGTCCGTACCATGGGAAAGTCCGCTTATGCGGATTAAGTCGGAGAAGGTTTTCGGCTTTGTATCCACAAGCATCTGGCGAACGAAGCCCGTCCCGAATTCGGGAATTGCAAGCGTACCTACCGTGCTTTTAATATCCTCTTTCAGCTTTAAGGCGTCCTTGCTTGTAAAAAGGCTCATGGTTTCCTTGTCATCCAGAGGAATTTTTTTTGCGTCCATGCCTGTAAGATCCTCAAGCATACGAATCACGGTCGGATCGTCGTGCCCGAGGATATCAAGCTTTAACAGGTTTTCATCAATAGAGTGATAGTCGAAATGCGTGGTTTTCACGTCGCTCTCGCTCTTATCCGCCGGATGCTGTACGGGACAAAATTCGTTAATGTCCCGTCCTTTGGGGAGAACAACAATGCCGCCCGGATGCTGTCCGGTTGTGCGTTTTACGCCCGTACAGCCAAGCGTGAGCCTGTCAAGCTCCGCTTTTCGAAGGCTCTTTCCCCGCTCCTCAAAGTATTTTCGCACATATCCGTACGCCGTTTTTTCTGCAAGCGTACCGATTGTTCCTGCCTTAAATACATTCTCCGAGCCAAAGAGCACCTCTGTATATTTATGGGCAACGCCCTGATAATCACCGGAAAAATTAAGGTCGATATCCGGTGCCTTATCGCCGTCAAA
This sequence comes from Clostridia bacterium, assembly GCA_045648645.1. GTDB lineage: Bacteria > Bacillota > Clostridia > UMGS1883 > UMGS1540 > SIG447. The sequence goes on along the minus strand of JAZROH010000065.1, from coordinate 44,113 downwards.
ACCAAGGAAGGTTTCAAAAGGAATATCATGACCGTCTTTATAAAGCTGTGCACCGCATTTGGGACAAACCTTATCGGGAAGGTCACAGCCCGACCCCGCCATATTTTCCACGAATTCACTATATTTACACTCGGGGCATACATAATGGGGCGGCAGGGCATTCACCTCGGTAATATCCGACAAAAATGCCACAAAGGAAGACCCTACCGATCCACGGGAGCCAACCAGATATCCGTCCTCATTCGATTTTTTTACAAGCTTATGTGCAATAAGATACATAACGGCAAAACCGTTATTGATAATACTGTCCAGCTCTTTATCCATGCGCTTTTGCACAATTTCGGGAAGGGGCGTGCCGTAAATGCGTTCCGCCTTCTCGCGGCTCATATTCATAATATCCGTATCTGAGCCTTCAATTTCCGGCGGGCATTTTTCCTTTGGTACGGGGGGCACATTTTCAATCATATCGGCAAGCAAATTCGTGTTTTCAATAACAACCTTCCGTGCCAACGCGTCTCCGAGATAACCGAATTCCTCCAGCATTTCATTTGTTGTGCGGAAATACAGCGGTGCCTGATTATCGGCATCGTCAAAGCCCTTGCCTGCCATGAGGATACGGCGGTACACCTCGTCCTCTTTATTGAGAAAATGAACATCTCCCGTTGCCACAACGGGTTTCCCAAGCTTTTCCCCCATGGCAATAATGCGGCGGTTATAGTCCCGTAGTTGTTCCTCGTCTGCCGCCGTTCCGTTTGCAATCATAAACTGATTGTTGCCGATAGGCTGGATTTCCAGATAATCATAAAAATCCGCAATTTTAAGAAGCGAAGCTTCACTTTCCTCCGCCACCATCGCGCGAAACAGTTCCCCCGCTTCACAGGCAGACCCCACCAAAAGCCCCTCTCTGTAGCGGACAAGCTCGCTTTTGGGAATGCGTGGGGTTTTATGGAAATAATCCATATGCGACTTTGTGATGAGCGTATACAGGTTAAAAAGCCCCTGTCTGTTTTTCGCAAGCAAAATCATATGGTAGGAGGGCAGGGTTTTCATATCCACGTTCCCCGCCATCTTTTTATCAATATCGGCAATATCCACAACACCCATCGCTTTAATTTGTTCGGCAAGTGCCGCCCAGATCTGCGCACAGACCTGCGCATCATTGACCGCTCTGTGGTGCGAAGGATTTTCAACGCCGAAATACTTTGCCATTTTGTCAAGAGAATGCTGGCGCTTACTGATCACCATAGCGCGACAAAATACCAAGGTATCCAGTATAGACGGTGTATACGCCCTTCCCATCCTCTGACAGGCAGCACGAATAAAGCTTGTATCAAAGGATGCATTATGGGCAATAATCGGTGCCTCGCCGCAAAAGTCCAAAAATGCGCCGACCGCCTCTTCTTCCGAAGGGGCATCCGCCACCATAGCATCCGTAATCCCCGTCAGCTCCACAATCTTTGCCGGGATCGGTTTTCCGGGGTTTGCAAAGGTGGAAAAGGTGTCCACAATCACACCATCGCGGATTTTTACCGCGCCAATTTCCGTAATCCGCTCCGTTTTGGGGCTTAGTCCCGTAGTTTCAATGTCAAAAGCGACCATTTCGCCGTCTATGGGCCAGGATTTACCTTTATAGAGGGAAGCGCCTATATCGTTGACAAAATACGCTTCTACGCCAAAAATAACCTTTAAATCCGACCCTTTCGCTGCTTTAAAGGCTTCCGGGAAGGACTGCACAACGCCGTGGTCGGTAATCGCAATGGCGGGATGCCCGTATTTTATTGCTTGTTTTACAAGCGCCGTGGCACTGGAAACGCCGTCCATACTGGACATCTGGGTATGCACATGCAGTTCCACCCGCTTTTGTTCTGCATTGTCTGTCTTTTCCCGCTTTGTGGCTTCTCCGATATCCTGCACGCGCAAAACCACTTCACCCGCGAAGGCGTCAAACACCGCGTTTCCGCGCACCAGAATATACGAGCCCTTTTTCACCGCGCCGCTTACTGTATCATACTTATCCGGCGTTAAAAAGAGCTTACAGGTAATCGAATCCGTCTTATCGGTTATGTTAAAAGTAAATAGCTTCTTTTCTTTGATATCGCGTCCCTCAGCGGCAAACACCTCACCGCATACTGTACAGCGACCGCTGCCTTCGTTGATGCCGGCGATTTCCACCGTTTCCGTATCAATTGCCTTGCCTAAAATGACGCCGCCGACAATCGGCGCCGCCTCTTTTGTTTCCGCCTTTACAGGACGGAGCGGCATAGGCATCGGCTTTGCCGAAAGGTCCACTTCTTCAAGTTCTTCTGTAAAACGCACCTTTACAGTCTGCCCCGTCAGCGCATAAAATGTGCGGGCAATCTCCATCTCTGCCGCCTCGGCCTTTAAAAGCTCTGCGCCGCCGTGATGGAGGCAGATTATAAGCTCTTCCCCATTTTCCTGCCATGCGCTATCCTTCAGCACATATTCCAAAACCGGCTTTTCCTCTGCCAAAACGCCCACAACAAAATCCCGCAGTGCCTCTCCGCGGCTTCCTTCTTCGGGCAACGATAAAAAAGAAAAATCCGTGCGGATTTCCCGCAGAGCGTAGTGCTCCATCAGTGCCTTTTTCAGTTGCCGTACCACATCATATGCAGGAATATCCGGCAGAACAAGGCTTGTATGCATAGTGCGAAGCGTGGGGTTTACCCGAAGCGCGGCAACACGAAATTGAGCGGCGCCCTTTGGTATCGGTGCGCCGCTAAAAGCTTCTGCAATTGCCTTTGTTCCGTTTACTTCCACGCTTTTATTATCCTTTCCACTTCGCCCTTAAGTACCGGCAGAATATTTTCCGCCGGAATGCTTTCAATAATTTCGCCATGCCGGAACAGCACCGCTTTACCGTCCCCGCCGGCAATCCCTACATGCGCTTCCCGTGCCTCACCCGGTCCATTTACTGCACAGCCCATAACCGCAACGCGAATGGGCGTGTCAATTTTGGCAAGATAGGCTTCCATTTCCCGCGCTACGGGCATAAGGTCGATTTTGCATCTGCCGCAGGTGGGGCAGGAAATCAGTTCTGCTCCCTCCCGCTTTCCTACTGCCCGCAGAAGCGCAATACCTGCGCGCACCTCTTCCTCAGGCGGAGCAGAGAGCGATACGCGAATGGTATCCCCTATGCCGTCCAGAAGAAGACTGCCGATCCCTGCCGCGGACTTTATAAGCCCCGCATATGCCGTTCCTGCCTCAGTAACCCCGATATGTAAAGGGTAGTCCCCGGTTTTTGCCATCAAACGATATGCCTCCACCGTTTTTTGCACATCCGAAGCCTTCAAACTGATAACGATGTCCGAAAAGCCCTCCTTTTCCAGAAGGGAAGCATGGTATTTCGCACTTTCCACCATGGCAAGCGGCGTGTTTCCGTATTTTTCATACATTTCTTTTTCCAAAGACCCGCCGTTTACACCAATGCGGATGGGAATACCGGCGCTCTTTGCCGCTTCTGCCACCTTTCGTACCCGCGATGCCTCGCCAATATTGCCGGGATTTATTCGAATTTTATCCGCCCCGCCGTCGATACAGGCAAGCGCAATCCGATAATCAAAATGAATATCGCAAACAAGCGGAACACTTACCTGCTTTTTAATACGGGCAAAGCTTTCCGCTGCCGCCATATCGGGAACAGCAAGACGCACAATGTCAGCCCCCGCTGTTTCCAAAAGGCGAATTTGTTCAACTGTTTTTTCCACATCCCGCGTGTCGGTCGTCGTCATGGTTTGTACCGTGATGGGGCTGCCACCGCCCATGGGGATGCCTCCGATTTTAAGCTTCTTCATTGAAATACTCCAGTGCCGCAGCGAGCTGATCATCCTGCTCCACGGGCACAGTATAATCTGCGTCGTTTAGGCGCATTTGTGTATATAGGTCTGCTTCGCCCGTGGCTTCCAGTCCGTTTTGCGCCTGAAAAAGCCGCAGAGCTGCCGCTGTTTCTTCATCTGCCGTCATATCCGCTTCCTCCAGATACCCCCAAAAAGCGAGCCGTTGTTCCAGCGCGAGCACACCTTCGCCCGTATCGCCCGCTTTCCATACTGTAGCAAGCTCCATCGGTACCATATAGGAAGTATCCACGGTTTTGCTCTTGTTTTTTACATATATATCCGGCGCAAGTCCCACATGATGGATGGCACGCCCGCCCGCGGTTTTATACTCTGCAATCGTCAGGCGAATGCCGCCGCCACTTATAATGGGCAAAAGCGTCTGCACCGTTCCTTTTCCAAAGGTCTGTGTTCCAATGAGAAGACCGGAGGATGTATCCTTAATAGCCCCTGCCAAAAGCTCGGATGCAGATGCGCTTCCTTCATTGACTAAAACAACAAGGTTGAATTTCCCCTTATTATCCGTGGAATTATAGTATAACTGGTTGTTTTTGCTGTCCGCATACTCCACCCGCATAATAACGCCTTTTGGGGTAAACATGCGGCACACATCGAGCGCAGCATACATTTCGCCCCCCGGATTATCCCGAAGGTCCAAAATAACATCCTCTATCCCTGCAGTTTCAAAATACGTAATTGCTTCCTGCACATCCTCAGCCGTTGTTTCGTTAAAATTTGTGAGAAGCAGATAGCCTACGCCATCTCGAATTTCATATTCCACCGTTTCCATTTCCAAAACAGCCCGAAGTACCGTAAAGGAAACAAGCTCGCCGCCGCGGCGGACGGTAATTTTCACCGTAGTCCCCGGCACACCTGTAATCTTCTCCCGCACTGCCTGAAATTCTTCATTTTCAATATTTACATCATCCACAGCCACAAGAATATCCCCCGCGGCAATGCCTGCCTTCGCCGCAGGCGAGCCCGGCAGGGCGGAAATGACAACAAAATCATCCCCTGTAATAGAAATGGTAACACCAACCCCGGAATATGTACCCGAAACACTGTTTTCCATAAAAGAGGTATACGTTTCCTTCGTCAGATAGCCGCTATGCTCATCTAAAGAACCCATCACCGCTTCCACCATGCCGTTAAAGCCGGCATCAGGGTTTGTAAGCCTTGCGTGAAGCGCTATATCGAGAAGGGTGTTTTTATCCTTCGGGAATTTAGCGTTTGCCTCAATGAAATCCACAAGGTCGTGAATAAATCTGTATTCCTGTTCACCGCTTAAAGTGGCCCCGCATACGTTCGTTGATAAAACAAGGGCGCCGATTGCCGCGGCAACGATTCGTTTCAGCGTTTTTTTCAAGGTTTATCCCTTTCTTTCCTTACATTTTCTCCGGTGCCGTTACCGCTAGCATGCGAAGGGCATTTCCAAGCACTGTGCGGGTTGCCGAAACGAGCGAAAGGCGTGCCGCCGTAAGCGCTGCATCCTCCGTACGTACATGGCATGCATTATAGAAGCTATGGAAAAGTGCCGCCGTGTCCATTGCATACCGGGTAATTCTGGAAGGCTCGAGGGAAGCGGCAGCAACGCGGATTTCCTCCGGAAAATCTGCTAATTTTTTAATAAGCGCACGTTCATGCTCATCCGAAAGAAGTGCCGCATTGATTTCCTTATAGGGACGCACCTCTGTTCCTTCTTCCTTCAAAAGACGGAGAATACTGCAAATACGCGCATAGGCATACTGCACATAAAAAACAGGATTGTCATTGGACTGCTCCACGGCAAGTCCCAAATCAAACTCAAAGTGACTGCCGGCTTGTCTCAAATTAAAGAAGAAACGTGCGGCATCTACGCCGATTTCATCCAGAAGGTCAGAAAGCGTAATCATTCTTCCGGTACGCTTACTCATACGAACAACCTCACCCTTTTCCACAAGACGAACAAGCTGCATGGTGATAACATGCAAACGCGCCGCATCAATACCCAAGGCTTCCATTGCCCCCTTCATGCGGGCAATGTGCCCGTGGTGGTCAGCACCCCAGATATTGATTGCCATATCAAAATTACGTCCGGCAAGCTTATTTCTGTGATAGGCGATATCTGCTGCAAAATACGTGGGAATTCCGTTTGCACGCACAAGAACATCGTCCTTTTCCGCGCCAAATTCCGTACTCTTAAACCAGACAGCGTCCTCTTTTGTATAGGTCAGCCCCTTTTCACCTAAAAGCGCGATGGTTTCTTCCACCTCACCGCTTTCATAAAGGGAGCTCTCCCTATACCATGTATCATAATGGATTCTGTATTTTTCCAAATCCTTCTGCATTTTCTCAATGTTTTGGGGAAGCGCATACTCCACAAGTGCACGACGGCGTGCATCGCTTTCCATTTCCAGAAGTCCCGTTCCCTTTTCGTCAATATAGGCTTGCGCAAGCTCGGTAATGTCAGCCCCCTGATAGCCATCCTCGGGAAAATCCTCTATCCCCGTCAGGATTTGCAGGTAACGGGCTTCCAGACTCATACCAAACTTTTCAATCTGTGCCCCTGCATCATTCAGGTAAAATTCACGGCTCACTTCCCAGCCTGCCATATCTAGAAGTGCCGCCAAAGAATCACCGATTGCACCGCCGCGGGCATTACCCATATGCATGGGGCCCGTGGGGTTGGCACTTACGAATTCCACCATAACCTTTTTGCCGTTTCCGTCCGCAATGCGCCCGAAATCCTCGCCCCTCTCTTCAATATCCGAAAGCGTGCCGTAAATCCAATCGGGATTTAAATAAAAGTTAATAAAGCCCGGTCCTGCCACCTCTGTGCGCAGAACCAGTGCATCCTCGGGCATATGTTCAATAATCGCCGTCGCAATATCTCTGGGGGCACGACGAAGTGCCTTCGTTAAAAGCATTGCCGCGTTCGTGGAAAAATCTCCATGTGCATCGGCTTTTGGTGCTTCCACCAAAAAGGCAGGCATTTCTGCCTCGGGGAATGCCCTTTTAACGCCCTCCCGCACAAGATTTTCCACCGTATGTAAAACTCTTTCTGCTGTATACATTCTTCTCTTCCTCCGATTTCAGTTTATGCTTCCCGCACGTTTAAGGAGAGCGTGTGCTCTGCCTTTGTATTATTATCAATTTCAAGCAGATAATGGATATCTATCTGTCCGCTGTTTTTCCCAAACTGTACCTTCACATCGTCCGACACAATGCCTACGGTAAAGCTGCCGTAAGGCGTTTCATAATATCCTGTATGCTTTTCGCCCGGGGCAAACACCATATGGGTATTCACCTGTCCGTAACGCGTCAGCGCCACGCGGTCATTTTCAATTTTCAGCATTGTGGTTGTGGCTTCAAAGCCCGTCATTTCCGTTTCCTTATAGGAAAGATAATGCTTGTCCCCTTTTTTATAGTATTTTCCCGCCGTAACAAGCTCGGTTACGTTTTCTTCTCCGCCTTCGGCAAACATTTCCTGTCCCTCTATAGAAATGATAACTTCCTTATTCATATTGATGCTCCTCATATGTATTTACACATAGTATATCACAAATCTCTACAAAAAGCAAAGTTAAGTTCTTACAGCTATGCAAGTTCTATCAATCTGTCGATTAAGTCCGCATATGCAAGTCCCGATGCTTTCCAAAGCTTTGGATACATGCTGATTTCCGTAAAGCCCGGAATGGTGTTAATTTCATTGATGACCACCCTACCCGTTCCTTTATCCATAAAAAAGTCAACCCGCGAAAATCCTTCCGCCCCGATTGCCCGAAACGCACGCACGGCATAATCCTGAATTTTTGCGCTTTCTTCTTCGGAAAGCGGTGCAGGAATTAAAAGCTTTGACGTGCCGTCAATATATTTTGCCTCGTAATCATAAAACTCTGCCTCGGGCACAATTTCCCCCAGCACTGAAGGTACAGGCGTTTCCTTCCCGAGTACCGCACATTCTATCTCACGGGCATCAATATATTCTTCCACGAGCACCTTTGTATCATATCGAAACGCTTCTTTTAGGGCATCTTCGAGTCTGTCCTCGCTCTCTACCTTGGAAGCCCCGAGTGAAGAGCCTGCATTGGCAGGTTTTACAAACACGGGATAGGTAAGCGTAGTTTTTACAAGTTTTGCCGCCTCTTTCGCATTTTTCTTTTCAATTACAACGCCGCCTGCCACGGGAATGCCCGCGCCGGCAAACATTTGTTTTGCAATTTCCTTATCCATTCCAACAGCCGATGCACAAACGCCGCATCCTACATACCGGATGCCCGCAAGTTCACAAAGCCCTTGCAGACAGCCATCCTCGCAAAAGTCCCCGTGCATAACAGGGAAAATTACATCCACAGGCAAAAGCACAGGTCCGTTTTCTTCAAATATCCAGAAGCCGCCGTCACTTGCATCCGGTGACAAAATCGCTTTTGTTTTTGGAAGATACGCCCATTTTCCGCTTCGGATTTCCTCCGGTGCTGCATCCGTTTTATACCATGCACCATCTTTCGTAATGCCTATTTTCAAAATGGAGTATTTTTCTGCATTTATGTTTTCCAGTACAGATGCTGCCGAAAGACAGGATACATCGTGTTCTCCGGATTTTCCGCCGAATAAAATTGCAATTTGCATAGTATCGTTCCTTTCACCGCATAACTATATCATATATTTCCCGCTTGGGAACATTTCTGTCCGCCGCCACCTTTTTGACCGCATCCATGCGGGACATGCCGCCCTTTTCATATAGCGCAACATGCTCCTCCACCGTCAAATCCGCAAAAGAAACGACCTCTTCCGGCGCGCCTTCCAGTACCAGCACAAATTCGCCTCTCGGCGGCTCTGTCGTATACTTTTCTACTGCCTCGCCCACCGTAATGCGCACCGTTTCTTCAAACACCTTTGTCATTTCTCTGCAAAGGGTAATCCGCCGTGTCTCTCCAAATGCGGATTTAAAATCCTCCAGCGTCCTTAAAAGCTTATGCGGTGCTTCATAAAATATGATGGTTCTTTTTTCATTTTTTAGCTCCGCCAGACGGTCCATTCTGCCTTTTTTCTGCATCGGCAAAAACCCTTCAAAGACAAAACGCCCCGTTGAAAGCCCCGAAACCGAAAGCGCACTTATCGCCGCACAGGCCCCGGGCACGGGCACTGTCCGAATATTTTCCGCCGCGCACATTTGCACCAGTTCCTCGCCAGGGTCACTGATTGCAGGCGTCCCTGCATCACTTACAAGTGCCACATTTTTCCCTGCAAGAAGCTCTTTTATAATAACCTCGCCGTGTCCCTTTCTGTTATGCGTAAAATAACTGATGCACGGCTTCGAAATCTCCAGATGTTTTAAGAGCTTTGCCGTGTGCCGCGTATCCTCCGCCGCCACAAGGTCCACCTCGGAGAGCGTCTTTCGAAGTCGCTCGGAAATATCCTCTAAATTGCCTATGGGTGTTGCACAAACATAAAGTGTTCCACTCATTTTATATCCCTTCCATATGCGGTGAGCGCATCCTTTGTATACTGCCCATCCTCGCCATATAAAATAAGCGGCGGCATTACACGCAAAAAAACACCGCCGCCAAAAATTCCTTCAATCAATACAAGCGATGCGGCACTATCCGCCCTTGTATGTACCATGCGAAGCCGCCCGGGTTCCAAACGGTGTGCCCGCATTTTTTCCAGTATATCTGTAAGCCTGTCAGGTCTGTGTACCATGAAAAAGCGTCCGCCAAAGCGGAGCACGGAAGCGGCACTTTGCAGTACATCGTCCAGTGTACACAAAATCTCATGTCGGGCAATTGCCTTATTACGGTTCGGGTTTTGAATGCGCCCATCCGTAATATAAGGCGGATTGCAGGTTACAGCGTCAAATCGCGCATCGCAGAAAATGGATTTCGCATCCTTTATATTGCCTTCTAAAACCGCCACATGCCGAAGCCCGTTTTCCTCGATACTTCTTTTTGCAAGGCGCACCTGCACAGGATTAATTTCGAGACCACGGATTTCTCCCGCCTCTGTTTTGCCTGCAAGCAAAATCGGAATAATGCCGTTTCCCGTGCAAAGATCTAATACACGGTCCCCCTTTTTAATCTCGGCAAATGCCGAAAGGAGCACCGCATCCACACCAAAACAAAACTCACGCCTGTCCTGCCATATATGAAGCCCGCCAAGCTGCAGGTCATCTTTTCTTTCAAATTCATTCATATCTTCTTGACAAGTTCGGGGTCGCCCCGAAGGGCAACCCCTACTCTTCACCCTTTTTACTGCTGCTGGGGAGCGGAAACGGGGCAAACGTTTGCGCAGTTACCGCATTCGATGCAAGTATCTTCATCGATTACGAATGTAGAATCGCCTGCAGAAATGCAGGAAACCGGACATTCTGCTTCACAAGCGCCGCAGCTGATGCAGTCTTCTGTAATTTTATATGCCATGTACAATACACCTCCTTTTTATGCTACCGTATACTGTATCACGTTTTTTTGTTTTTGGCAAGTATTTTTGCACATTTAATCAAAATAATTTACATTTTTTTCTTTTCGCAGACGATTTCATCCTCTTCACGCCGTACTAAGAAGGTATCCCCTGCACCGAGTTCCCCGGAAATCAAAAGGTATGCCGCCTTGTCCTCTATATGCTTTTGAATGGCACGACGAAGCGGTCTTGCCCCGTTTTTAATGTCAATACCCTTTTCGAGCAGAAGCTCTTTTGCCTCCTCCGTCATGGAAAACGCAATATCTCTCGTCGAAAGCATCTCGGAAAATTCATCCAGCATCTTCGAAAGAATTTCCATGAGCACCGGTTTTTCAAGGGGTTTAAAGAGAATAATCTCGTCAAGGCGGTTTAAAAACTCAGGACGGAAGAACGCACGAAGTGCTTTTTCCGCTTTTTCCATTCCCGCTTTTTCCGGTGAGGTTGTATATCCCGGTGCCGTACCCTTATAATCCGAGCCGGCATTAGAGGTCATGATAATTACGGTATTCTCAAAGCTTACCAGCTTGCCGTGGCTATCGGTAATGCGGCCGTCATCCAGAATTTGCAAGAATACATTCAAAACTTCGGCATGTGCTTTTTCAATTTCATCTAGTAAAATAACGCTATACGGACGACGGCGAATTTTTTCGGTAAGCTGCCCCGCATCATCATACCCCACATATCCGGGCGGAGAGCCGATGAGCTTCGACACCGCATGCTTTTCCATGTATTCCGACATATCCACGCGGATAAGGGCATCCTCCGTATCAAACATAGCCTCTGCAAGCGCACGGGCAAGCTCCGTTTTCCCAATACCGGTAGAGCCGGTAAAAATGAAGGACACAGGTCTTCTGACCTTGGAAAGTCCGGCTCTGCCGCGCCGCATAGCACCTGCCACGGCTTCAATTGCCGCATCCTGTCCCCGAACTCGCTTTCTAAGTGTTTCTTCCAGTTCTAAAAGCCGGGTGGTTTCTTCCTTGGTAATCTGGCCTACGGGGATTTTCGTCCAGCCGGCAATTACACGCGCGACATCCTCTACTGTAAGGTGCACCTCTTGCATCGCCGCCTCGGTTTCCTGAATTTTCTCTTCCAAACGACATTCCTTCATTTTAAGGTCCGCCGCAATCTGGTACGTTTCAATCGAGTCCGTTTGTGCAGCGCTTTCTTTGGATGCCTGCACCGATTCAAGCTCTGCCCTTAGTTTTGCGAGCTGTGCTATGCAGACATTCTTCAAATTTGCACGGGATGCCGCTTCGTCGAGAACGTCGATTGCCTTATCCGGCAAAAAGCGGTCTGTAATATACCGCTCACTGAGGGTTGCCGCCGCCCGAATTACATCTGCATCAATTTTCACCTTGTGATATTCTTCATAATAGCCTTTTATGCCTGTGATGATTTCAATGGTTTCTTCTATATTGGGCTCTTCCACTAAAATCGGTTGGAACCGCCGTTCGAGTGCTGCATCCTTTTCGATATGTTTACGGTATTCCGTAGTCGTTGTAGCACCAATTACCTGAATTTCCCCTCTTGCAAGCGCAGGCTTTAAAATGTTTGCCGCACTCATTGCCCCCTCTGCATCGCCGGCACCTACGATATTATGAAGCTCATCAATAACCAAAATTACATTGCCGAGCTTTTTCGTTTCTTCGATAATGCTCTTAAGGCGTGCCTCAAATTGACCGCGAAACTGCGTCCCTGCCACAATCGCCGTAAAATCCAAAAGAAAAATTTCTTTATCCAGAAGCTTTGCCGGCACATTCCCCTCCACAATACGGGTTGCAAGCCCTTCTGCAATTGCTGTTTTACCCACGCCCGGTTCACCGATAAGACATGGATTATTTTTTGTACGGCGATTCAAAATTTCCATACACCGCGTGATTTCCGCATCGCGCCCGATAACTCTGTCCACTTCCCCATTTCGTGCTCGCGCGGTAAGATTCGTACCAAAGGAATCCAGCATCCTCTTCTTTTTCTTATTTTCTTTTTTATCTCCCTTTTGAGATTTTTTATCTTCTTTTTCATCATCCGGAGAATGCTTCGCCTGTCCGCCTTCCAAAAAGCCAAATAAATCTTTAAAGAGATTACCGCCCTCTTCGTCCCCTTCCGCTTCCATCATCTGCATAACCTGTTCGCTAAGGTTTTCAAAGTTTTCCGGCTCCAGTCCCATATTCCCTGCAAGCTGTCCTATATCAAGACCAAGCTGCTGGGCACAGGAAAGACAAAGTCCTTCTGTTTTCTTCTCTCCGTTTTCAATTTTTGTTACAAACATCACTGCCACATTTTTGTTGCAGCGTGAACACATGACCATTTGTTTATTCCTTTCCGCTGTAAGTTTTTTACATATTGCAGTATATCCTCTTTCTGCATAGAAAATGTGAACTGTTTTACTCTGCAGAAAGGTGCAAAATAAGCCGTTACGCATTGTAACGGCTTATTTGATAAAATCTTTTTTGATTAACCCTTAATTGCAGCAGATGCCATACCGGCGATAAACTGCTTCTGGGTAAATGCATAAATAACAGTTGTCGGGAGCATCGCGATAATAGCAGCAGCCATTAAAAGATGTACATCACCGGAAACTTCGTATTTTGCGTTAAAGTTTGCAAGTGCCAAAGAGAGGGTACGCTTTTCCTGACTGGTGATATAAATCAGCGGACCAAACAGGTTGTTCCATCCACTTTTAAAAGCATTAAGTGCAAGCGTTGCAATCATGGGACGTGCCAAAGGCATATAGATTCTTGCATAGATATAAAGCGGATTTGCACCGTCAATCATAGCCGCTTCATAAAGCCCTGCCGGAAGTCCCTTAAAGCATTGCCGCATCAGGAATATATTTATTGCCGAACCAAAGAAAGATCCTATAACTAACGGGATGTATGTATCAACGCAATGCAGCTCACTCCAGATAACAAACATCGGAACCTGCATAATGGTACCCGGCAGGAACATGGTACAAAGTGCACCGAAGAAGAGAATGCCGAGTCCTTTAGTTTCATATCTTGCAAAGCCAAATCCGATAAAGGTATTCGAAATGATGGACCCCACAATATCAATTACGCAAATCAAAAGCGTATTCCCTATGTAGCGCAAAAAGTCTGCTTCTTCTAAAACACGTGCATAGTTGCTCCAATTCCATTCCTTAAACCATTCCATTCTGTAAACGGCGGCACCATTAGATACCAAGGAACCGGAAAAAGCAAAGACGAAGGGGAAAATCATAATCACTGCTCCAATAAGCAGAGCAATCAGGCCCCAGATGCTGTAGTCCCTACGACGGGTAAAGAAGTTGGGACGTTTAATTTTCTGAACGGGGGTTGAATTTACTGTAACATTATTAGGCATCGTAGTGCACCCACTTTTTCTCATATTTCTTCTGCAGCCATGTTACCAAAGCTACGAAGATGAAGCTTACCCAGCCAAGGGCAGCAGCCAGACCAACCTGTGACGTTCCTGTCCACATCAATTGGTAAATCTTAGAGTTTACAACCGATACATCGGCACCTGTATTTTCAGCAAGCATGTAGAAAGATTCAAAAACCTGCAACGCACTGGAAATACCGGTAATCATCAGGAAGAAGATGGTCGGTGTTAAAAGCGGAACGGTAATCTTAAAGAATTTTCTCACTGCGCTTGCACCGTCAATGTCAGCCGCTTCGATAATGTCATCACTAATTGCCTGCAGACCGGCAATAAGGTAAATCGTGGTATGACCCACACCCTTCCACAATGTCATAAGTACAATCGCCGCAATAACTTCAACCCAATTTGCACTATATGTAAAGAGGAACGGTCCAAGACCTACGAAACCAAGGATTGTATTTAAAACACCGCCGTTGGGGTTATACATACGTGCCCAAACAAGAGATACAGCCGTTGTAGGCGTAAGACCCGGTATGTAGTAAATAATACGGAAAGCAGAAAGACCTTTTACCTTCTGGTTGAGAAGTACCGCAAGTACGCACGCGAGAGAAATCTGAACACTCTCCAGCATAATTGCGTATACCCAAACATTACGGAAGGAAGTCCAAATCTTCGGGTCTGTAATTGTTCTAACATAGTTTTGCAAGCCTACCCACTTCGGCGGGTTCAACATGTCATAGCGCGTGAATGAAAAGAAAATCGAGATGAGCAGCGGTATCAACGTAAAACATAACAGCGAGATTATGTACGGTGATACAAACAGCCATCCCCAGCGCATGTGTTTTCTGGTCATTATGTATCCTAACCTTTCTGTCCGCTGATTTTAATATTAAGTATTGCCCCGGACACGACCAATACCCCTTCACTTGTGTGATTTGTATAAATATGCGCACACAAAACGCTAAAACGTATACATTTTTGATGAACGCTTATGCACATTCACCATAAAACGTATTTATAGTATAGCATAAGTAGCCATAAAATGCAAGAACTTTTTCGAATTTTATTGTAAATTTTTTTAGAAAAGTATGGCAGGTTGAACAAAATGCACAAAGCCGCATGCACAAGCCCTTGAAATACGGGGTTTTTTTCTTTTTTGGTAATTTTTTACAAATGCATTTTACTGTTAAACATGCCATTTATTTTAGTATTATTATACAAAAACAGTACGAGCAATAAACCCGTACTGTTTTTTCTTACCTTATTCTTCGTCTTCGAATTCGTCATCAAAGCAGTCACATTCGAGTTCGATTTCGTGTCCGCATGCGGGGCAGATGAGGTTGTCCTCTTCAAGGTCCAAAAGCTCACTGTCCAGATAAATTTCCTCGCCGCAATTGGGGCACTTTATGTCTTCACAATCAAAATCGCAGCAACCGCAGTCACAATCGCAATCCTCATCGTCATCATCGCCATAGAGGTCTTCCTCTACATAGCCCAAATCTTCGTCGATTTCGTCAACCTGTGCCTGCAGTTCTTCATAATCCTCTTCGATGCATGCAATCTCCTCTGTGATTTCGCCAAGCACTTCAATGATTTTTGCAAGCAGTTTGCCTTCGCCCTTCTCCGTATCAATGTCCATGCCTTCGCAAAGCCCCTTCAGGTATGCTACCTTTTCTTCCAATGCTGCCATTTTCGTTCCTCCTTCTAAGTTAAATATTATGCACGCTCCATATATTCGCCGGTGCGCGTGTCAACACGAATCATATCACCCTGGTCGATAAAGAGCGGAACATTTATTTGTGCACCTGTTTCCAAAATTGCAGGCTTCTGTGCGCCTGTTGCAGTGTCACCCTTAACACCCGGCTCGGTTTCTGCAACCTGCAGTTCAACAAAGTTCGGGGGTTCTACGCCGAATACGTTGCCTTTATAGGAAAGAATTTTTACAAGCATGTTTTCCTTTACAAAACGAAGCGCATCTCCAAGCTGGTCTGCGTTCAAAGGCATCTGCTCATAGCTTTCCTGGTCCATGAAGTAATAAAGTTCACCGTCATTATACAGATATTCCATATCCTTGCGTTCAATATGCGCTTTCGGCATCTTATCCGTAGGACGGAAGGTTTTTTCAACAACGCCGCCGTTAATAACATTTTTAAGCTTTGTTCTTACAAAAGCCGCTCCCTTACCGGGTTTTACATGCTGAAATTCGACAATCTGAAATACATTGCCTTCCATTTCAAAAGTAATACCGTTTCTAAAATCTCCTGCACTAATCATCCTATGTTTCCATTCCTTTCCGATTTTTATACTATTATTGTATCTTAAATTACAGAATATTGCAAGAACTTTTTATTTTCTCTGCAATATTTTTTATAAAGATGCCGATACCAAATCGCGCATTGCATACATTCCTGCAGGCTTGTCCTGCAAAAATGCCGCGGCACGAATGGCACCAACCGCGAAAATATCACGGCTTCCTGCGCTGTGCTTAATTTCAATCACTTCATCCTGTCCGGCAAAAAGCACGGTATGTTCCCCAACGATGGTTCCGCCGCGCACCGCATGAATGCCGACCTCTTGCTTGCCGCGCGGACGGCGCACGCTATGACGGTCATACACAAATTCCTTTGTTCCTTCCGCCGCATCCGCAATCGCATCTGCAATTGCCATAGCCGTGCCGCTGGGGGCATCCAGCTTCCGATTATGATGCTTTTCGATGATTTCAATATCAAACCCCTCGCCAAGCACAGAAACCGCTGTTTTTACAAGTTCTGTAATCAGACTTATCCCTAAAGACATATTGGCAGAGAAAAATACGGGGATTTCTCTTGCTGCTGCCTCCAAAAGACTTTTATGTTCATTTCCAAGACCTGTTGTGCATACAACCACCGGAATTTTCTTTTCCATTGCATACGGCAAAAGGTCCAAAAGCGCGGCGGGATTCGAAAAATCAATAATCACATCTCCGCCACCAGGCAAAAGACGCGGGGTTTCCACAATGGGAAAATCTCCGTACTTTTCCGTATAGACGTCTACACCGGCACAAACAGAAAAACCGGGCATGCCCGAAAGCATGCCTGCAACGGTTTTTCCCATTTTTCCGTTTGCACCGCTAATAATTACATTTATCATTGGCACTTCGTTCCTTTATGCTTTAATTTCCATTCCCAGCTTTTCCATTTCCGCGCGAAGAACAGCCGCATTCTTTTCTTCCATTTCGCAAAGCGGCATGCGAAGCTCTCCTACATCATAGCCAAGCATATTCATTGCGGTTTTTACCGGAATGGGATTTACTTCAATAAAGAGCGCCTTGATAAGGTCATACAGTTTAAGCTGTAATTCTCTTGCGCCTTTGAAATCGCCCGCGAAGCAACGCGCAGTAATATCATGCGTTTCCTGCGGTAAAATATTCGCCAAAACAGAAATTACGCCCACACCGCCGAGGGACATTACGGGTACGATCATATCATCGTCACCGGAATAAATTGCCACCTTGTCACCGCAAAGTGCTGCAATTTTCGCAACCTGCGAAATATTGCCACCGGCTTCCTTTACGCCCACAATGTGTTCAATCTTGGAAAGCTCTAAAAGTGTTTCAGGCTGAATGTTCACGCCCGTGCGGGACGGCACATTATACAGAATAATCGGAATGTCTACTGCGTTAGCAATTTCTGTATAGTGACGGATAAGTCCCTTCTGGGTTGCCTTGTTGTAATACGGTGTTACGGAAAGCAGAGCATCCGCACCCACTCTCTGCATAGCAGCAGAAAGCTGTACGCCGTGGTTTGTGTCGTTAGAGCCTGCGCCTGCCACAATCGGAATGCGACCGGCAGCCTTCTGCACGCAGTATTCCACCGCAGAAATGTGCTCTGCATCCGGCATGGTTGCAGATTCGCCTGTAGTACCGCAAACAATAATGGCATCTGTATTTTTCTCGATATGTAACTCGACGAGCTCGCCCATCTTGTCAAAATCGATTTTTCCGTTCTTAAACGGTGTTACCAGAGCAACACCACTACCTGTAAAAGGTAAGTTCTTCATATATTGCGCCTCGCTTTCTGTCCTTATTCGTTATCGAATTCAATAAACTTCTGCGCAATCTGTACTGCATTGGCTGCAGCACCCTTGCGGATATTATCGGCTACAACCCAAAGGTTTACACCACTTTCCACGCTCTCGTCACGACGGATGCGACCTACAAAGGTTTCGTCATGACCGGTAGCCGTTATGGGCATGGGATAAACGTTGTTTGCCGTATCATCTTCTACAACAATGCCCGGTGCCTTCTTCAAAACGTCCATAAGTTCATCCATTTCAAACGGCTTTTCAAGCTCTACGTTGATAGATTCGCTATGGCTGTTAAATACAGGTACACGTACAGTCGTTGCCGTAATACGAAGAGAATCGTCACCCAAAATTTTGCGGGTTTCTAAAATCATCTTCATTTCTTCTTTTGTATAGCCGTTTTCAAGGAAAACGTCAATATGCGGCAGACAATTACCTGCAATGGGATACGGGAATTTCTTCGGTGCTTCGCCCTTCAGACCGTTTTCCAAATCATCCCAACCGCCGCGACCTGCGCCGGAAACTGCCTGATAGGTAGAATATACAATTCTCTTAATGCCGTAAGCATCGTATAAAGGCTTAATGGCTACCATCGCCTGAATGGTGGAGCAGTTCGGGTTCGCAATAATACCCTTATGCTTTTTGATATCTTCGGGGTTTACTTCCGGTACTACGAGCGGCACCTCGGGATCCATACGCCATGCGCTGGAGTTATCAATAACAAGGCATCCTTTTTTTGCGGCAATGGGCGCGAATTTTTCGCTGGTGCTGCCGCCTGCAGAAAAGAGTGCAATATCAAAGCCTTCATCAAAGGATGTTTCCGTCAGTTCGCGAACGGTATGCTCCTCACCCATAAATTTCAAAGTGCTGCCCGCAGATTTTGCAGACGAAAACAGAGTATAGCTCTCTGCAGGAAGCTTATATTCTTCCAACACCTTCAAAAAGGTTCTGCCAACCATACCGGTTGCACCTACAACTGCAATTTTGTACTTCTTCATTGTCTTTCCTCCTAATTTATCCTTGCTTTTTCTGTCGCGTTGTTTGAGAACTTATAGATGCCGCCCTCGGCATCACGCGCATATACATAATCATCATATGTGTTGATATTCACATACGTGCTTGTATCCATTTTAATTGTGTAACGACCTGTATAGTCAATCTTATATACGGCGCTGTCGGCACTGCCGATAGCAATCAGGCAATCTCTGGTAAAGCAGTAGCTTTTTACCGGCAGTTTGGACACCGCTTTGTAGTTGGCACCATTTAAATCTGCCGTACAAATCAGCCCGTTCGCATTCAGGAAATAAAACTGATTATTCTTTACGCACAGGTTGCTGTTTGCACCGGAGAAGACCGCCGTAAATGTTCCGTCATCGTTTCGCGCATAAATCGCCGTACCATCGGAATAATAAATGGCGCTTCCGGTGATAACGGGAATTTCTCCCGCAGCGGGTGTGAAGGGTGCTGTTTCCATTGTATCCAGCGGCATTCTGTAAACGCGTCCCCCATCCGAAAGATTGCGATAGTACAGCGCACCGTTAAATGCCGCAAAATTATCGGTAGGCACATCGGTAAGCTTCGTTTCCTTGTTTTCCGAAAGCTTTACCATATATATGCATCCATCGGCACCAATATAATAAATTGTATCGCTAAACGCCGCAAAATTCTTTGCCGGCTTTGCTATCACAGGTGTATCTGTCCCGAGCTTGTAAATGCCTGTTTCACCCGAATAGTAGAAGGGGCCGCCGCCTACACCCACAGCATATGCGCCGCCGAGCATATTATCATGTGTGTTGCCGCTTACGGGCATAAGGAACTTTTCGATAAATTCCTGCTGGGTGATTGCCTGCGTTCCCCAAAGACGGTATGCAAGCAAAATCGCCTGTTCTCTTGTAGTGTTTCCAAGGGGATTGATATTCCCGTTTTCATCTCCAAGCATGACGGCAAACAGATTCATCGTCTGCACCGCTTCCATTGCCCAATCGGCAACCGCGGCTGCATCCGGAAACGTATTGGCATACACCTCGGGAAGTGCCACCGTCGGGCAGGCGTTTTTAAATGCATTTCGCAGCATTACGCACATTTCCTGTCTGGTTACGGGATTATTCGGTGAAAACTGCTCGGGGCTCTCTCCTTGCACAATGCCGAGGCTTTGTGCCGCCGCCACCGATGCATTTTGTGTGTCGGCAAATGTAGCTTCGGCTACGGGCATTTCATTACCCGTAAGCTTTTCCCACATAAGCATTACCATTTCGCAAAATTCTTCACGGGTTATGGCATCCTGATATGCATCCTGTATTCTTTCAGGAACAAGACCAAGTCCCGTTGCTGCTTCCACTTCCGCTGTTGCCCATGCACTGGGGGCGGCAGCTACCGGTGCGGAAAACAAAAGCATTCCGGTCAAAGCAAGTGCTATAGCCTTTTTATACATGTGTGTATTCCTCCTCTAAACTCGGGCGTTCGTCAAAATCACCCTATATCCTATATAGTATAGCATATCTCGACGGATTTGACAACCACTTTTTTATTTAATTTTGTAAGTTCTCCATTTGTACGATATCAGAGGGAATAAACCGTGCCCCAAGCACGTTTCTTAGCGGCTGCCCGGAAAGCGGTGCATACGTATACGCAAAATTCAAAGCAAGCACAACCGTAAAGGCAACCATAGCCTGTGTGTTCCATTTCGGCAACGCCGTAATCCCCATAATACCCAGGAGAAGCAGTTCTGCCGCAATTAAATATTGATGGGACGGCTCCATAATTTGTGTGCTCCCGAATAAAAGAAACGTAATTGGAATTTGCAGGAGCAAAAACATTGTGTACTGTCTGTACCTTCTGCGAAAAAGCCCGGCAATTCCGAGTGCATAGAAAAGCAGAGGCAAAATGCCGTAATAGGATATAAACAGCTTTACATTTTGCCACAATGTTTCCAGAAGTTCTATAGGCTCTGCGTATATACGGAAAACCTGCCCAAAATATGCTTTGAAAAGCAATACAACAATCACTAGCGCCGTACCGCCGACAATCAGCATATTTTTCGCTTGTGTTTCCATATTGAATTTTTTATCATAAATTGTTCGGATAGCACCGGAAAACAAAAACGCAAGAATTATGCCGAGCAGGTAGAAAAAATACCAGTTGCGCATTAAAAGCATACCTGCAGACAAAAGTCCCAGAACAATTGCTTTGGAAATCGCCGTTTTTCGAAAAGTTCTTTTATGTATCAAATACAGCCAAAGTGCCACGCATAAAAGCCCTGCACTATCAAGATTTCCACAAAAAACAGGGGTTAAAAAGGGGGCAAACAAAAACATAAGCGGTACACACTTCGGATTGATTTCGTTAATTAAAATACCAAGGAGCAGAAAGAACGGAACAACAAATATGTTGAACACCAAAAGTACATACACCGTAAAGCTTCCGCCCAAAAAATCCAAAAGCGGGGCTATAAAAAGCGTAGGCAAGAGTGAGTCTGTTCCTAAAAGCATGCTGTAATACACTTCCCGGAAAAACGCCGGAATGTTTTCATTTAATACCGGTCCGTATGCCAGTGCCTCTCTGTATCCGCGTGCCAGCAAAAGAATATCATTTTTTTGATAAGCCGTGTAAAACAGAATACAGATGTTTAAAAGAACAGAGCCCCAGACAATTTTTTTAATGCACTTTTCCGGGGGCTTTGCATTCTTACAAAGATACCACACCGCCAGAAAAACAATGTTCCCGCAAGCAAAAGCAAGTCCCACGGACGGCAAGCACACTGTAAGCAAAAGAAGCAGTGCCGAAGCGCCTGCAAGATATTTTTTCATTGCCGAATCCGGCTTCATTAAATTAATATTTGTATTCATAAGCCTCTCCCAACATTTATCCGACGACCCAAAGTTCTACTCTGCATTTTCCAAAGAAACGGGACTGTCGCAATTTGCAACAGCCCCGTCTTGCGTTCTATTCCCCCGCGTTTGCCGTCTGACAGCAAAATTTTAACCTGCTTTGCAGGTGGGTGGCATATTCTCTGCTTACGGGTTACCCTCATACCGGCCTTTCGGGCGGGGGGCCTACACACCACAGAGACGCTTTGCCTCCCTTACATTTTAGTGTTGGCTAAAATATATACTCCGACTAACGTACAACGCAGGGATACAGAGGGGCTTTACGCCTCTGAATCCTCGTCTTCAAACTCAAATTCTTCTTCCATGCGGGTTTTGAAAATCTCAAAAATTTTCTCAAGCTCTGCGTTGTCTTCAATAGGCTCTAAGATGTCCTCTTCATCATTTGCCGGCACAATCCGCATAATTAAAACGGTACCTTCCTCCGCTTCGTCCTCGGCTTCCTCTGCGGGAATACCTACAGCATAGCGATTGCCGTCCTCTTCAATTATGTCCAGCACCTCAAAGGGCATTTCCTTACCCTCATCATCTATGAGTACAATTACATTTTCTCTTTCTTCCTGCATTTTCCATGCTCCTTTCAATTTTGAAGGCTATCCAGATATCCCTGCAGAATAAAAACCGCTGCCAGCATATCCACCTTGCCTTTTTTCTTTGCACCATGCATCTGCCCTTCGGAAAGGGCTCTGTGTGCGGCAACCGAAGTGAGCCGTTCATCCCATTCATAAACAGGAATCCCGAACCGCTCCTTTAGTAGCTGTGAAAACTTTCGTGTCACCTCACCCCGCGGACCAATACTGCCGTTCATATTCCGCGGCATGCCGATAACAAAGCACTTTGCATCGTATTCCGTTACAATCTGTGCCAGCTTTTCAAGCTGCTTCGACCATGTTTTTTCCGATAACGCGCAAACCGGCTGCGCCGTCATCCCCAGTCCGTCACTTACCGCAACACCGATGCGGCTATCACCATAATCAAGACCGATTATACGCAATTTGCATCACCTTTTCCTATTATACACACATTCCTTCATAAAATCAAGTCTTTTTCACAAAAAAGAATTCTTCTTTTGTGA
Source organism: Clostridia bacterium (assembly GCA_045648645.1). GTDB lineage: Bacteria > Bacillota > Clostridia > UMGS1883 > UMGS1540 > SIG447. The sequence continues at coordinate 21,443 of JAZROH010000065.1, read as the reverse complement.
AAGCTTGACAAACGTATTTTTTTGGTATATATTTTAGAAAAAGGAAAGAGAGGTATTTTTATGCGAATTGCAGTTTTCAGCGATAGCCACGGTCGTATGCACAATTGTCTTCGGGCAATGGAACTTGCAGGACCGATTGACCACATTATTCACCTTGGAGATACCGTGCGTGACACAGAGGATTTAGGCATTGTATACCCCGAAACACCTATCACCTATGTATGCGGGAATTGTGATTTTTGTGCCGGCGGCGATACTGAAAAGGTAATTGAACTTGGCGGCAAACGGTTTTTCCTTTGCCATGGACATACGAGAGGCGTAAAGAAGGGACTTCGTGAGCTTGCCCACTGTGCAAAAGGGATGGACCTTGTTCTGTTCGGGCATACACACGAAGCGTTTAACGGCATGGAAGACGGATTGCACCTGTTTAATCCCGGCAGTATTTCTCTCCCTGCCAGCGGCGCACCCTCTTTCGGCATTCTTACTATTGAAGGAACCCACCTCTCAGTTGAACACCGGACGATTTAGAATGCGCTTTTTTCTGTAAAACGAAGCACATATGCAGTATTATCCCCTTTTTATTCATGGTACGATACATTTGAAAAAGAACAAAACAGTTTCTCGGGAAAGGAATCGACATGGATATGCAATTTACCCCCGCGCTCTATCGGGAGGCGGATTTTCAAGAATTTTGGGACAAAACACGTGCGGAAAGTGATCTGGAGCCTCTCGCACCGGCCTTCTCGCCGTATCCCTTCCCCTCGGAAATTGCCGAGGTACAAAAGGTATTCTTTTCCGGCTTTGGCGGCGGACGGCTTGAAGGACTTCTTCTCCTGCCCGCACAGCGCAAGCCTTCCATGCCTGCAATTATTTTCACACATGGTTACAGCATGTGTATTCAACCTGTCAGCTACTATTTAAAATGGATTTTAGCAGGATTTGCTGTTCTGGCAGTGAACATGCGGGTGGAAATTCCCATGCGAAATGTTGACACGCCGTCCTGCCGTGTTCCGGGCGGTATTATGACCCGTGGCTTTGAAACCCCCGAAACATACATCTATCGATATATGTATACGGACGTGTACCGCAGTGTACAGCTTTTGCGTACGGTGGAAGGTGTTGACCCTGACAGAATCGGCATCTGGGGTGCAAGCCAAGGCTCAGCTGTTGCCATTGCAGCTGCCGCCATGGATGGTAATATTGGCTTCTTATCTCTTCTGTATCCGTATATGACAAATATTCAGGATGCAATTGCAAAAAAATCCGAGGGTCCGTATCAGGAATTTTGGCGGTACTTCCGGCTTTATGACCCCCAGCTTTCCACATTCCCCGCCCTCGTTCGAACCCTTTCTTATTTTGATACCATGCATTTTGCAGATAAAATCAACTGCCCCGTTCTTATCGGTGCGGGACTTCGGGATACCACCTGTATTCCGCAAAACACAGTTGGTTTCTATAATTTGCTCAAGGGCGAAAAACGATTGGAGCTTTACCACACGCACGGACACGAGGATATTCCGGCTTATGAAGATGCTTCTTACCTGTTCTGCATAGAAAAAGCAGGTAAGAACGAATAATTTTTAAAGAAAGGACTGCTGTAAGATGAAAATTGTGATGCTCGACAGAATGGGTACCGACTTTTCTCTGGAGAAAAAAGTTTTTCACCAGGAAGGTGCCACTTTCATTGTCACATACTTCAAAGATGCCGACGAGCTTCGTTCCATTGTCAAGGATGCCGATGTATTAATGTTTAATGATGCCAATATCTCCGCAGATATTATTGAAGCACTCGACAAATGTAAAATGATTATTCGATATGGCATCGGCTACGACAATGTGGACCTTGAGGCTGCCGGCAAAAAAGGTATTTATGTTTGCAATGCACCTTCCTACGGTACATACGACGTAGCAGAGCATACCATGGCACTTCTCCTCTCCGTTTGCAAGCATATTCCCCTCGCGGACAAATGCGCAAGAAACGGAAAATGGAGTGCCGACCACGTAGGAAAGGTTCGCCGCCTGCGCGGCAAAACGCTGGGGCTTGTAGGCTTCGGCAGAATTGCCCGGGTTGTTGCCGCCCGCGCAAAAGCCTTCGAAATGGATATTCTGGTCAGCGACCCGTATGTCAGTGCCGAAGTTGCCGCCGCAGAGGGTGCAAAGCTGGTGGATTTTCCCACCCTTTTGGAAAATTCCGACTATGTTACGCTCCATTCCCCGCTTACGGAGGAAACGCATCACATGATGGGTATGCCCCAGTTTAAGCTGATGAAAAAGGAAGCTGTTCTTATAAACACCGGCAGAGGCGGTCTGGTAAACGAAAACGAACTGATTTTTGCCCTCCTCTCCGGCGAAATTGCAGGCGCCGCACTGGATGTATTTGAATCCGAACCCCTCTCCCCTCAAAGCAAGCTTTTAGGGATGGATAATGTAGTGCTCACACCGCATGTAGCCTGGAATTCCTACGAAGGCGTAGACGATTTACATAAAGAGGTCACAAACAACGTTGTACGCGTTCTCCGCGGAGAAACGCCCATCAATGTTGTAAATGAAAAATATTTGAAAGGACGTAGATTCTAATGTTATTTGACAAGCTGAAAAACCGAGAAAAGATTTTTGCCACCACAATCAGCTATGTGGATTGGGCGGGGATTATTAAGATTTTCTCTAATCCCGCTCCCGATTTCCTCATGTTTGATTTGGAGCATGGACGTTTTTCCATGGAAACAGCGGAAAAACTGATCATGCAGTGCAACACCTTAGGTGTTCCCGCCGTTGTGCGTGCCGCTGACACGGAATACCATCTGCTTTCTAAGCTTTTAGACATCGGAGCGGACGGCATTTTGGTACCCCGCGTGGAAACCGTGGAACAGGCAAAGAAAGCATATGAAAGTGTCAAGTTCCCGCCCATCGGTAAAAAGGGCTGCGGCGGCTTCTCTCTTCTTCGCGGCAATCTGGATGTAAATCATTTCAATGAAAATCGCGCACTTTTCCTGCAGATGGAATCGGTACAGGGTATTGATAATCTGGATGCTATGCTGGGCGCTGTAAAGGCAAACGGCGTTATCGTCGGTCCCACTGACCTTTCCATTGACATGGGCATTCCGTTCCAGTATAAGAACGAAAATCTGATTTCCCAGATTGAAAGAGTTATCGAAATCTGTAATAAGAACAATATGTCCTGCGGTATCTACTGCGACTCTCCCGAAGAAATCACCTTCTGGAGAGAAAAGGGCATGAACATTATCTGGTCCGGCGGCGATATCGGCTTCCTCACCCAGAAGTACAAAGAACTCCACGGCTTTGTGGAAAATATCGACTAAAAAGTCCTGTGGGGCGGATGGTTTTGCAAATGCATTTCACCATCCGCCCCTTTTTTCCTATTTTTTTATTTATTGAACAAAAAAGTTTTGCTTTTCTCTTTATTTTATGATATACTGTATAAAAAGAATTGGCAATTGAGGTGCACTATGAACATCCTATGTATCGGAAACTGCTATTCACAGGACGCAACCCGTTATCTTTCGCAGATTGCCGCCGCTGGCGGCGAGCAGGCTAAGGTTGTAAATCTTTATATCGGCGGCTGCTCTTTAGAGCGGCATCTTAATAACCTCATAAACGAGGAAGCAGCATACGGCTATGAACTCAACGGCGAAAATACCGGCAGGATGGTTTCCATTCCTGAAGCTCTTGCGAGCGACACATGGGATGTTGTAACGCTGCAGCAGGTAAGCTACCAAAGCATTGATTATGCTACATATCAGCCGCACCTCGGGCTTCTTTCCGCTTTTGTAAAGAAGCATGCTCCTTCTGCCCGACAGGCTCTGCACCAAACATGGGGATATGCGCCCAAAAGTGAAAAACTTGCTTCCCTCGGCTTTAAAACGCCTCGCGAAATGTTTGAAAAGGCGGAGGCTGCCTACCGGGAAGCTGCCGAAGAAACAGGAATTGAAATTATTATTCCGGCAGGGCTTGCACTCTGCAAAGCAGAGGAAGTAGGGCTTACGCCTTTATACCGGGATGATATTCATGCTTCCTTAGGGCTTGGCAGATACATAATTGCCGGTACTTGGTATGAAATTCTTTTTGGTAAGGATATGCGCAATAATCCGTTTTGCGAAACGGATGCGCCTATTGAAAAGGCTATACGGGAAGAAGCTGCAGAAATTATCCATGCGGTAGCCCGTGCTTATAAATAATCTCATTTTGAAAGGGGAATTCTCTATGAAGCTCATTCTGGCAATTGTACACAGTGAGGACGGCAACAAGGTGCTCGGCACACTAAACGATGCAGGCTTCAGCGTTACAAAGCTTGCAACTACAGGCGGTTTTCTGCGTGCAGGAAATATTACGCTGCTTGTAGGTACCGAAGAGGAGCGGGTAGAGGAAGCAATTTCTATTTTCAAGGAAAGGTGTCGCACCCGCAAGCATATTATGACAACGCCGATTTCCGCCGGCATGGCAGGCATGTATACGCCCCAGCCCATTGAGGTGGAGGTAGGCGGTGCCACAATTTTTGTTATGGATGTAGACAGGTTTGAAAAGGTTTGAAGTTATACGGTAAGGATACACAGATTGCATATTTTGAAGCAGCACTCCGAAAACATACAATCGGACATCTGTATATTTTCGAGGGTGCTGTTGGTATGGGTAAAAAAACATTATGCCGGTACCTGGCAAGACTTCTTCTCTGCGAAGGAGAATCAAAGCCTTGTGACAAATGCAGTACCTGCATAAAAACAAAAAGCGGAAACCATCCGGATATTATTTATGTTGCGGCGGACGAAAAGAATCCTTTAAATGTAGAGCGGGCACGAAGCCTTGTGGCGGAAATGTATGTTAAGCCCTTTTTATCCGAACGGAAAATTTATATTTTTCCGGATGGCGAGAAGCTCTCCCCCGCCGTACAGAACACGCTTTTAAAAGCGTTTGAAGAACCGCCGTCCTATGTAACGATTTTTTTGACCGTTACCAATCGGGATGCCCTTTTAAAAACGGTATTATCCCGCGGTATTGTTGTGGGTATGACCGGATGCCCTGCCAAAGAACTGGAAACCTTTATTTTAGAAAATTATCCGCACCGCGCGCCGGATGCAGCCTTTCTGGCGGCAGCTTCGGGTGGCAGCATCGGAACGGCGAAGAGTCTTGCCGAAAACGAAGAATACCTTTCCATGCGGCAAGCACTTTTTTCCGTGCTACCCCGCCTTGCCGCGTCCCGTGCAGGCATTTATTCTATTTTGCGGTGCTTTGAAGAATATAAACATGCGCTTCCCGTTATGCTTTCTTTTTTCTCTTCCTGGATGCGCGACTGTATTTATGTGCAGCTTTCTGATGAGAACATGCTTTTAAATCAGGATATGCAGGCTGCCATTTCTGAATTTGCATTTTCCGTGCCGCCCCGCGCGGCCGTTCGCTGCCATGAAGCAGCCCTTTCTCTTGCCGCCTCCATAGGCAAGGGGTCAAATTTTACAATATGGATAACAGATTTTCTATTAGAATGTTGGAGGTATTGTCATGATACGGATAGTAGGTGTTAAGTTTAAGGAAAACGGTAAAGTGTATCACTTTGACCCGACGGATTTACCCCTTAAAACAGGCATGCATGTAATTGTTGAAACTGCGCGGGGGCTTGAATACGGCGAGGTTACCGTTCCGATTTCCGATATCCCCGACGAAGATTTGGTTTCTCCTCTTAAAAAGGTTGTGCGTATTGCTACGCCCGCCGACACGCGACAGGTAGAAGCCAACCGACGAAAGGAAAAGGAAGCTTTTGATATTTGCCTTAAAAAAATCGAAAAACACAATCTGGAAATGAAGCTCATTCATGTAGAGTATTCCTTTGATGCCAATAAAATTCTCTTTTACTTTACGGCAAACGGCCGCGTTGACTTCCGCGAACTTGTAAAAGACCTTGCAGGGGTATTTCGTACCCGCATTGAACTGCGGCAGGTCGGGGTAAGAGATGAAGCGAAGATGATGGGCGGCCTTTGTGTCTGCGGCAGACCCCTTTGCTGTTCTACATTTTTAAGTGATTTCCAGCCCGTTTCCATTAAAATGGCAAAGGAACAAGGTCTTTCTCTAAACCCCACAAAAATTTCCGGTGCCTGTGGCAGACTTATGTGCTGCCTCAAATACGAGCAGGATGCCTACGAGGATTTGCATAAAATCACCCCTCCTGTGGGCGCGCTTGTAAAAACCCCCCGCGGCAACGGCACCGTTGTTACGGTTGCGCTTCTTTCCGGCAGACTTCGTGTTCGACTCGATGGTGCGGAAGAAGGCGTCATTGCCGACTTTTCCCGCGACGAAGTAAAGCTTCTGCGCCGTGGGAAAAGTCACGATAAAGATAAAATGGACGAAAAAGAAATTGCAGAACTCAAAAAACTGGAGGAATAGCAGAAAGGACTTCTTATATGCAAAAAATAGTTATAGCCGTTGACAGTGCTTGTGATATCCCGAAGCACTTTCTTACAGAAAACGATATTTGTGTTCTCCCCTACCATGTAAACTTCGGGGATGAAGAATTCATTGACGGTGTTACCATCACCCGTGACGCGCTCTATAAAAAAGTCGAGGAAACGGGTGTTATGCCGAAAACCTCTGCCATCCCGCCTGCCGCTTTTTCCGATTTCTTCGCAGAGCTTTTACAAAAAGGTGATGCTGTGCTTTATCTTTCTCTCGGCTCCCGTTTTTCCTCGGCATGTCAAAATGCCGTGCTCGCGGCATCGGAGTTTGAGAATGTGTATGTAGTAGATACGGCGTCCCTTTCCTCCGGTGAAGCACTCGTGTTGCTTCATGCTATCGAGCTTCGCAAACAGGGACTCGACGCTGCCGCTATTTCAGAGGACTGCACAGCATACGCCAAGCGGTGTAATGTAAGCTTTGTATTAGACCAGCTCGACTACATCCATCGCGGTGGACGTTGCAGCGGTATTGCGGCACTTGGGGCAAATCTTCTCGGCATAAAGCCGAGCCTTGCCATCACGGACGGTATGCTCGGTATGGATAAAAAATACCGCGGCAAGCTGAAAATCGTTGTTTCCAAATACATTCGCGAGCGGCTCGAAGGCGTAGCGGCAGACCCCGCCTATGTATTTTTGACAGATGCAGGAGTGGAGCCCGAGGTGGCGGCGGCTGCATACGAAACCTTGGAGGAACTTGGTATTTTCAAAGAAATCTATAGGGCGGACGCAGGCTGCGTAATCTCCAGCCATTGCGGTCCCGGTACGCTTGGCATTTTATTTGCTGAAAAATAAATCGGAAGATAAAACAGAAAGGCGGTGATTGCATGTATTTAAAACGGCTGGATATGTACGGCTTTAAGTCCTTTATGGATAAGCTTTGCGTATCCTTCGACTATGCAATCACCGCCATTGTCGGTCCTAACGGCAGCGGTAAAAGCAATATCACCGATGCCATTCGTTGGGTTCTCGGCGAACAAAGTGTAAAATCTCTTCGCGGCAGTCGCATGGAGGATGTTATTTTTGCCGGTACCGCGAAGCATAAACCCGTAAGCTTTGCCGAAGTGTCTCTTACGCTCGACAATTCTTCCGGGCTTTTTTCAAGCCCGTATACGGAAATCACAGTCACCCGTCGGGTCTACCGTAGCGGGGAAAGTGAATATTTTATCAACAAAACACCCTGCCGTCTTCGGGATATTCACGAGCTTTTTATGGATACGGGGCTTGGACGCGACGGATATTCCATTATAAGTCAGGGACAGATTGATTCCATTTTATCCCAAAAATCAGAAGACAGACGGCAGATTTTCGAAGAAGCTGCCGGTATTTCCAAATACAAATATAAAAAGAACGAAGCGGTACGAAAGCTGACAACTACGGAAGAAAACCTTGTCCGCGTTCGGGATATTCAAGGAGAACTTTCCGCCCGCCTCGGTCCTTTGGAAACGCAGGCTAGAAAAGCGCGGGAATATCTGGACTTATACGAAAAGCTAAAAACATTGGAAATTAACCTTTCCATTATTGATATTGAAAAGCTGCAAAAAGGCAAAGCCGAATCTTCTGCACTTTTTGATGCTGTACGCTGTGAACTGGAAAATGAAACCGCAAAGCTTGACACGATGCAAAAGGAAGAGGAATCTCTCTACGGCGAAATGAAAACACGCGATGCGGAAATGGAAGCAGTACGCTCCCTTTTGCACAGCACCGACCTTTCCATTAAAGGCTGGGAGGGTGACAACGCCCTGCTCTCGCAGCGCATGGAAACCGAAATGAAAACGGCAGAGCAATTCGAAGCTGAAAAGCAGGGGGCAGAAGAAGAAATTCTGCAGCTGGAAGCGGCAACCAAAGCCGCGGAGGCCCACATTGAAGCCTGTAAAGCTGCGCTTTCCGAAGCCGAAAACGCAGTGGAGGCAGGACGGATAAAGCTTGAGGATGCCGCCTCTGCCATTCGCACGCAAACCGGCATCTCGGAAGACCTTGCCGCTGCCGCCGCACAGCTTTTAGCGCAGGCAGAAGAAACGGCAAAGCACATTGCCTCTCTGTCCGGTTATGATTTAAATGCCAGAAGTGCAGAGCTTTCTTCGGAAATTATCCTTTCGGAAAAACGGCTTACAGAAAACCAAAAGACAGCCCAGGCACTTGAAAAGCAGAAGGAAACACTGAAGGCAGAAATTGAAACTACCGCACAAACTTTTCATACGCTTGCAGCAGAAAAACCTGCGGTACAAGCCGCCCTGCAGGCGCAGAAAAATACATATAATGAAACGATGCGCACATATAACCAGAAGCTTTCCCGAAAAAATGCGCTTTCAGATATGGAGCAGAACATGGAAGGCTACGCCAGGGGCGTTCGCGCTGTTATCTCCGCTCACCTCTCAGCCGATATCCGCGGCGTACTGTCCCAGCTGATTTCTGTGGAGCCCGCCTATGTAACCGCCATCGAAACCGCACTTGGGGGTGCCCTTCAAAATATTGTTGTGGGCAGAGAAGAGGACGCCAAGGAAGCTATTGACTTTCTAAAGCGCACCCGCGAGGGACGTGCCACCTTCCTACCCATTTCCGCTGTACGGGGACAACGCCTTTCCAATGAAAGCCGGGTTGCTGCCTGTCCCGGCTTTATCGGGCTTGGCTGTGACCTTGTATCTACCGACCGCGCCTATCAGGATATCATTCTCCATTTGCTCGGCACTACTGTGGTTATGGATACGATTGATAATGCTATTAGCGCCGCACGAAAGTTTTCGCATCAATTTAAAATTGTGACAATTGACGGCGAAGTTTTGATGCGTGGCGGCTCTATGTCCGGCGGGAGTCGCGGCGGACAATCCCATCTTCTAGGGAGAAGTGAGGAAATTGCCGCACTCGAAAAAGAATGTCAGGCACTTTCTGTACATATGCAGAAAATCGAAGATAAAATTGACGCACAAAATGACCGCATTGCGGAAATTACGGACGAGATGGAAGACCTTCGCGCAGACCACGCCCGTAAAAAAGCATCCCTTATGCAGTGCGAAGGAAGCATTCGGCTTTGCGAAAGCGAAAAAGAAAATGAAGAAAAACATTTGGCAAGACTTAAGGCAGACCTCGCCAGCACCTTCGCCCAAATCCAAAACGCAGATGCGGAGCGTGACCGACTGAAATGCGCGGAGGAAGACCTTAGAAAACGGCATACGGAAGCGGAAGCACGGACAGAGGAAGCCCGCGCGCTTTTGCGCCGTTATATGGAAAACCAGAGTGCGCAGCGGGATGCGCTTGCGGATTTACAGGTTGCGGTAAATTCCTCCGAAAAAGATTTGGTTGCCGCCTACAGTGCACGTGAGCAAACGCTTCTTTCCATACAAAAGCTGCGCGGCGATATTGCGGAAAAAGAATATAAAAAACGAATGGCGCTGCAAAATGCCGAAGACCTGCGTCTTCGCCACGCCAATCGTCTTCTGGATATTGATGAAGCTAAAAAACGCGCACAGGAATTTCAAGAAAATTTATCAAAAATGGCATCCGAAAAAGATACAGACGATACCCGCGCCGCTAAAATGCGCGCGGATTTGCAAATGCAAAACGAAAAGCTTTATGCGCTGCAGGGTGAAAAAACACGCCTTGAAGCAAAGCTTGAAAAAATGCAAAATGAACTGGATGACACCATTACGCACCTTTGGGATGCCTATGAGCTTACCTACTCTGCGGCAAGTGCGTACCAGACGGATATTGGACCCATCGGGCCTGCAAAAGAGGAAGCAACGCGCCTTCGCCGCACGATTCGCGGTCTTGGAAGCGTGAACATTGATGCAGTCGCGGAATATGCCGAAGTTAAGGAACGGCATGCATTTCTGGCGGCGCAAATTGCAGACCTTGAAAAAGCAATGGCAGAGCTTCAAAAAATCATTGCGGATATGACCCGTGTGATGACCGAAACCTTTGCCGCCCGATTCGCGGAAATCGCTGAACACTTTAAAGACACATTCCGCGCCCTTTTCGGCGGCGGTACTGGAAAGCTTACCCTTGCCGACCCTGAAAACATTCTGGAAAGCGGCATTGAAATTGACGTACAGCCCCCCGGCAAAAAGCTGCAAAGCCTATCGCTTTTATCCGGCGGCGAAAAAGCGCTTACCGCCATTGCCATCTTATTTTCGGTGCTTCGTGTTCGTCCCGCCCCCTTCTGTATTCTCGACGAAATTGAATCGGCGCTCGATGACCATAACATTGACCGCTTTGCCGCATATCTTCGCGACTATGCGGACACCCAGTTTATTATCGTTACCCACCGTCGCGGCACCATGGAAGCGGCAGACGTATTATATGGCGTTACTATGCAGGAAAAGGGTGTTTCCAAGCTTCTGACCATGCAGCTGGATGACATAAGAAAAGAATCGTAAGGAAGGATTATACATTGACTATTATAGAATTTTTTGATTCCGTACCCATTCATAATGCACTTAGCACCCTTCTGCTCTCCCCTGATAATCTTATATTGTGCGGAACAAATTCCATGGAAATGTACGCGTTTAGCCATAGACTGCAAAACATCATTCGCGCCCAAGGACTTCCCACAAAGGTTGAGGTTGTGCGGGTTAACACCAAGAACTACCAAAGCCTTATACAAAAGCTGGAATCCCTGATTAAAACGCACGAAAACTGCATCTTTGACCTGACAGGCGGACAAACGGAAATTTTCGTTGCTATGGGTGCGCTTTCGGAAAAATACGGGCTTCCCATGCACACCTTAGATACTGCGCGTGCCACACTTACGCCCCTTTTAGGTTCCTCGCTTTATCCCGCACCGCGTCCCGTCCGGCTTTCCATTTCAGAAAATATTGCACTTTACGGCGGTGCCGTTTCAGAAACTTTTATTCCACCCGAATCTTCGGAATTTTGGCAGGATGTTCTGTCCGTATGGTCGGTGTGCAAGCGGGACTGTCAGGCATGGAATACAGCCCTCAGCACCCTGCACGCATATTGCCCGCCCGAAAGCCTGTATGTAGAACTCAGAATGCAAGAGGCGACACGCAAGCTTCCGCCGCAAAAGCAAGACGTTCTTCGGCGGACAATTCGCGCCCTGCAACAAGTGGGCGCACTCAGCGGCTATCGGGAAAAAGGGGATTACATCTCCTTCCGCTATAAAAACCGCGCCATACAGCATGCGCTTTCCAAAGAAGGCGCCGTTTTAGAGCTTTACACCTATTATGCGGCATATGTCCTGCAAAACAAACGTAAGAATATATTTACAGATGCCAATACCGGTGTAGTCATTGACTGGGAATCCCGTCCCTCCTCCTATTTAAAAGAGGATGTCAAAAATGAAATTGATGTCTTTTTGATGCAGGGCATTATTCCCGTTTACATTTCCTGCAAAAACGGCTTTGTAAGTACGGATGAATTGTATAAGCTTTCTGTTGTGGCAAACCGTTTCGGCGGTCCGTATGCCAAAAAAATCCTTGTGCTTACAAAACATACGCCGGATTTGTCCTTTTTTAAACGGGCAAAAGAACTGGGCATAAAAATTATACAAAACGCCCACACCCTCTCCCCTGCCATGTTTGCAGAAAAGCTTGCAGATAGTGCTTTGAAGTAAATCTCCATATGAAAACCCCCGCAAAAATTTGCGGGGGTTTAGACTGTCGAAAAACTTGCTCTACCGCAAGAATAACTTCATAAATATTATGCTTATCCATATTACATTCACAAAAAAAACATAAAACTTTAATGACGGAGATCCATCGAGAATCCCCGTCATTTCTTGCTTTTTGCGAAATCGTTCTCTGCCGTACCATCGTACGCCGACGAAAACGATTTCGCAAAATATACCTTCGTTTTTCGATGTCTTTGTCCGCGTGTCGCCTTTATCGACACGCGGAACCCCCGCAAAATTTTGCGGGGGTTTTAGATAGTCTATAAATCTTAGTACATGCCGCCCATGCCGCCGCCCATACCGGGTGCGCCCGCTGCGGGTGCTTCCTTTTCGGGCTTATCTGCAACAACGCTTTCCGTAGTCAGAACCATAGCTGCTACGCTTGCAGCATTCTGCAGTGCACTTCTGGAAACCTTTGCCGGGTCTACGATACCGGCTTCAATCATGTTCACGTATTCACCCTTGAGTGCGTTAAAGCCAACACCCTTCGGGCTTTCCTTTACCTTGTCGATAATAACAGAGCCTTCAAGACCTGCATTGAATGCAATCTGGCGAACCGGTGCTTCCAGTGCCTTCAAAACGATGGTTGCACCTGTCTTTTCGTCGCCTTCCAGCGTTTCGATAAGCTTTGCAACATCATCGATTGCATCTGCAAAAACAGTACCGCCGCCGGCGATAATGCCTTCTTCTACAGCTGCACGGGTAGCTGCAAGTGCATCTTCCACGCGAAGCTTCTTTTCCTTCATTTCCGTTTCCGTTGCAGCACCAACCTTGATAACGGCTACGCCGCCTGCAAGCTTTGCAAGTCTTTCCTGCAGCTTTTCACGGTCGAAATCAGAAGTGGTTTCTTCAATCTGCATCTTAATCTGGGATACTCTGTCAGCAATGGCGTTTTGGTCGCCTGCGCCGTCGATAATGATGGTGTTTTCTTTCTGTACCTTAATCTGGCGGGCAGTACCCAGCATTTCAATGGTAGCTTCCTTAAGGTCAAGACCAACTTCTTCGGAAATCACCTGACCGCCTGTTAAAATGGCGATATCTTCAAGCATTGCCTTTCTTCTGTCACCAAAGCCCGGAGCTTTTACAGCTACGCAGGTAAAGGTGCCGCGAAGCTTATTCACGATAAGTGTAGAAAGTGCTTCGCCTTCCAAATCTTCTGCAATAATGAGAAGCTTTTTGCCGGACTGCACAATCTGTTCGAGGATAGGCAGGATTTCCTGTACGCTGGAAATCTTCTTGTCAGTAATGAGAACGAGTGCATCGTCCAGTACTGCTTCCATCTTTTCCGTATCGGTTACCATGTAAGGTGTGATGTAACCGCGGTCGAACTGCATACCTTCTACAACCTCGCTGTAGGTTTCAGCAGTCTTAGATTCCTCAACGGTGATAACGCCGTCGCCGGAAACCTTTTCCATAGCGTCTGCAATGAGCTCGCCTACGGATTCATCGGCTGCGGAAATGGCAGCAACGCGGGCAATATCATCCTTGCCTTTAACTTTTTCGCTTGCGCCTTCAACGTAAGCAACAGCTGTATCTACTGCCTTTTGGATACCCTTACGAACAATCATGGGATTTGCACCGGCTGCAACGTTCTTCATACCTTCCTGGATGAGAGCCTGTGCGAGAAGGGTTGCAGTTGTAGTACCGTCACCTGCAATATCGTTTGTTTTGGTTGCAACTTCTTTTACAAGCTGTGCGCCCATGTTTTCAAACGGATCTTCCAGTTCAACTTCCTTTGCAATGGTAACACCGTCGTTTGTGATGAGCGGTGCACCGAACTTTTTGTCAAGCACTACGTTTCTGCCCTTAGGACCAAGCGTAACCTTAACAACATCTGCCAGCTGGTCAATACCGCGTCCAAGCGCGCGTCTAGCTTCTTCGCCGAATAAAATATCCTTTGCCATGATAAAAATCCTCCTTCTGATTAGTCAACCTTTGCCAGAATGTCACTTTGACGGAGAATGATGAATTCTTCACCGTCTACCTTAACTTCTGTGCCGGCGTACTTACTCATGATTACCTTGTCGCCAACCTTTACTTCCATAACAATTTCCTTGCCATCTACAACGCCGCCGGGACCTACTGCAATAATTTCTGCCATCTGCGGCTTTTCTTTTGCGGCACCGGGTAATACGATACCGCTCTTTGTCGTTTCTTCGCTCTCGAGCATTTTAATAACCACTCGGTCTGCTAATGGTTTAATGGTCATAACAAAAACCTCCTGTATATATTGTTTGAAGTTTTAGCACTCTCTCGTCCCGAGTGCTAACAGTGATTAGTTTACCACATTTTTGCAGTTATTCAACATGCATTTCCCTTTGTTTTTTATATAAAATCAACTATTTTCTTCTGTTTTCTTTCATTTTCTTTGTTTTTCTTAAAATTTCATTTTTTGTAAATTTTTTTCCATTTTTACACTTTGAGGAATTGCAATTTACAGACGGGTGTGATATACTAATAGAATAAAACTGTATTGGGGGTTTTCTTATGAATGAAGATATTAAAAAAGTAGCACTGCGCATACGGGAACTAAGAGAAATTGAAGGACGCTCCACCCAGGAAATGGCAGAGCTTTTCAAGGTTTCTCACGAAACATATTTAGAATATGAAGGCGGCTCCTCCGATATGCCGATAAGCTTTTTATCGGATGCGGCAAATCATTTCGGCATTCAGGTATATGAGCTTTTGTCCGGCAATAATGCAAAGCTGCGCGTGTATCAGGTTGTACGCGGCGGCAGAGGGCTGAATATCGAACGCAGTAAGCAATATGACTACCAGCATCTTGCCTATAACTTTGCCGGCAATAAGGTGCTGCCCCTCCTTGTAACGGTTGACCCGCAAAAAGGCGACGAAAAACCGCATACCAACATTCATAAAGGACAGGAATTTGACTATGTTCTGGAAGGAAAAATTTTAATTACCATCGGTGGCAAAGAAGAAATATTAGAAGCCGGCGACTCGGTTTACTATGATTCCTCCTATCCCCATGGCATGATTGCCATCGGTGACACGCCCGCTAAGCTTTTGACACTCGTTATATGAAGGGAGTTTCGCTATGTTTGCTTGTATGTCCAAATACCAGCTTTTGGTACAAACACCCTATTCCGAAACGCACGACCTTGTGCAGAAGTTTCGCGGAATGGCTATAACGAACGGCACATTCAACGACCCCGTGGACTTCATGGAAGCCGGTCTTATTCGAAAAGATAAGTGGGACTGTTTTCATATTGACGTCCCCTTTGCCATTTCTAACGATGAAGCTGTGCCCTGTATTATAAACAATATCTGGCACGGCGCAGGGCACGGCTATCCCTGCTGCGTTGTTCTGCGTGTGCCGCGCCATGATAAAACGGTTGCAGATGTGGGTTCTGTATGGAAGGACGATGCGGGCGTTACCTTCACGCTTCTTCGTATCGAAACGGAAGACCATTTGCTGTTTGTTTCCGAAAATATCGGAACTTTGGAAGATTATAAATTTGTTATGCAAATTACGGGTAAACTTACTTATGTTTCCCACGGTGCACACACCGCGCCCATCCCGGCTACCGATGAGCAGAAAACAGTTTATCTCACACGTGCATACAAATTTACTAAAAAACGCGTCATTGTCATCTCCGGCGGCGAAGAACGGATTCTTTTCAGCAGTGCGCACTGCGATTCCGTGCGCATCGAAGAAGAATATGAAATTCGAAATCCTGCCACGGTGGCACCGGCATTGACCGCCGCCCGCCCCCAAGGTGGATTTTTGTCCCAGCCCGACCTTGGTGAATACGGGCAAACCATGCTGATTCACCGCATGCAGTATCACATTCTGCCTGATGGCACGGTGCTTTGCGATTTCAATCACGAAAAGACCATGGACATTCATTTTGATTGCTGGCTCGGTGCTATGTATCAGGAAAAACTGGATGTGTACGGCGGTAGTATCCACAGACGCATACCGAAAACACTGCCCATAGTTTGCACGGACGGCACCTTTGACTTTACAGACCCCATCTCGCTGGAAAAGGGCGTTTATACAGAGGGCAAGCCTTATATTACGTCCGAATTCTGGTCTGTTCCCGATTCCCCGCCCGACCGTATTGTCGATTATTTCCGGGATACTGAAGGGCATGACCGTCTTGGCTTTGCCTGTGGCTATCTGCCCCTTTACGACGGGATTCCCGAAAAACGTTTGCAGCATTTAACCCACGCCGGCCTTTTAAACAGCACCCGAAAGGTTTACCCCACCTTTATGAATGGTGACCTTGATAAGGTGCGCGGCATTGCTTACAAAAAATATTTCCCACAAAACACGGACCGTGCCTCTTTCTATACCATTACATTTGCGGGAAAAACTTACATTTATATGGACTTTATCAGTGAAAATACGCTTTCTGTCCCTGTATCCGGCGCTGTTACGCTCTACGAGAAAAGCGATGATGTATCTTACGAAGTAAAAGGAGATACCATTTTTGCCAAGGGTACAAAAGGATACGCCGTATTTATCTGTGAATAGGAGGATTACATTTTGAACATCACACATGATTTACACATGCATACAACCCTTTCCCGTTGCGGACAGCCCGGTGCTTCTCCCGAGGCTTATATTGAAATTGCAAAGGAAAGAGGGCTTAAAACCATCGGTTTTTCAAACCACGTATGGGATACCGCAGTAGCCCCCGCCATTAATGATTTTTATAAAGGGCAGGATATGGCACACATTTTATCCGAAGCCTATCCAAACGCGGATGGCATCCGCATCCTTCGCGGCTGTGAAGCCGAGATGGACGCAAACGGCGTTTTGGGGCTTTCTGAGGAGGCGGCAAAAAATCTGGATTACGTTCTTGCCGTGCACTCCCACTCGCAGCATGATGCGGTGATTCCCGCTTCCATTCGAAAAGATGTAAAAAAACTGGCAGAAGTTCTTTGCGAGCGTTTTTCCATGCTCGTAGAACATCCGCTTTCCAAATATATTACAGCAATCGCGCACCCCTTCTTCCCCTATGGCAATCCGGATAATTTTGATGAAGTTCTCTTCCGTATTGCCGATGACCGTTTGGAGGATTTGTTTGCCGATGCGGTGTATAAAAACATTGCAATCGAAATCAATGCTTCTGCATTTTCATCTTATCCGATAAAATCCATGCATAGAAGTGAAATGTTCCGCGTATACGAAACGGCAAAGGATTGCGGCTGCAAATTTGTTTTCGGCTCGGATTGCCATGACCCCGATTCTTACGCCGAACGTTTCGAACGCCTTACCGTGCTTGCGGACCTTCTGGAAATCACAGAGGCTGACCTTTGTCCTCTCGTAAAATAAGGTGGTGTTACTTTGACCAAACGAAAAAACCGCTTTTTATCGCAGCTTGACCCGTGCCTCGTAATTTGTGCAACCATTGCATTCATCATTGGTCTTGTGGCAATTGCAAGCTCTGCACAAAGTCTGGGGTCTTCCCGCTATATCATTATACAGGGCGCGGCTTTTTGTATTGGCGCATTGGTGCTTTTTCTGATTACCCGCGTAGACTATGACATGCTGGGACAGCTTGGAATTTATATTTATATCGTCAGTGCGCTTATGCTGCTCGTTGTTCTCTTTATCGGCACGGGCGGCGAAGAAGTGGGAACAAAAGGCTGGATTCGCTTAGGTCCCGTCGGCATTCAGCCGTCGGAAATTGCTAAAATCGGCTTCATCATCTCGTTTGCAAAGCATGTGGATGCGGTGCGGGAGGATATAAACCGCCCTTCGGTTCTCCTTCTTTTGTGCCTGCATGCGGGGCTTTTAATCGGGCTGATTCTTTTGCAGCCCGACCTTGGAACTGCACTTGTCTTTGCCTTTATTTTTCTGGGTGTTTTATATATTGGCGGGCTGAGTCTTAAATATTTTGCAGCAGCGGGCGGTGCCTTTGCACTTCTCGCGCCCCTTGCCTGGTTTTTTATTCTGCAGGATTTTCAGAAAAACCGTATTTTGACTTTCTTTAATCCTGAAATGGACCCGCTCGGCTCCGGCTATCACGTGATTCAGTCCAAAATTGCCATTGGCGCCGGCGGTGTTTTGGGGCGAGGCATCGGACAAGGAATTCAAACCCAGCACGGCTATCTCCCCGAAAAACAAACCGACTTTATTTTCGCCGTTATCGGCGAGGAAATGGGTATGTGGGGCTGCGTTTTGGTGCTTGCGGTACTTCTTATTTTAATCATCCGCTGTTTCACCATTGCCTCGCAGGCGCGGGATGGCTACGGCGAGCTTCTCGCCGCAGGTGTTGGCTTTATGCTGATTGCGCATGTGTTTGAAAGCATTGGCATGTGCCTTGGACTTCTCCCTGTTACCGGTATACCGCTGCCCTTTGTAAGCTACGGCGGCTCCAATATGCTCGCAAGTCTTTTAGCACTTTCACTTGTCCTAAGTGTGCATATGCGACGAAAAAGAATTCAATTTTAAAGAATAGGAAGGATACAGCTTTGGAAAATTTCAAATCCGGCTTTATTGCCATTGTCGGTCGCCCGAACGCGGGAAAATCTACCATTTTAAATCGTCTGGTGGGTGCTAAAATTGCCATTACCACAGCAAAGCCTCAGACCACCAGAAACCAGATTCTCGGTATTTTAAACGGGGAAAACTATCAAATGGTTTTTGTGGATACGCCCGGTGTACACCGCAGTAAAACGCGCCTTGGAGATTTTATGAATCATGCCGCCATCGGTGCTATTTCTTCTGTGGACGCCGCTCTTTTAATGGCAGATGCCACACGTGGATTTGGGGCACCCGAGGAACGGATTATAGAAGAGCTTTCTACAAAAAATATTCCCGCGGTGCTTGGACTAAATAAGATTGACCGCATAGGGCGTGAAGCACTTCTTCCCCAGATTGCCGCCTTCTCTGAAAAATTTAATTTTTCCGCCATCGTTCCCATCTCAGCCAAAACAGGGGACGGCGCAGAAATTCTTTTGGAGGAACTGCAAAAGTTCCTTATTCCGGGTCCCATGTATTATCCGGAAGATATGATTACCGATAAGACAGAGCGGGAAATTATGGCAGAATTTATTCGGGAAAAACTGCTTTCCTATCTTGATCAGGAAATCCCCCACGGCACAGCGGTGGAAGTGGTGGAAATGAAGGACGAAAAGAAAATCTGCCGTATCTCTGCCGATATTGTCTGTGAAAAAGCCTCGCATAAGTCTATTATTATCGGACGCGGCGGTGCTATGCTGAAACGCGTGGGAACTGCGGCAAGAGAAGAAGCGGAAGCGTTTTTCGGTAAAAAAATATTTTTGCAGCTTTTTGTAAAGGTCAAGGATGACTGGAGAAACAGCAACTTCATGCTGAAAAATCTCGGCTTTAGTGATAAAGAGTAAGTTTTTCCCTGCCATAATCCGTCGCAAACTGCACACACTAAACTCGAAAGCGACGGTGACAGACATGGATTTATCTTACTGGGAACTTTTCTGCCAAACAGGCAGTCCCGAAATGTATATGAAATTCAAGGAAACGGAGAACGGGCATGGAACCGGTGAAGACGACGGGCGTTGTAATACGGACGACAGCGGGCAAGAACAGTAGCCTTGCCCTTACTGTTTTATCGCCCGATATGGGAAAAATCAGCGTGTGGGCACGCGGTGCCAAAAGCCAGAAAAATCCCATGCACAGCGGTTGCACGCTCCTTTCCTACGGCGAGTTTATTCTTCTGCCCCGCGGAGAAATGTACGCCCTAACAAGCGCTTCTCCCCTTCGCAGCTTCTACCATCTTCGAGAAGATGTGGAAAAGCTTTCGTATGCCGTATACTTCGCCGAGCTTGCAGGTCTTTTATTCGGCGAAGGTACAGACGCTACGGAAGCCGTTCGTCTTCTTTTAAACACGCTTCATTATCTGGAGCAGGATTTAAAAGACCCTCTCGATTTAAAGGTACTGTATGAAATACGTCTTATGTGCGCGGCGGGCTTTATGCCGCACACGGAAAGCTGTATGCAATGCGGCAGCCCTGATGCTGCCGCTTTTTCCCCGCAAGCGGGCGGTCTTCTTTGTTCTGCCTGCTCCCCCCTTCGACCCTTGTCCCCTGCGGCGCTTTCCCTTCTTCGGGGCTATACCGAAAAAGGGCTGAAAACGGCGCTGGATTTTTCGGGGGAAGCTGCGGCGGCAGAGCTTTCAGACATGGTCGAGCGCTTTGTCCGGCATCATACAGACCTTGCCCCCAAATCTTTGGAATACTTACACAGAATATGGAATATAGTAAATTCATAAAGTCAAAAGGAGTACGATTATGCAGGAAAAGAAAACCGCGTCCTTTATAAGCGGTGCTGCTGTTTTGATGGCGGCAAATCTCTTGGTCAAGCTTATCGGGCTTGCCTTTAAGGTACCGCTTACATATTTAATCGGCGAAGAGGGTATGGGGCATTTTGCCGATGCCTATACCATTTATACATGGCTCTTTGTCCTTGCCACTGCCGGGCTTCCCGTAGCCGTATCTAAAATGGTTTCGGAAAGCATGGCACTCAAACGGAAAGCGGAAGCACGCCGCATTCTGCGGGTCAGTTTTCTTTTCCTTTTGTTTCTCGGTGTTATCGGCACATCCGTTCTCTTCTTCGGTGCGGATGCACTCGCGCATATTATCGGTAACCCGAAAGCGGCAGCCGGTATTCGTGCCATTGCACCCGCCATGCTTTTCGTATCGGTCATGTCTGCCTTTCGCGGCTTTTTCCAGGGGCAGCAAAACATGGTGCCAACGGCAGCATCTGAGGTTGCAGAAGCCTTAGGAAAGCTGATTTTAGGATACGGACTTGCCTATCTTTTCCTTCCACGTGGCGTGGAAATAGGTGCCGCAGGTGCCGTTGCAGGTGTTACCGGCGGTGCGCTGCTTGGTTTCATAACACTTTTTGTAATCTTTGTATGCAGTAAAAAACGTATTTTTGCCTTCGGCGTAGAAGGTGAGAATCCCCGTCCCCATAAAACGCTCTTTAAAAAGCTTATCACGATTGCCATTCCCATTACCATCGGTGCTTCTGTTTTCAGTCTCACCAGTATTATCGACATGGCAATGATTAAACATAACCTCATAAATGCCGGCTTTTCCCAAAGTGAAGCCGTGCGGCTTTGGGGTTCGTATTCCGGCTATGCCGTGCCGATTTTCAACATGCCGCCGACGCTTCTTACCGCTATCAGCATAAGCCTTGTCCCCGCGATTGCCTCTTCCTTTATAAGCGGCAGAAAAGTGCGGGCACAGGAAAGCGCCGAATCAGCAATTCGCATCACAACGCTTTTTGCCCTTCCCTGCTCGGCAGGTATATCCCTCTTGTCCTTCCCCATTTTGTCCCTCATCTATAATAATACAAACGCCTCCCCCATGCTTGCCATTTTAGGATGGGCGATTGTATTCGTATCCCT
>JAZROH010000064.1:0-5176 GCA_045648645.1 Clostridia bacterium | reverse complement strand
GTGAAGTTTTCTTACAGAGACAGTAAAAACAATGTACTGGAGGAGTTTACAACCGATGTGCTTGCTCCTACATACGGGAAATGGAGCACATTCACCTACGATTTCACGGTGCCGGACGCTACCCAAAGGGTAACGATTTATTTTCGTAAATACAGAGAAGAAACTGTTTATTACAGCACCGCAAGATTATATCGGAAAGAAGCAGCACCGCTTCTTACGATCAGTACAGACAATAATACCACATTTTATTATACGGATTGGGAGGAAGGAACAGCGACTGTAACCTTAAACACAGAACCGGAGGGAAAGAACGTGGAGTTTTATCTCAAGGATGGAGAAACGGTACTGTGTCGGCAGATAAAGCCTGCAGAAAAAACGCTTTCCTTCAACTTCCCAATTTCAGAGATGGAGAAAAAGAGGGAATATACGGCATGGGCAGTGCTTCGAGATGAGGGTGGGCAAAAATTGGGGGATGCAGGAAAGCAACTGTATCATTTTGAACGCCCGAAGGCGCTGGATGCGAAGGGACGCTTTACAAAAGACGGAGAAACCATAACGCCGATTTTTGGGTATCATGTCTATACAGAAGACCTAGCGGACGCAAAAAAAGCAGGCATAAATGTAGTGCAGGGGATGGGCGCGTATGAAAACGGAAGTTTAAAAGATTTTCTGGACACCTGTTGGTATGAGTATGGAATTCGGGTGCTTGTGCCGCTTTATAGCGGAAACATGCTGCCGGCAGGACATTATGTGAATCGGGAACGGACGGAAGCAATTATTCTTGCATACAAAAACCATCCGGGTGTGTTTGGATGGATGGTGCAGGATGAGCCGTTTCTTCAAAATTCGAATAACCCCCAAGAGGTAAACCAACAGCTTATAGAATCGTACCGACTGGTTCGAACGCTGGATGATATGCACCCTGTCTATATGACAGCCGATATATATTCCAAGGAGCATTATCAGGATATTGGAAACAGCTGTGACATTATTGCACCGGATGACTATGCCATAGGTGCAGGGAGAGAACTTACAAGCGTGTATGCCAATATTGCAGAGGTTAATGCGGCGGTGCAAAATAAAAAACCGGTGTATGCGCTTTTGCAGACCTTTGCCTATAGCGGCGGCAGACAGCCTACAATGGCAGAACTCGGGCACATGGTATATCAATCCCTTTTAGCGGGTGCGGATGCTATAGGGTATTTCTCTTTTTCCGGAAAAAACTGGAAGTTTGCAGAAACAGCGCTTTATACAGAACTTGTAGCCTTTAATGCCGGAGAATTACCGCTTTTGTATGAAATAGTGCAGGGGACGGCTTCTTATACGGACACGATTTCGGAAGAAGTGTATCTGCGAAAGTATGCGGACGGCAGTTGTATTGGACTTAACTTTTCGGCAGAGGAGAGAACACATACAGCGGTATTGGCGGCAGATACAGGCATACGGTATGGTGAGGCAACGCTGGTGCAAGGCACAGACGGGGTACATGCCGTTTTCCCCGCCCATGCAAGGGCACTTGGAAATCGGAAGCTGGGGGAGTTTGGAAAGACGTTACAAATTTCCGGGACAGAAACCATGACAGTGCGATATGTTCCGGATGGAAAAAAATTGCCGTCCGCAGATGCGAAGCTGATGGTGGCAGTATACAGACAGTACGGCACTGCATGGGAAATGACGGCGTGCGCCGTAGGGGAAACGGAGGTAAGCGTTACCGTTCCTCGTGAGGAAGACTGGAAAATCGTCATTATGCTGGTGGAGACCGCGGGCGTTCGCCCGGTCTACATAAAAAAAGTGATAACATCACAATAATTTAGGAGGAAAGATTTATGAAAACAAAAAAACGGGTATCTCTTTTGGTGGCAGGTATGCTTTGCATGCTTCTTTTGGCAAATATTTCTGTGTACGCAGCCGTGCCGAATCAACTACAGCATTCCAACGTAGGATTTGAAGACGGAGGTTTTACCGGATGGTATAAAAAAAGCACGTCAGAATGGACGGTAACCAATGAAGAGGATGCAGAAGCTGCACATGACGGCAGTCATTATTTGAAGGTTATGGCAGCCGTCGAAACAACGGAAAATTATGATATTAGCTACAATAGTAGCATAAGTCTTAGTACCACTGAATCGTATATTTATTCTGCGTGGGTGTATGTGCCGAAAGCATCTTCTGTCCCGGCAGCCACCATTGGACTCCGCGTGGATCAAACAGCAGATAAGTATGCATGGGTGGATTCAAGTGTTAAAGGCTGGCAAAGACTTTCCGTAACTTTTACGCCGGATATGACAGAACCGAAACTACGGTTGTTTTTTAAACCGGGCGTAGCGAAGGATACTATCCTTTATTTTGATGATGTTACGCTGGAAAAGGTAGCGGATGTAGCTGCAGAGGAAGCACTGCGCTTTGCATCGGATACGGAGTACAGCATGTTGCCGTTGAGTGCTGACAACTGGACTTCAACTACGGCAACAGTTTCTTTCCCTGAAGATGGCATATATGCCGGAACAATGAAAGCAGAGGTGCCTGCAGCAGGTACATATGATATCAGCTTAGTCGATGACATACCTTCGCTTACGGCAGATAAAAATTATGAAGCTTCCGCATGGGTGTACATTCCCGAAACGTCTGAAAGTGCAATGGATTATATATATATAAGCACAGAACCTCAAAAAGGTGGTGGGTTTAAAAACACGCAACTTGTTCGTTCTACAGATGGCGAATGGAGAAGAATCAATGTGGTGTTTACAGCGAGCAACACCGGAAAAATGAATCTTGTGAAGTTTAGGGTGGTTACAACGGGCGCTGCGACCGTATATTTGGATAATATATCGGTGGTAGAGAAAACGGTGCAGGAACCCGTCTTGCAATTTACAAAAGCAACGGTGGATTATAAAGACCGTGCGATTACATTAGGCATGCTAAAGCCCGAGGCAGGCGCCTTTACGGTGAAATATGACATACATGCAGCAAATGCAGCGTACACCGGAAATGTTTTGATTGCTGCAATTTACAAGGAAACCAATAATATAAAACAACTGGTTGAGGTTTCGGCAGATGTTTTTGAAGCGGCAGATACGGAAATCAGTCTTGCCATGCAAGGCGTAGCAAATCCGGATGCGTCTTATTCCGTAAAGGTTATGCTGTGGGATGACATAAGTGGTTTACAATCCTTAAAGCGGGGGGAATTTACGTTAAACTAAATCCTCTATAAAAGAAACGAAGGAGCAACGACAGGAGGCATAAGAGGTGCAGTTTATCATCACAGGCTTTGCAGATGAAATCGATAAGAATGTAGATATACAATTAGAAAGCATTCGTGCGCTCGGGATGCAATATTTCGACCCACGAAATGTGGACGGAAAAGTAATATCTCTTTTATCTGAGGAAGAAGCAAAAGCACTTGCCGAAAAAATGAAGCAGTATGGCATCGGGGCGGGGTGCATTGGCTCTCGTATCGGGAAAATCAGTATTACAGACGAATTTGCGCCTCACATGGAGGAACTGGAAAATACCATTCGCGTGGCAAAATGTCTTGGAACAAAATATATCCGTATTTTCAGCTTCTATATTCCGGAGGGGGAAAAACCCGATGCATATCGGGATGCAGTTATGGACAGAATGCGGCAAATGGCGGCGCTGGCAGAAAAAGAAGGCGTTATCCTTTTACATGAAAATGAAAAGGGAATATACGGCGATACGGCAGCGCGGTGTGTCGACGTTTTGAAAACAGTAGCATCCCCGGCACTTCGATGTGTGTTTGACCCTGCGAATTTCGTGCAATGCGGGGAACAGCCCTACGAAGCCTTTGAAATGCTTTTTCCGTATATTTCGTACATGCATATTAAGGATGCCCGAGCAGACGGCGTGAATGTGCCGGCAGGAGAGGGGCTGGGAGAAATACCTGAAATTTTGAAATATCTTTCGGAAAAGAATTATAACGGATTTTTATGTCTGGAACCGCATTTGGGAGCTTTTGACGGACTTGAAGCGTTGGAACAATCGGACGAAATGCTGAAGCTCGAAAAAAGTGACGCCGGAAAATTTGCCACAGCGTATTATGCGCTGGAAAAGATTTTGCAAAAACTATAAGTAACGAAAAAAGGAGTCGTTTCAAACGACTCCTTTCAGCGTGTCGATAAAGTCGACACGCTGACAAAGACATCGAAAAGCGAAGGTATATTTTGCGAATCGTTTTCGTCGGCGTACGATGGTACGGCAGAGAACGATTTCGTAAAAAGCAAGAAATGACGGAGTTTCTCGATGAATCTCCGTCATTAAAGTTTTATGATTCTTTTTGAATGTAATATGGATAAGCATAATATTTATGAAGGTGTTCTTGCGGTAGAGCAAGTTTTTCGACAGTCTGAAAGGAGTCGTTTCAAACGACTCCTTTATAATGCGCCAAATGCTCTTTGATTTTTTCGAAGGTCTGGTCGCTGATGTCGTGCTCGATTTTGCAGCTGTCCTCGTACGCTGTTTCGGCGTCCACACCAAGAGCCATGAGGGCAGAGGCGATAATCTGATGCCGTTCGTACATACGTTCGGCAATTTCCATCCCTTTTTCTGTGAGAGAAATACAGCCGTCCTCCATAATGGTAACGTACCCGTCCTCGCGAAAGCGTTTCATTGCCACGGAGACGCTTGGCTTTGAGAAATTCAGCGCGTTGGCAACGTCCACACTGCGCACATATCCCTTTTTGTTTTTTATCATCAGAATTGTTTCCAGATAATTTTCGGCAGATTCTTTAATTTGCATAGGTAACTCCTCATACAGAATTTTATTTAATTATACTATATGAAGGAGCTTTTGTCAAACATTTTAGAGCGAGAGCACTTTGTAGCCGGCATCTTCTACGGTTTTCTTTAAAACGGCATCCGGCACTTCCTTGGAAAGAGTAAGGGTGGCAGTGCCGTTTTCGTGACTGCAGACTGCAGATTCCACGCCGTCAAGCGCTTCCAACACCGCTTTCACTCTACCCTCGCAGTGGGGGCACATCATACCTTCAATGGTCATAGTTCTTACCATGGTTTTAATCTCCTTTTTCTTATGTTTAATCTTTTTATCGCGAAGCGGATTGTGTACATCCAGCAGATTTATACGCAGAGCGTTGGACACAACGCAGAAGCTGGAAAGGCTCATGGCGGCAGCACCCAGCATGGGACTCAGCTCCAGACC
>JAZROH010000063.1:0-4011 GCA_045648645.1 Clostridia bacterium | reverse complement strand
GCCGCATCCAGCGGCGGATTTTTATTGTATCACACCAAAGGCGGTTTGTCAAGAACTTTTTCAAAAAGTTTTTTCGAACCTGCGCCTTGGCGCGACAGCTTTAATATATTACCATGCCCCAAAGAAAAAGTCAAGCATTTTACGAAAAAAAGTTTAAAAAATTTTCAGCAAAATTGGAAAACCGCGTTTTTCCGGCATTTTACAGGCATTGTATTTTGGCAATTTTCAGGCAAGTAATTCGCATAATTTTAATTTTATTCCCGTCATTTTATTGTTTTGGAACGAAAAAAGCACCTTTTGACATTGTTATTTTTTCCCCTCCGTGCTATACTGTTTATATCTTTTTATATAGAAGGAGGGCTTTTACATGCTTCGTTTTAACCGTTTCCCCGGCGGCAAAACAAAATGCTTCACCTTAAGTTATGATGACGGAAAAGAATCTGACCGTCGTTTCATCGAAATTATAAATCGATTCGGCGTACGCGCCACCTTTCATTTAAACAGCGGGTATCTTACGTTTGAAGGACGTATCCATCAGGAAGAAATTCCTTCCCTATATAAAGGACATGAAATATCCATGCACTCCGTAAACCATCCTACCCTGACACAATTGCCCCTCTCCTGTGCCATGCAGGAGGTTTGGGAGGACCGCAAAAATCTGGAAGTCATCAGCGGCACCATCATTCGCGGCATGTCCTACCCGAACGGTCCTTTTAATGATGCCATTGTTTCTATATTAAAATGCGCGGGCGTAAGCTACTGCCGCACCGTAAAGTCCACCTATGGATACACCTGGCCCGATGATTTCCGCGTCTGGCATCCCACCTGTCACCATCAGGAGGACAGCGTAGCGCGCGTCCGTTCTTTTATGACCGGCAAGCACCTCGGCGGTCTCTTCTACATCTGGGGGCACAGCTATGAATTTGATAATCACAATAACTGGAGCCTTTTAGAGGACATATGTGAGGCAATTACTACGGACGCGGGGGACGAATGGTACCAAAAGGCTGACACGGTCTGGCTTGCAACGAATATTGAAATCTGTGATTACCTTACAGCCGTACGCAGTCTTATCGTGTCCATAAACGGCAGGATTATACAGAATCCTTCCGCTTTGGATGTCTGGGTGGAAAAGGACGGCGAAGCACTGAAAATTCCCGGTGGCGCTACGGTTCAACTTTGAAAGGTGTAATATACATCCACCACATCATCGGTGATAACAATTTTATCTACAAGGCTTCGCACCACCTTTTTCTTCTCTCGCATTGAAAGGTATTGCCAGCTTTCCTGTATTTCACCGATTTCCTGCTTCGTTTTTTGCATTTCTTCGGTTTTTTTCTCTATATCTTGTTCATCCCGAATCCTCGCTGCCAACGCGGCGAGGCTTTTCTTTTGTGCGCTGATGGCATCACGCAGCATTTCATCTCCGCTGTCCCCATATAAATCATACAGCCGCCGCAGCTTTGTTTTTGCCGCACTCTCTTGATTTTTCAGCATTTCCAATACGCTCTCTGTCTTTTCGTCCGGTTTTTCGTCCCGCTTGACGGAAAGGGAAAACAGGTCTGCCAAAACAATCTCTTCTATTTCCCATGCACTGTGCCGCTTATTCGTACAATTCGGGTCGCGAATGAGATGCCGTTTGGATTTATCCGCCGAGTAGCAAACAATTTTGCAATCTGTCTTTCCCCATTTCTGATACCGCATTTTTGCACCGCATTTCCCGCAGACAAGCAGTCCCGTTAATAAATACCCGCCGCCGGATACAGGTTTTCGCGCCCGTGCCCGCATTTCTGCCATGGTTTTTTCATACGTTTCGAGGCTGATAATCGGTGCATGCTTTCCTTTATATTCTACACCATTATAAACAATATAGCCCGCGTTGGTTTTTCGCTTCAAAATTTGAAGTGCAAGATGTTCATACCGAAGACCGAGTATTTCTGCAATTCTATCCGTAGAATATCCCGCCAGATATAAATCATACGCCCGCCGCACTGTATCCGCATCCCCGTTCGGTACCAAAATTCCCTTTTCTCTGTCATAATCATACCCAAACGGAATACGTCCACCGCCGGGCCAATACCCGTTTTTCACCCGTTCCTGCATGCCCATCCGCGTGCGTTCCCGAATTGTTTCTCGTTCCAGCTGGGCAAATGCCGACATAATGCCGAGCATTGCCCGCCCGATGGGGGTAGAGGTGTCCATGTTTTCATTCATGGAAATAAAGGTGACGCCGGCGGGATTAAAAACATCTTCTATTAAATATAGCGTATCCTTCTGACTGCGGGAAAGGCGATCCAACTTATATACAATTACATGTGAAATCTCACCGCGTCTTATATCCGCAATTAAGCGGGTCATCGCAGGACGGTCTATGTTGCTGCCTGTAAAACCGCCATCAATATAAAACTCCCGCGTTTTAATTTCGCGGGAGATGCAGAAGGCTTCTAAAAGCTCGGTCTGGGCATCAATGGAATAGCCCTCGTCCCGCTGTCCCTCGGTGGAAACGCGGATGTATATTGCCGCCCGCTTTTCCATACTACGCCCTTTCCTCTCCGGACTGCGCCCTTCGTGCCGCAGCTTCTATTGCTTCCTTTACGGCTTCATTCGAAACGGTAAGCCCCGAAAATTCCGCTTTCTTTTCGCCGTTTATATACCGATTGATTTGCATACCAAACACTCCTTTCCTTTCCAGTATGTCCCAAAAAAGGAGAGAAAATGCAAAATTAAAGAATAAAGAAGAAAGAATAAAAATTGCTGCACCCTATTTACCCCAAACGCAAACGCACACACAAACCATCCGCACATACCAAACGGCGCATCAAAACGCAGCGGCGCGCGGCTCGAAGGAAGACCCAAAGGGGCCTGCCGAGCGGAAAGCGGGCAAAAGTCGAAAGACTTTTAGCGCGTCTGCGCCCACACGGGGTGTGGGGGTGTCGTGCAACACCCCCGCGTAAATATTATACCAGAAAAATATAATAGTAAACTCTATTGTAAATTTCTCATATAGAATTGTCTTTCATTTTGAAATATAGTTATATTATAAAATTCATCTGAAAGATGGTGCAAAAATGGTATTCCAACCTCGCCCTACGAAGCAAAAAGTACAGGCAGAATACAAAACTTTATATATTACAAGCGAATTAGCCGAAAAAATAACTTCAATGGCAAAAAACTATGATACAAGCTTTAATAACATTGTTATCAGTATTATTGAAAACTTTTTTGAAAGCGAGCAACCGCATGTACAAGGTACGACGAAATCATGAAGGAAAAACGTATTCTTATAAACAGCATTGCCATTCTACTTCTGCTTATCTTGGTTTTTGCGAACAATCCCGCCTTTTTGTCAATCTTTTATGCAGAGCCTTCAAAATTTGAAATGCACTCTCTTTCTGCCCCCGATACCGATTGCACGCTTATATTTTTCGATGCCCGCATAATTCTCATACACAGCAGTCCCACGCTAAATCAAACGCTTGTTACCGCCTATCTCAAACAGCAAAACGTTTCCTGTCTGGATTATGTGCTGTATTCCTATGCATGCACTTCCCCCGTTTTCCCCGTTTCTTCCTTTAAACAAGCATACGCCCCCTCGTTCGCACCCTATTACGAAAACCGCAACGGTCTTCTCCATACCATTTCTGCCGACACCGATATTCCCCTTGGTAAATTCAGCATCACCTTTTCTAAAGCCCGCACAGAAGATGCCATGGACATCATTCTTACCTATAAAAAATCCGTCTATCGTTTCCCCGCAACCGTTCCTTCCCCTTCTGCTTCCGGTGCCGTCTTTTCCGTAAAACGCGCACCTGACGGCAAACAAAGCGAAATTACCCATACGTCCCTTCGAGATATTCTGCCCAATTACGATATGCTTTTAGAAAACGGGTTTACTCCCTCGTCTGCACCAATCTATATCGGCAATAAATATACGAAAAAATACCATCTTCCCACCTGCTACACTTTGCCATATCCCCGTTCGCAAATCTTTTTCGCCTCCGAAAGTGCAGC
>JAZROH010000062.1:0-8150 GCA_045648645.1 Clostridia bacterium | reverse complement strand
GCCGTCATGGGCACATTCGCTCTGGGCAATTTCGTTTTCATGATGGGGGAAGATCAGGTCCTTGCCGCCGCTGTGAATATCAATGGTTTCGCCGAGAAAACGCCCTGCCATGGCGGAACATTCAATGTGCCAGCCGGGTCTTCCCATGCCCCACGGGCTTTCCCATGCGATTTCACTTTCCACTTTTCTCTTTTTCCAAAGTGCAAAATCAAGGGGGTCATCCTTGCGCTCATCCACGCTGATGCGGGCGCCGGAAACAAGGTCCTCAAGAGGCTGATGACTAAGCTTTCCGTATTCCTTGAATTTTTTGGTGGAAAAATATACGTCGCCTTCCACTTCATAGGCAAAGCCTTTTTCAATCAAATCCGAAACAAGCTGGATGATGGCATCAATGTTCTCCGTGGCACGGGGATGGAAGGTTGCTTTTTCAATGCCGAGAGAGGCGGCGTCTTCAAAATATGCGTCTATGTATTTTTCGGCAAGGAGCGGCACGGTAGTGCCTTCTTCCTCTGCGCGGTTTATAAGCTTATCATCTACATCCGTAAAATTCTGAACAAAGGTTACCTTATATCCCAGATAACGGAAGTAGCGGCGAAGCGTGTCAAAAACAATAAAGGGACGCGCGTTGCCGATATGAAAATAATTGTAAACAGTAGGTCCGCAGGAGTACATTTTTACTTCGCCCGGTACAAGGGGCACAAACTCCTCTTTTTGTCTTGTCATGGTATTATAAAGCTGCATGGGACACCGTTCCTTTCAATATTTAAACGCACAAAAGCCTTGCCCGGTAAGTCATTTTACGGGCAACGCTGATTTTTCTTTATATATTGTAGCACAAAAGGCAAAAAAAGTCAACTCTTTTTTACCTTTCGACGCTGTAATTTTGAGAAAAGGGCGATATGCTGTTTTACAATGCATAAAATCTGTTTTTCTTGTAAAACTAAACAGAGGAAAGGAGTGAAAAATATGAAGTTTATTATGGCACTTTTGGCCGTTTGTATGCTCAGCGGCTGCGGAATGACTAAGGGAGATCTTCCAAAAGCCTCTGACCTGCCTTCCATTATCCCCTCTGTTCTCCCTTCAATTATGCCGACCGAAACGGCGACGGAAAGCCCCGTCGCCCTCGGCAGTTTTACCACTACCATATTAGATACAGCGCCCTCGCGGGTGCATAATTTGCAGCTTTGTGCGGCAGCTTTAAACGGCTTTATCGTAGCGCCGAATACGGAATTTTCCTTTAACACTGTTGTGGGACAGCGAACAAGCGAGAAGGGCTACAGGGAGGCAATTATGCTTGTAAACGGCGAACGGAAAATGGCGGTTGGCGGCGGGGTATGCCAAATCAGCAGCACCTTGTATAATGCCGCCGCGGCAGCAGGCATGGAAATTACGGAGCGGCATGACCATACAAACGAAGTGCATTATGTTGAAATCGGCAAGGATGCCGCCGTATCCTTCGGCGAACAGGATTTTCGTTTTCGCAACCCCCTTTCAGAGCCAGTGCAAATTGTATTGACGGTAGAAAATACAGAGGTTAAGGCGAGTTTATACAAAAATGTAACACAGTCGTAACAAAAAAATGATATATTTTTAAAATTTGGTTGACAGGGACGTTAATCTGTGGTATACTGTAAACAGGGAATCCTCTATATATTGTATGTAGAGGCGGCAAAAGCCGAAATGAAAAAAGGATGTGTGTGGAATGATTGTACGCAGTGATTTGACGAGGATGAAAGAAAATTTAGACAGCATTGTGGGACAGGAAATTCAACTGACAGCACGGCGGGGACATAAACGGGCGATAACCCGCAGGGGGGTAATTGAGCAAACGTACCCCAATATTTTTATCGTGCGGCTGGAGAATACACGAAACAGTGCCCAAAGTGGCAGACGTATTTCTTACAGCTATGCAGATGTACTTACAAAAGCAATTGAGGTAACGCCATACAGCGCGGCACAATAGTGTAGAATAAAATCACCGCTTGTCATATATTGACAGGGGGTGATTTTTTATGCCGAGTGTACGGGAATATAACAGAAGACGTGCGGTGCAGTATGCGCAGAAATGGGCATATGAACGCAATCCGGCATATTATGATTTTTCTGAAATCGGCGGCGATTGCACAAATTTTATATCACAATGCCTGTATGCGGGGAGCGGTGTTATGAATTATACGCCCGAGACGGGGTGGTACTATCGAAGTATCAATGACCGTTCGCCATCCTGGACGGGGGTGGAATTTCTGTATGATTTTCTGGTGACAAACAATACCCGCGGTCCATTTGCGCGGGAGGGGAGCGCAGAGGATATGCGCCTCGGAGATGTTATTCAGCTTGGAGAAAAAACGCGGTTTTATCATTCTCTTTTGGTGACGGGCATTCAAAACGGAGAAATTTATGTTGCCGCCCATACGTTTAATGCGTATATGCGTCCGCTTCGAAGCTACACCTTCCAAAAAATACGCTATCTGCATATTGAAGGTGTATATGTATAACGAAGCACAAAGGGTCTGCCCGATAGGCAGACCCTTTGTGAGAAAAATGAAAAAGAATTGGTTGCGGGAGAACTTACTCCCTTAATTTACATACTACTATAAATTTATGTCCCGACTATAAGGAGAGTTTGAACATTTTGTGAACTTTTGTACTTGCGCCGGAAGGCGATAGACAATTCTTCCTTGCCGACATCCGGCTCATGCCGCACACCAGCGGGCAAGAAGCTCACAAAGGACACTGCCGAAGGATTTTTTGGGAACATCCTCTGCGGCAACAAGGGGCACTTCGCCGAGGATTTCCTCGCCCACGCAAAAGACTACGCGTCCCGCGTTATCTCCGGCAGTAATCGGGGCGGTGAGCACCTCTGCCGCCTCCATGCGGGTTTCCACATTTCCGCTTTTAGCCTTTTCGAGTAGAACGGATAATTCCGCGCCGCATCGAAGGGGAACTTCGGTGCGTATGCCCTTTTCAACCTTTGCCATATGCACCGGCGTTTCCGTGTCTGCCGCACGGGCAATGGTGTAATTGGCAAAGCCGTAGTCCAAAAGCGCACGGGCACCTCCAAAGCGTTCTTTTGTGGAGGGCGCACCCATAATTACAGCAATAAGCTGCATATCATTTCGTTTTGCCGTGGCAGAAAGACAATAGAGTGCCTTGTCGGTAGAGCCGGTTTTCAGCCCGTTTGCCCCATCATAAAAGCGAATCAGCTTATTGGTGTTGGCAAGCCCGAATTCGCCACCGCGCAGACTGTCCACCCAGATGGTAGTAAATTCAAAAATTTTATCATGCTTTAAAAGCTCGCGGCTCATAAGGGCAATATCATACGCGCTTGTCACATGCCCGTCGGCATCCAGTCCATTACAGTTTACAAAATGGGTGTTTTGCATACCGAGCGCAGCGGCGCGTTCATTCATGCGGCGTACAAATTCCGCTTCGCTTCCCGCAAGGTGTTCTGCCATGGCAACGCAGGCATCATTTCCGGAAGCCACAGCAATGCCTTTGAGAAGGTCATACACGCACATTTGTTCCCCCGTATCCAGAAAAATCGTAGAGCCGCCCATGCGTTTTGCATTTTCGGAGGCGGTTACCACGGTGTCATAGGTGATGATGCCGTCGGCAATGGCTTCCATGGTAAGAAGCATCGTCATAATTTTGGTGACAGACGCGGGCGGGAGCGCTTCGTGTATGTTGTGTTCGTAGAGTATGCGACCGGTGGATGCTTCCATTAAAAGCGCAGACTTGGCATTTACGGAAAGTGCCGGCGTATCGGCACAGGCAGGAAAAGCGGAAAACAGCAAAATGCTGCATACCAGAACAGAAATCCATGTTTTCAAGGAATAGGCCTCCATTTCCGGCAAAAGCCGAAGCTTATGCCATTTTGGTAGTATCCTATTCGATAGAATCTATAATTATGCCCTTTAGGGGCTTTTTTTCTTTTTGTATCTTGATAGAAGCACGTACCTTTTCTTCCGCTTCATCAAGTACCTCCGCACAGTCAGTAAAAAGCTCGCAGAATAAGCCTTCCGCCGTATCGCCCATAGTTTTGTACATTCGAATACCGGCGGCAGGGTCAATTTCATCCTCTTTCTTTACCCGTCCCGCACCCAATATGCAGGCGGCAGTACCGATGGCGGCGGCATCCATTTCTGCAATATAGCCTTCCGCCGAAAGGGTAACCGTTCGGGTATAGCGGGATGGCTTAAAAAGCGTATAGTCAAAAAGAACACGGGCATCCCCGCCCTGCGCCTCGATAAACCGACCGAACGCCTCCAATGCGGTACCACTTTCAATAAGTTCCTCAAGTGTTTCGAGGGAAGCGTCCGTCATAAGATGGGCAAGCGCTATGGAAACATCCCGAAGCGGTCCCCTTTTGCCTTTTAAGACATCTATCGCCTCCATAACTTCAAGAGAATTGCCGATTGCCGTTCCAAGCGGGGCGTCCATGCGTGTAATAAGCGCTTTTGTATCCCGTCCCGCGCCCCGTCCGATTTCTACCATCAGGCGGGCGAGAGCCGCGGCATCCGCTTCCGTTTTCATAAAGGCACCGCTGCCGCATTTGACATCCAGCACAATTTTTCCCGCCCCGAGCGCAAGCTTTTTGCTCATAACGCTTGCGGCAATTAGGGGCAGACTGTCCACGGTGGCGGTAACGTCCCGAAGGGCATAAAGTATTTTATCTGCAGGGGCGATGTTCCCCGTCTGGGACGAGAGCACCGCGCCCACATGGGCAAGATTGTATTCAAATTCTTCGGGGGAAAGGTTTGTCCGAAAGCCGGGAATGGACTGGAGTTTATCTATCGTACCGCCCGTATATCCAAGCCCTCTGCCGGACATTTTTGCAATCTTTTTGCCTGCGGCAAGGCAAAGGGGAAGAAGAATGAGTGTTGTTGTGTCCCCGATGCCGCCAGTGCTGTGCTTATCCACCGCAAAAGGGCGAAGGGGCAGCATATCGCCCGAATTTGCCATTTCCTCTGTGAGAGAGAGCGTTTCCGCGGCATTCAGCCCGCGGATAAACATTGCCATTAAAAGGGCGGCAGTTTGGTAGTCGGCAATGGTGCCGCTTGTAATGCCGCTTATTAAAAAGGCAATTTCTTCACGTGTCAGCATTTTGCCGTCCCGCTTTTTTTCAATAATATCATAAATATGCATAGGATAGCTTCCTCTCACATCAGTTTGCTCTGGGGTGCGCTTTCTGGTAAACATCCAGAATTTTGTTTTCTACAATTTTCGTATAAATTGCCGTGGATGCCGGGTCAATAAAGCCCATCATTTCCTGAATGGACGAAAGGTCCGCACCATTTTCCAGAAGATGCGCCGCAAAAGAGTGGCGCAGCATGTGGGGCGTAATTTCCTTATCAACACCGGCAATCTTCTTATATTTTTTGATAAGCT
This sequence comes from Clostridia bacterium, assembly GCA_045648645.1. Taxonomy (GTDB): domain Bacteria; phylum Bacillota; class Clostridia; order UMGS1883; family UMGS1540; genus SIG447. The sequence goes on along the minus strand of JAZROH010000062.1, from coordinate 2,762 downwards.
TCCAGAAGCCTTGACGGGATAGACGTGCGCCGTTACAGTTTATAAAGAGCGCCACCTCGCCGCTCCCTTTAAAAAGAAGAGGACGCGCCTGCTTTAAATACAAATTCATGGCGGTTGCCGCAGGTCTTCCAAAGGGGACGGTACGTTTTCGCCCGCCGCGCCTGAGCACCAGGGTACGGCGGCGTAAATTTATGTTTTCAATATCAAGCCCGATAAGCTCCGAAACGGTCATGCCCGTGGCATATAAAAGCTCCAGCATTGCCCGGTCACGCACCGCGAGAGGGTTGTCCCCTTCCGGCGCAGTAAGAAGCCGATCGGCTTCCTCGGGGGAAAGGATGATGGGCAATTTGTGGTCGATTTCGGGACGGGGAATATTGGCGGCGGGATTATCCTTGCATTTCCCCGCAGACACCAAAAAATCGAAATACGTATGCAATGCAGAGAGAAAGCGCAGGATGGTGGCGTTTGCCCGTCCGTCGCTTTGCATGCGGAGAATATATGCACGCACGTTTTCCTCCGTAGCCTCTGCCGGCTCTTTTTGAAGGAATACCGAAAAAAGCTTGATATCCCGAAGATAGGAAGCTTTGGTAGAAGAGGAAAGCTGTTTTTCAGTTGTTAAAAATGCAGAAAATTGTTCCAACGTAAAAACTCCTTTACAGGTGTGCGCCGAGAACGGATTTTAAAAGCGGTGCAGAAATATATCCTTCCACCAGACAGCCGAGAATAAGCGGAAGCGTCAAAAAAAGAGAAGAGAGAAGGTACGTGGTAAGCTGCCCGCGGCTTTTCCCTTCCCGAAGAAGAAGGCGCTTTGAAAAACGCGCGCCGTGCACCGCCAGAAGGCATAAAAACGGAACGTATAGGAGATTGTGCGGAAAAACGCCGCAGACGGCGGCAAAAAAGCCGCGAAAGCCGAAGGAAGCCACAAGCGCCCCCACGGCTTTTCCTACCGCATAGCCCCGCATGCAAAGGAGAAACGCCGAAGGCAACACCCCGAGCACCGTTGTGCCGAAAATGCAGAGGAGTGCCGCTGCAATGGCGTTTTGCCGAAGTGCCTTCAAAAAACTGTCCAGACATAAGGTGGACGAGGCTATACTTTCTGCTGCGGCGGAAAAGAGGGCGGAAGAATCCGAACGGGTGGATGCCACCGTCCCCAGACAAATACCGGCAATGAGCGCCGCCGGCATGCATAAAAACAAGAACGTATTTTTGCTGCGCATATAAACCCTCCCTTTGCCACAGTGTATGCGGCGGGAGGGACAAGTATGTTATCTTTTCAGCTGTGCGCTTTTCTCAGCGCACTTTTTTTCCGCGTCCAGTATGGCGGAACGGAAGCCGCCCTTTTCAAGTGCCGCCACCGCGGCAATGGTGGTGCCGCCGGGCGAACAAACATTGTCGCAAAGAACTGCCGGATGCTCGCCGGTTTCCAGAACCATTTTTGCCGCACCCAATGCCGTTTGTGCTGCCAGAAGAAGTGCGTCCTTTTTGGAAAGCCCCTCTACAACGCCGCCTTGCGCCATGGCGTCAATGAGCATATATACATAGGCAGGACCGCTGCCGCTTACCGCAACAACTGCATCCATAAGACTTTCCGGCACCTGCACCGTTTTCCCTAAAGCGGAAAACAGCTTTTCTACCGTGTCGGCATCCGCCTTGGTTGCAGGCGCGGCATGGGAAATTGCCGTCATGCCTGCACCAACGAGGGCGGGTGTGTTCGGCATCAGTCGTACAATTCTTGCGCCGGGCAAAAGCGAGGAAATAAATCCGATGGTAATACCTGCCGCAATGGAAATGACAAGCTTTCCGGCAAGGTATGCCGAAAGGTCCGGAAGCGCCTTTTCGTAAATATTCGGCTTTACGGCGATAATTACGGCTTCACCGAATTTTGCCGCATCCGCATTTGTGCCGGTTTGTACGCCCAAGGAAGCGGCGTCCGCGAGCTTCTCCGGCGAAATGTCGCTGACAAAAATGTCATGGGGCGCAGTCCCTGCACCGATAAGTCCTTTTGTAATGGCGGCGGACATGTTGCCCGCACCGATAATTCCGATTTTCATATGGATTCTCCTGTATGTGTTTTTTTCTATTATAATGCAAAAGACGCGAATTTTCAAGTGTTTTTATAAATAATATGGAAAGCTTTGGCTGAAACTGCTTTGCAGTTTCAGCCGGAATGAATTTCGAAGAAATTCAATTCATGGAGTGAAGCGAGAATTCATGGCGAAGCCAATTCATGACGGAAAAGTCGTCAATTCATTAAAATATATGGCAAAGTTTGCTGCGGAATATCCTGATAGAGAATTTGTGCAACAAGTTGTTGCACTTATGTGCGGCAGAGTCCTTTTCTATGCAAAAATTTTGCCGGTACTATGGTGAAAAACGTAAAACCTGTTAAAAAAGATTGCTATTTCGGGAAAAGTGTGATATAATACTCCTTGCCAAACTAACTGAATAAAAGAAAAGGTGGGAGTATTTTTTATTTATAGGAATACTATGTCCTTTTTTTGCCATAATAACTATGGGTTTGTTAAAAATGCAAGCTCCACTGGTTATTATGGCAGGATAATTCCACCATTTTATTCAGGTTAGTTTGGCGACTACCGGAGTTTGCGTTTTTTATGCGTCAGCTTCGGTTGGCGCATTTTTTATTTTAGAAGAAAAATGCGAAATCATAAATATATTTTCAGGGTGTGATACAAATGAAAAGAGTACAGAGAATCGCTTATGAAAGTAACAACCCCGATTTTCTTCGCGCATTAGAAAACCGA